>DASYAN010000262.1:0-11206 GCA_036501345.1 Ktedonobacteraceae bacterium
CCCCAAAACTAGAAGAACTATAGCATCTTGCAGATGCCTAACAACACGTTTTTGTTTTGTCTCTACTATCTTGCTTTTGCTCTTACTATTTAACATTTTCACTACTCATGGCTACCCGCTTGCATAATTGATTCACTGTACTTAGACGCTTCAAGGCCTTTTGTCTTCGTCTTATCCTCAGCTCACCTCCTCTTAATCGGCATAAAGTCTCTTCACTGCCAGCTGTATTAAAGTGGCCTCACGTAAGGATATATGCCCATGCAAGGCTCCGGGCCACGCAGAATAAACAAGTAGTGCAAACAGGCAGTATTTTATTTATAATAAGGTTCGAGTCATTAAAACTGTATAGAGTATGTGACATAGTATGAATATTTGCCTCCATATTAGCTTTCTTCTCGATCGAGATTGCGATATATACGTTGAAACCCCTGCCGAGCACGAGCGAGTCTGCTGCGTACAGCAGGGAGTGAGTCATGAAGAATCTCTGCGATCTCACGATATGTGAAACCTTCGGCATCTAGTAGCAAGCATAGAGCAGAAGAAGCAGGCAATTGCGTCAGAACACGTCGCACCAAGTCTTGCTTAACAACCCGCTCCTCAAATCGATCTTCATTGATCAGACCGTCATCAATCAGTTCCTCAAACTGGTCTTCATTGCCTCCCCATAAGGTGGAGAATGAAACGAGGGTTATACGTTTGCGTTGGCGCCATTGACTACGCACCAGATTCAGAGCAATACGATAGAGCCAGGGTGCAAAATGTAACTCCTTGCCATCCATACGCGGCAATGCCCGGTACGCTGCTAGAAACGTTTCCTGACATAGATCCTGCGTACAATGTACATCTTGAGTCATTCCATAAAGCATACGCTTGACAGGAGACTCATAGGTTTTCACAAGAGCTTCAAATGCCCTTGGTGATCCCAGACAAGCCTCAGCAACAAGCTGAGACTCATTTTCTACAGCGTGCATCATTTGTCCGGTTCCTTTTCATAATACCTCCTAGAAAAAAGGCTCCCAATACAAGTATGCACAAAATTTCACAAAAAAAATGTGAAGTAGTTCACATTCTCAAATCCACGCTCCGTCGCGATGCTAGCTCCAGACGCTTCTCAAGCCCTCCCACAGCGGTTGCCTAAAGTCTTGACCCCTGTGAGAGAATGGATAATTGCAGAACTCGATCTCGCTAGGAGATCAATCTTTTCGACCTGTGAAATTGCTTGCAACAAGTCAACAATTCAAGCCGCAGATTTTGCAGTGCCAGCATTGAACTGAAAGCTGATGTCATGGTTGAGTAACCAATTCCTGTCTTCGGAATTTCGACGGACAGTCGTCAGCGTTGCTAAGCTGGTTGAACCCGATGCACTCCAACTCATGCCATTATGCTTTTGTCGATTGGAAACGACTAAATCATTTGTTTTCTCAACGTGATTGCTTGACACGCGAAGACCAAGTTTCTTTCGGAGCGCATAACAAGGAATACAACTCCTATTGCGGCTGAAATAGTTGATCAAGTTTTCCAGCTCTTTTTTATCCTTTATGGTATCTTCGCTCAAATCTCTTAAAACCTGCACTGCCCTATCAACCTTTCCAAGCCACAACCAAGCCAGCAGTTCGGTCAACGTCTGATTTTTGGCCTGTTTTCCGTTGATTGCCATGCTTAAGAGTTCTTTGCATTTTTTCTCCAAATGATACCAGTCCAAGATGATTTTGAAGGGGAGAAAACCAAAAAGGTGCTCGATGGCACCACGTAAATCTCGTGCTCCGTCAGTAAAGAACACGAATGGTCCTGAGATACCCATAAGCCCATTATTCAATAAAAATGCTAAAACAATGATCATCATTTGGGTAACATTGGCTGTATTCAATGTATAAGTATCACCTGCTCCACTTTGAATATGTGCTATGGTGTTATTAATACGTTCTTTCTTTTCTTTGGGAGGTGAACCCTTCTTTCTTTCCGATGCTTTTTGCTTTTTACAACAAACATCATCAAGTGATATATTGGCTTTGACTTGCGTTGGCTTCTCAAACGTGCACATGCAACTCAGATACATCAATGTGCCACTTTTTTTCTTTCTCTGAGTTGAGTTCTTCGATCATTGTAGAGACCGTTTCGTGTGGAAGAAAGGAATCCGGAGCTATCGGTTCAAACGCTCTTTTCTCATCAATGAGCTTTCCAGCTGGATTGAAGCCATGGCTCTGAAGTATTTGCTCCGCCTTTTTGCCAATCTGTTCTTGAAGCAACTTTCCTTCGCGCTCGACCATATTGGATTGAACCCGATCCATCTTCTCTTGCCGCCACAACACCCGGTTGATTTCGTGCTCACTTTTCCGAAAAGTGTCATCACAGGGGGAAAACACCACCAATTCCCGAAAACACGGGGTTGGGTAATGTTCCCTGGAGCCTGTTTCTGGAAAAACATCTCTTTGTGCGCTAAATACTTCTTGAGAGCCTTCTTTTATTTCAAATGTGGGTATTGCTAATCGACCTATTTCAGCATCTATGGTGTACTTCTTCGGTCTTTCAATGATTTCTCCTTCTCGCGCCTCTGACTCTGACCGGGTTTTTTTCGCTGAACGGAAAACCTGACTTGTGGCGAGCGTGAAAGAGTGCTGAACCTTTGTTCTTTTCATGCGTGCCTCAAGAGATCTTTTCCATTCAGCGTTTTTTTCAATTTTTCCCCATACTCGTTTCGAATGGTTTTGTTGAAGGAAAGAATAATCGAACCAAAACCATGATGAGACAAGCCTATGGCTATCGTAATCGGTATAATCTTCGTATGCGCATTTTACTTGGAGCCGACATATGAATATTGGACCACTTTCACCCTAAAGGATGTAGAGCCTTTCAACAATTCTTTTTCTGCTGCTTGGTACTGGATGACTAGCTCGTTCGTTTCCATTGGGGGAGATCCTCTCTTTTTGCAAGATGGTTTCTTTGGCTCGCTACAAACCGAGCCTTACCCATGAGGTTACTCCCTTTTTTCTCCTTCGCCTATCCCTACCTACAACTAATTCATACACACATTCATGCAAAGGTTCTTGACTTCTCTGTGGCAAGAGGCGATCATATTATAAAGAGTTGAAAGACGGCAGTGAGACCAACATCAAGATCGGAGCCCAGCAGGCACATGCTCACCACACTGACTGCAGCGGCCAGATGGTGATGGGAGTCAAACACTGTCTGAGAAATTCATGAGAAACGAAAAGAGAGGATTTTCTCTTCTATGGGTTTGCAAGAAGGAACAACACCAGTCACGATCCATTTTCATTTTGATCCGCTCTGCCCCTTGGCTTGGCGTACGGCACTATGGGCACGCGAGGCACGCAAGGTACGCTCGATCCAGGTGCGCTGGCGGCTCTTTAGCCTGGAAGTGGTCAATCGGCAGCCGGGCGTGGAACCTGATTATGGAAACGGCAATGGCTGGGCAGCACTCCGCTCCTTGGCACTAGCACGCCGCCAGAGTGGCAATGAAGGGATCGAGAAGCTCTATATCTCGCTGGGGAATGCTCAACATGGGCACAAAGAGAGCATTCGTGAACGTGGCGTGGTTGAAGCTTGCGCAGAGAAGGCTGGGCTGGGCGCGGGCTTTGTCCAAGCAGCACTGGCCGACGAGAGCACCATTGGGGATGTGCTGAGCGACCATGAAGAGGCCGTCAAACGATATCACGCCTTTGGAGTGCCGACAATCGCGCTGGAGGGCTCGGATGTGGGCTTTTATGGGCCAGTTATCCAGACTGTTCCACGTGGAGAAGAAGCCGGCCAATGGTGGGATTATACGTTGTGGGCTTTACAACAGCCGAATTTATTTGAACTGAAGCGCAAGCGGGTTGGTATGCAATTGGGACCCGTTTGGGCGGAATAACCCCCTGTCATGTGCTCTGTCAGATAACGTGGTGAACCGAAGCGGCAGGGGTGACCCTCATAGGCGCGAACTTAGTAGGGCGTGAGAGGTAAAAGACCAATGAAAGGAGAAAGAGAGCGGGAATCTGAGAAGAGAGAGAAGGTCTCTTCTGTGGTAGAGTAAGAAAAAAACACGAGTATTGTTGTACTCACCCGGAGGAGACCATGTTCAAGTATAGCGCACCAGAGGTAACGGAACAAGGGACCAAGCTGATCAATCAAGAATGGGAAGAGCAAGTGCTCACGCGGCTTCCAGCAGAAACGGAAGAACAGGCATTGAGATTGGGAGCCTTTGTGCGTTGTCGAGAAATCAAAAGCGTGGGAGATCTCTTAGGCATGCGTCAAATCCACTTGACAGTTTTGTGCTCGTACAAGGTCAACACTGTCAAGCAGAATGGCCCCTTTTTGACACATGCCTTACGTGCATTGCTTGCCTATGTTCTGTGTGTATCTTCTTTCCAACAATTGGGTAGTTGGGCGGTATTGCTTGGTTTAGCCAACATTTCCGATACAGCTTGGCGCAAGCGGCTAAGTGGGGCCAACGCTTGGTTGCTGTGGCTCTTGGGAGCATTGCTTTCAGGTCCCCTAGTTCCGGTACAGCAGAGAACCAGCTCTGCACTGGGACGCATCATCTTGGTGGATGGCACCCGCCTCAAACAGATCGGTGGGACCGGGGATGATTGGCGTGTGCATTCAGCCTACGATCTGCGTGCAAGTCGTCTCATCCAGGTGCATGTGACCGATAAACATACAGCGGAGTCACTCCAACATTTTCAGTTACAACGCTTTGACATTCTTATAGCAGATCGTGGGTATGGTTACCGCAAAAACATCGCGTATGCATATCAACAACAATCCTATGTTATTCTACGTTTTGTTCCGAGTACCTGTCCTCTGCTGGATCAATATGGTCAACCCCTTGATGTCGTTACATGGCTCAAACAAGTGAAACAAGGTATCCACTGTCGGAATGCATGGTGTATGTATGAAGGAAAAAAGTATCATGTGCGGATTATTGCTTCAGCACTGCCACCAGAAAAGGCAGCAGAAGCCCGCAAAAAGAGGGAGCAAGAAGCAAAGAAGAAAGGAAAGCAACTCCAGCCTGACACGCTATTCTTGGTGGGCTGGACGTTACTCATCACAAATCTCCCGAAGCGTCCTTGGTCCTATAAACACATTATTCAGCTCTACCGTGCACGATGGCAAATTGAGCTTCTCTTTAAGCGAATGATGAATATGCATGTAACACGGTCGAAAACGCCGCAAGGCTGCGAGAGCAGTCTCTTAGCCTGGTTGATTATTTGGGCATTACAAGAACAAGAAGCGCATGAGGCTCGGGATGTTCTGCGCCATGTTCATCAATGTCTTGATTCATCTGTTCTTGATATACCAGAAGGAGAACTCAGTCCATGGCTTTTGACAAAGATCTGTCTTCAAGCGCTTCTCACAACTATTCAGGGACATTGGACAAGATCACGCCTAAATCTCTGTTTACCTTCTCTTCAACGCTTTTTGTATGGCAGTCCGCGAAAGCGACGTTTGCAGTCCCATCAGGTTTGTTCTCTCTTGGACAAACTTGTTCCTATTTCTTCTACTTAACGTGGAAGCTCATTTTGCCACTAGCGCAGGCTTAAGTTCGCGCCTATGGGGTCCTACCCTATAACTCTATATCAGACTGTATCTCTTCGATTTTGCCTACAGTAGCAGTATGCACCACATCATAGGCACTCGAAAGCACTGATGTGATATTTTCGTGTCCAAGCAAAAATGGAGCATCACCCAGACGCTTCAGTATAGCTTTGTCAACAGTAGCATTCTGGAGATGTACCGCAAACGTATCCAGTTCCTCACCAGTCTGCCAGAAGGTACTTGCATAATCCTCCAGACGTAAGAGCGCTTCCTGCTGAGTATCATTCACGGTTACGAGAGCAGTGGATGCAGAATCTGTAACAGGTAGAATTGCAGTTCGCTTCTCTCTGAGTACAGCGAGAAGCTCATCTTTAGAGCGACCACGCAACTTGAAGATTAAGAATGGGTCCCCGTCGAAGTGCTCAGCCAGGATATAGTACACTGCAGCGATGTGCTTGCAAGGATTGGCCCAATCCGGGCAGGAACAATTTGTTTGCAGGTCTTTTTCAGTTGTTGGGAAGAGCGAAAGGTTGACGGACTCAAAGGCATCCTCAATGTTAGTGGGCATCTCACCAGCAAGTAGTTTTGCAGCAAAAACCGCCTGGGCCGCCATTGCCTCCATTACTCTGACCCAATCCGCATCAGAGAATGGTTGTAAACGAATATCAATTTTATAGGGCTCGCGAAGGGACCCTTGCACACGAGCTTTCACCAGACCTGACTGCACGTCGATGGAAAGGACCTGTCCCATACGTGCGTAAGAGCGACCACGTGTCAGGCGTGTACCCATTCCCAGAGACTCCAGAGCATGTACCCAGCGCTTAGACCACCAGCTTGCACCAATCGCTCCGCGCTCGCTTTTGGTTTTGATGCCTTTGTCAACCTTTCTCGGTTGACTCTCGGAATAGTAATCCCATTCGAAGTAACGAGGGCGCCAGTCACTCATCGTCATCACTCCCCTACAGCCTCACGGCTGAGTGCAAACAGTTCTTTGAGCTGGTCCGTTGACATCTCGGTGAGCCAGCTCTCGCCAGCACCAACGATACGCTCGGCCAGATCCTTCTTCTGCTCTATCATCTGATCAATACGCTCTTCCAACGTTCCTACACAGACAAACTTATGCACTTGGACATTCTTCTTCTGACCAATACGAAATGCTCGATCGGTTGCTTGATTCTCGACGGCTGGATTCCACCAACGATCAAAGTGAAACACATGGTTTGCAGCGGTCAGATTCAAACCCACACCGCCTGCTTTGAGTGAGAGGACGAACAGTGGAGCTCCACGACGTTCCTCCTGGAAACGCTGCACTAGTATATCACGCTGTTTTTTGGGCGTGCCTCCATGCAGCAAGAGAGTCTCAACGCCAAACGTCTCCTGCAGATATTGTCGCAGCAAGATTCCCATTTCAGCAAATTGGGTGAAGATTAGCGCCTTATCTCCTTCAGCTAGAACCTCCTCAAGCATTTCTTCCAAGCGTGCCAGTTTCCCCGAGCGGCGTTGCAAGCTGCTCCCATCACTCATAAACTGGGCAGGATGGTTACAGACCTGTTTGAGCCTCACCAGCGCAGCTAGGATCAGTCCCCTGCGTGTCATATCGTCCGCCTCCTCCTCAATCTTCTCTAGCATCTCCTTGACGACAGCCTCGTAGAGCGAAGCCTGCTCTTGCGTGAGGTTACAGAAGACTTTCATTTCTAGTTTATCAGGCAGATCCTGGATAATTTCTTTATCGGTTTTCAGACGCCTCAGCACAAAGGGCTGCACAAGTTGCTTGAGCACCCCAGCTCGCTCAGCATCACGATAGCGTTCGATTGGCAGCGCAAAGCTCTTGCGAAATTCGGTACCCGATCCCAGATAGCCAGGATTGAGGAACTCCATAATCGACCATAACTCGGACAAACGATTTTCCACCGGAGTTCCCGTGAGAGCAATTTTGTGCCTGGCATTGAGACTTTTAATGGCCTGGGTCTGCTTGGCCATTTCATTTTTGATATTCTGCGCCTCATCGATCACTATATTTTCCCACTCAATCTCTGCAAGGTGTTCTTTATCACGCAACACGAGCGAATATGTGCTAACAACGATGTCATGTCGCTGCGCCTCTTTTACAAACGCAGGCCCAGAGAGTCGCTCGGCCCCATGATGAATCATGACAGAGAGCGACGGTGCAAAACGCTGAACTTCGCGTTGCCAGTTGCCAACGATCGACATAGGACAGATAAGAAGCGTTGGATTCAATTGCTGCTGTGCTACACCATTTTTATTTTCCCGCTCGTGCAATAGCAAGGTGATCATTTGGATTGTATTATGGCAAAGAATATTGTTAGCCACAAAGTTATGATGTTCTTCAACCTCGAAATCATATACCCAGCCATCATACTCAACATCTTCAATTTCTTTGATGCGGCAGTAATATACTTCCTGTTCCAATAAACGTTGCAACTTCGCTTTTGTCATAGCCAAGAATTGTGTATCTAGTACCGCATAGGCAGCCAACGTTTGAACAGTCCACCTTGAAGGTAGCTTTTCCCGATAGATACGTTCCGCTTCACCGCTTAAAATATCATCAAACGCGACCAGCACACGTTGCAAGCTTGCAGTAGAAAACTGTTGTGTACCTGTGGCATACACAGTTGGCATACCAAAATGACGGATAGGCAATCTCGTCATAGCCACCACTTCGGCTATTATGTCAGAGGCTGTAATACCTTCTACGTTGGTATTACAGACCGCTTCACACAACTTTTCCAGCTTCTTTTGTTTCATCTCTCCTACAAAGCCTATCTCTTTGAGAAATTTCCTCGCTGCATTTCCACCTATGATCCCAATCTGATACGGTCGATAGATCCCACTACCATTTGTTGCACGTTTCTGTTTCGTAGACACACGCATCCAGATACCAAAGCGTCGCAGCATACACGAAAGCTGTTGCATAAGTGTAGACGAAGCCGTACTAATCTCAATGCTGCTCATGCTCTTAACGACAGAGGCTTCAGCCTCAAAATAGTTCCGCAAGAAGATGCGAACACTGTCTAGATCAGCTTGCACAATGAAATCTGGAATACGTTTCTTACTTGACTGATTGCCCCATTCATATCCTTTTGCTTCAAGAAAGCGTCGATACTCCACGCTGTGTAACCTCAGTATATAGGCTGTATTGCTACTATGAGAACCAATGGCAGGCTTATTCATCCGAATACCAAATTTTTGACTCAGATAACAAAAACAGTCTTGCAACTCCTGAAGTATATGAGGCTCTTTTTGAGTAATGCCAACTTCAGGAGTCTTTGAAGATTCATATCCCTCTGCAATTTGCCAGGCTAGGAGCTTGATTAAACCAGAATCTTCAGGCTCACCTTCCCACACAAGTTTTGCTGGCACACAAACGTAGTCTCCGACCTGTAGGTCATTGGTCCAGCCCTTGCTCGTAAGCAGCTTATGCGGATAAGTAATCGTCACACTGTTTCCATCTTCTAACCGAACAGTGCGAAGATGTGTGGAAACTTGCTGGCGATACAAACGTTTGATAGAAGTCTGTACAATCTGCCCTGTTGTTTCATCTATTGAGTTCGTGAGCAGTTGTTCTGCAGGATCAGCCCAGTAGCCCTCGCCATCGAAGATTGATTCTCCCGCGTAATGATCCCATATGGTTTTTGCACTTATTATTATTCCATTAACAAATAAATCTATTTCGCCCGAAATGCACTTACCCAGTCCCATGTCGTCCGCTAAACAGCTACCAAACCCGAATTGCCTGAGAAATGCTAGCCAGGAGACACCTCTAAGTTGATAGGGACGCAGTTGACCCTGGAACGTTGCTGGAACTTCGATCGGTGTCAACTGCACACGCTGGTACAATTTGTCCAGGATATCTTTGATCCACCCCTCAGCCTCCATGCCAACAACTGGCAAGCCCACTTCTGACTGCTCTTGTGCCATGCCAACGCGCAATGCTTCACCCAATGACATGTTCTGCTTTTTACGCTTCTTTTCGAAGAAGGCAATGGCGGCTTCAATCTGATCTGGGCGCAATTCAACCCATTGACCACGTACTTGCACAAGCGGCTGTTTCAAAGCAACCAGATGTGAGAATTCCTCAGGTGTGAGGATGGTATCTCCGATAGCAATGCTCCAGCTATAGTTCACAAGATTACTCAAACCCATCAGGCCAGAACTGTCAGTGCTCTTTGGCTTGACACTGAGCTTAGCACCAACACGGGCAGTGGACTTCTGCCACCAGGGTGGAACAAGTACGCCAAAGCCGCTATCTTCCAGTAGTGGAGCCGTTTCACGCAGGAACATGTATGCCTGCTCTGTGCTCAACGGCAAAGAGCGAGGATGAGCCGTTTGTAAGCTCTCCTCAATCGTGGGAAAGAGCCGCGCCGCATTGCCAAGGTCCGCCAGTAAACGCTCTTGGGGATTCTCAAATTTCCGTTTGAGGAAGGTAAGCGTACTTGATCGTTCCTGCCAGACCTGCTCTGCGGGAATGAGTAGGCTCGGATCATCACTGGCCTGGAGGTGAAAACTGATCTTCCAGACAAGAGCATCTTGCTGATCCTCCACAGGCTGGTCCAACTTGAAGCATGTCCGAAATGGCGAATCTGCAGGTACCAGCCGTATCTGGTCGAACCAGGTACGCAAGGTCGCTGCAAAAGCCGCTAACTCTGCAGAAGACACGGTTAGTTCGGGGTCAGGAGAAGCCAGAGCACGCAACCAACGCTCTGGTAGAGTACGGCGACTATTACGCTTTGCCCCAGGTAGGAACGAAGCCGAAGCTAGGCTCTCACGCACAAAGGCATCGATGAACTGGTTGAGAAAATGGAGCAAAATCTCTTGCAATAATGAAGCCTTCTTCTCGCCGGGCGGTAGGAAGGCCCAGCAAATCGGAGGCATAGCCTTTGCTAGAAGACGCAATCGTTCTAGGTCTTCTGTGGACAGGACAGCTTCCCAGGTGGCACGGTAGATTACTGTATTGCCTCGCTGACTCTCTTGTAACGATGGGACAAAACACTGGCGCGTAATCAGTTCAAATGCGAACTTTGCCGCTTCGCTCCAGAAATGCAATGAGCCGCTAAAGGCCACCCCATGCGGCGACTGGCTGGGCAAACGGAGCAGAAAATCCAGGGCATGGCTGGCATCGAGTTGCAACGTGGCGACGTTCCACCACTCCAGTTCAGCCCCCTGAGAATCACTGCGCTTCTCACCCAGTAACAACTCCGGCGAGGGCAATGGTCCCGAGGCCACAGAAGGTAAACGTAGAGCGAGCATTCCTGCTTGAGCACCTTTGGTAAACAAACCACCGACAAGATCATCTACCACTTCTTCGAGGACAGCAGGTGGCAATACAAAAGGATGCAGACGAGTCCTCTCTTCTTCAGTTCGTCTTTTCGCTCGTCTGGTTGTAATCACTGAGAGATCTGACGACTCAGCCCACAGATGAAACATACCAGTTACAGAATGATCCCAGATAGCATGTAGAACGATCACGATCTTTTCCCTTGGAGAATAGTTTTCATTCGGGCAACTGTGCCAGCGAGGATTTGACTTCGATGTAGCGTGCGAGGATAAAAACAAGATCGGAGAGGCGATTGAGGTAGCGTATCACTTCGGTGTTCTGAATAACGCCATCATGCAGAAGTTTGACGGCCATACGCTCAGCACGACGGATGAT
>DASYAN010000263.1:0-7776 GCA_036501345.1 Ktedonobacteraceae bacterium
TCCGCTGGCGCTGCCTGCTATTCTTGCTGCTATCCGAACTGGCTTTACCCTCTCAATTACAGGAGCACTGGTGGGTGAATTTGTCTGTTCTCCTGATAGAGGACTGGGTGGGTTAGTCGAAGTGGCTTTGGGCCAATACAATATATCATTCCTATTTGCCACTGTGGTTGTACTGGCTGTGCTAGCTGCGATTTATTATAGCGCGACTTGGTTGCTGGTGAAAATGGCTGCAGCTATCTACTAATTTAGTAGAATTTCATGTTCTGTATATCATTCATCCGAATGAATGATATATTATTTGGAAGGAGATTCCTTGCAATGTCTAGGTATCATCGTTCTTCTCTCGTATTATCTATGATGGCTATTTTGATGACAATAACTCTATTGCTCACTGCTTGTGGTAGTGGACCTACATCAAGCGGGGCATCTTCAACACCATTGAAGAGTATATCGATTGGCCTGAGCTATAATCCCGATATTCAATTTGCACCATTCTATGTAGCTCTTAGTAAGGGCTACTATAAAGCGGGAGGCTTGAATGTTACCTTGAATCACGGCACAGTGGATACTGCGTTTGCTACGCTAATAGCAGGCAAGAGCACGTTTGCCTTTGCAGGTGGAGATGAACTGCTTGGTGAACTCAACAAGAATAAGGACTTGCAGGCCGTAGACGTTGCCACAGTCTATCAAAAGTATCCAGTGAGTCTGATTGTCCCTGCTGATTCGTCTATCAAAACGCTAGCAGATCTTAAGGGGCACACTATAGGAGATCCCCTTGGTTTTGGATCGACTTACACAGGTTTGCGAGCATTGCTGGACAGTGCGAAAATCCCGCTCTCTGATGTGAATGTCCAAATTATTGGCTTTAATCAGGTTGCCTCGCTTACTCAGCATAGGGTAGACGCTGTGATGGGTTATTCAAACAGTCAGCCGCTTCAAATAGAGAGTGCTGGCATGAAGGTACGTACCTTTGACGTTTCAGACTATCTACCTCTCATCTCTAATGGAATCATCACAACTCAACAAACAAGCCATACTCAGTCTGGGTTAGTGCGCAGTTTTGTGCAGGCGACGCTCAAGGGATTGCGAGATGTGATCAATGATCCCAATAATGCTGTGCAGATCAGTAAGCAATATGTTCCAGGCATGGACGCTTCTCTGGCATTGGAGGTATTGAAAGCGACCATTCCGATCTATAAAGGAAATGGTCAGCTGGGTTATAACGATAGTAAGATTTGGCAGTCAATGGAGCAATTCTTGGTATCGCAGAAGTTAGGTGCTCCGGTGAATAATCTGGCGCAGATCTATACAAATCAATATGTCTAATTTTCTCGTTTGTAGAGAAATTCGTGAGGACCAGGATGAGCAACGCTCATCCTGGTCCTCACTTGATGCTGCACAGGAATTTCCCGTTAAGAGCAAATATGAGAAAAATCTCAAGAGAATTTGAATGACTTCAGGGTAGGTTGGAAGTCTGTGCTATCTATGCTGTCGAATGTCGCTGTAGGTCCTGCATAAACAATGACATAGAGCTGTGTAGTGGGCGAAGCTGCTGGATAGTTGCAAGCGAGACCTACGGCTTTTGCATTTACTGTCGTTCCTTGTTGGGTTATGTCGGCAGTAGCTGCTGTCTGGTTCCAGGTTTGTCCACCGAGAGTTGTCTGAGATGCTATCGAAACCGTTTTGTAGTTTTTCCCACTTGTGTTGATACCTGCCACTTCCACGGCAGTAGCCACAACCGTTTGTGCTGGAATGGTACCATTTGGATCTGGTAGAACTCCTATCGTAATTGTATTAATCCCGAGGCTATCAGTAAATGTAGTAGTAGGGAATGCATGTCCTGAAACCTGATGACTATCTTTCTTGTATGTCCAGTCTTTTGGATAATCAATGGTATAACCCTGACCCGTGTAGCTATTCACTACAGGTGTTGGGGTAGGTGTCGGTGTCGGGATTGCAGTAGTCCCGCCAGATCCGGACGTACTACATGCGGTGATGAGCAGTGTGAGCATGAGGCTACAACAAATAAACAATGACCAGGGAAGAGAATAACGTGCATGCAATTTCATGGGTAAATTTAACTCCTAAAATGTTGGTCTTTTTGCTCGTCTACGTTTTGCATCTTTTGAGAGATGAAGTAGAAAAGCAAATGGACATAAATATGTTGCTGAGTATATCATGTTTGATAACGATTTTGAGAGTGAGCTGACCTCCTGTCAATACTTTTGGGGGATACAAAGGGTCAAAGCTAGCTGGGCGGTGCATAGATTGCAACATTTTTAAACGTCACATTGGCTCCTTGACCAACAGCCAGACCGATTGTGCCACTGGGGTACCACGCTGAACTTGATGCGCCATCCAAGGGTTTGCCATTGATGAAAACGTTGTAGGAGGTGCCCGAGATTTGCAAATCGATTGTGACTGTTCCTTGCACAGGGCTGGATAGCAATGTTGTCACAGGTGCCTGATTAAGTGCTTGATACCCATTTGGGTCGGTATGGTAATAGTAAATAGTCCATGTAGCAGATTGTTGATCGATTAAAAAGAGATAAGACTTTTGATGATCACCGGGCTGGCTACGGAAATAAATGCCAAATGTACCCTGCGAGTTCGGATTGACTGTTACCTGGGTTTGGATAATGAAGTCGTTAGGCATTTGAGCACCATGAGGCAGTTGGTCTAAAAATGTACCTGTGGCAAGGTCTGCCATATTTTGTTTGGCAGTGATTTGTGCACCATCTGCTGTGCAGGTAACGCTAGCATCCTGTGAAGTGCTCCACTGCCCTCCCTGTTTATCGCATGCAGAAGAAGGTGAGGCTGTTCCATAAAGCATCTGTCCGACTGGTACAGTTGAGGGTGGTGCAGGCAGTACAGGTTGTGGCGCTTGTGGTTGCGGTGTCGGTGTAGATGCACTTGTCTGTTTTTTCACCACTGGTATCTGTGGCGGATTTGTATGTGTTCCTCTTTGTCCACTTGGCACTGTTTTAAAATATTGATAGGTAGCTAGACTGCCTCCAATAACGAACAGGATGAGAAAACTAGCGATAAGCACCCTTCGTAGTGGATGCTGTGTCGTGCGAGACCGTGATCGTACGATGGCTTGCTGGCTAAATTGACGAGCCAGGAGCTGTTCATCCTTTTGTGGATGTTCTGCAGGTTTTGCCTTTTCTGACTGAATTTCTGGCTTGGGATTGTCTATAGCTATTGGATTTGGTTTTACTGGTGGTAGCGGGTCTGCAACTGTCACGGCTTCTGGTGTAGAGGCAGATGCAATATTAGGTACCAGCGCCTCCTGGGGTAGGTGTGGATTTTCGGCTGTCTCGGCATTATGGAACTTATCACCATCAGGGTATATGAGCTTAGCTGGTAAAGTTGGTACTGTGGCAATATGCTCCTGGGGACTTGGAACATCAGCCGCGTTGGTGGTTTGTTTTACCTGTTCTATGTGTATTTCTGCTTCTAGAGACTCTGATAACTGTTTTTCGTCCTCTGTCTGAATATGATTCGTCGATACTGCAGGGTTGGTATCGTCATTGATGATCTTTTGCTTGCTTGGTGGCATCGGCCTCGGATGAATTTGTCCTTGTGAAGCAGCCTGACGCAGTGCTCGTGCTAGCTCACCTGCACTAGAGAAGCGCTCTTCTGGAGCCTTTGCTAGGGCTTGCATAACCACTGCTTCTATACTAGGTGCGATATGGGGATTGAACTGTCTCATCGATGGTGGATCTACCATCGCATGTCTGATAGCGATAGCGACTGGGGATGTACCTGTGAAGGGGACACGTCCGGTGAGCATATGATAGAGAACGACGCCAAGCGAATACACGTCTGTGCGTACATCTAGTGGGTTGCCTGTGCCTTGCTCTGGTGAGAGATATTCGGGTGTTCCAATGATAGTGCCAGCACTCGTCATGAGAGAAAGCCCGCTATTCTCGACATCTTTGAGGACCTTGGCAAGGCCAAAGTCTGCCAGGAGTAATCTTCCATCGGCGTGAAAGAGTATATTGCCAGGTTTGAGATCGCGGTGAATAATACCTTGAGCATGAGCACAGTCGAGTCCAGCAGCAGCCTGATTAATGATATCAATAGACTCTTCTAATGGAAGGGTCTGGGACTTTTCCAGGCGGTCGCGCAGGGTTCCTCCTGTCACATAAGGCATGACAAGATAGGCGGTATCTCCCATCTCACTATACTCGTAGATTGGCATAATATGAATATCATCAAGGGCAGCGATTGCATCGGCCTCGCGGCGAAAACGGATTAGGAATTGTTCACGAGTGTTTTCCTCAATCAGGCCAGGTAAGATAACCTTGACTGCAACCGTTCGCCGAGGCCGTGACTGTCGTGCTAGATACACTGCACCCATACCACCGCGTCCGAGGAGACGTTGGAGTGTACATGTTCCGAGCACTTGCCCTATCAATTCATTGCTATTGCTGAGCACGCTCGTTGTTCCTCTCGCTAAAATAGATCAAATTGCTAGTATGCTGCATAAAAATAACACTTTAACGATAATACCATATTGCTCCTACTTGATGATAGTGGTCTTAAGACGATCATGCACACCATGGGAGCCACTATTTGGTACATTATTATATTGCCAAGCAATATTGGTGAAAAATGCATCATCGAAAAGCAATAATGACTTCTTGTAAAGTTTTCTTCCCCAATTATAATAGACGTTTCGATTTCGTCAACCGTTGCGTTAAAATAGATAGGGTGGGATATTTGTGCTTGATTGTATGCTTGTCGTGGGTCTTTTTTCCTAGTTACTGTTCAGGTGGCTCTGTATGGATAGTAACTGAATTCAGCTTGGGGTAGGCGTGGCGCAATGCTCGCTTGATCTCTTCTGCCTCGACATGTACCTGACTGAGGGGAGTATTTCCTTCAAAGGTGGTGTGTAGTACCAGATCGAGATTTGGTACATCTTTGCTATCTTCCTCCCTGGTATCGGCTGGTCGATAGAGATGTACCTCGTGAGCACTATCATTGCCTGCAATCGTATCAGCGATTCGGCAAATGTCGGTAGCCATCCCCAGATAGTGTTCTGTCACATCCTGGCGATGTACGATCTGAGAGTTTGGTGCTTCTAAGTGTGTGGTCACACGGCCTAGGAGCTTATTACTCTGGAGCACTGTCTGCTCCAGTTGAGTTGCTACGGCGTGTGCTTCGCGTAGCTCCATATCGGCTTGAACTTCCAAGTCAAAATCGGCTTCAAGTTTTCCATTGACCTCGCGTACATGAATGTCATGAGCATGGACGCCGTGTAATTCTGCCAGATAGTGAATCTGGTCTATGACAGTTTCTCTTGGGGAGGGCATGGGCTCAACGTGGACCACCACATCAACCTCACCTTGTTCTGAAAAGGAACGTGCCACTTGCATGGCTTCTTTTTCTATGAGATCGCTCAATGTGTGAATCTGTTCAAAAGTCAGCGTGCGTGGAGCAGCGATAACCACATCTGTAAAAAATTTGTTGCCAGCACGGCGTACGCGTACACGCCGGACCTCCGTCACATCCTTGATTTGTGCAATGCAAGTCTGGATCTGTGTTGCCAATTCTCCTGGTGCACGGTCAGTAAGCGCATCAATTGTCTCTTTGGTTAGCCTCAGGCTAACCCAGATAACGATACCAGAGACTCCCAGTGCTGCTATTGCATCACTCTGGCTGAGCCAACTGGGCAGATGAAGAACCTGGGTCAAATAAACTACCAGTAAGCCTAGGATCACTACGGACGAGCTCCAGATGTCAGTGCTGAAATGCAGAGCGTCGGCTTCCAATGCCTGACTGCCAAGCTTGTGGGCGACATGGAGCAATGCTCGTGAGCGTGTGATATCGACTACGATCGAAATGATCATTACCACGAATGCCCAAATGGTAATGTCAATATGTCCTTCATGAAACAGGAGTCGACGAATAGCTTCAGTAGTGACCCAAATGGCGGTAAGCAGCAGGAGTAGCGCTTCAAGAAGTGCTGAGAGGTTTTCAACCTTGCCGTGTCCGTAGTTATGGCTAGCATCGGCAGGACGGTCGGCGACATGGACGGCAAAGAAGGTCATCAATGCGGCAACCAAATCTAGCCCTGAATGGGCTGCTTCGGCGAGAATGCCCAGGCTTCCTGTGAGCCATGCCACGGTAATTTTAAGACTGGTCAGTCCGATAGCAGCTCCAACTGATGAGAGCGCAACAAGGGTTTTTTCGCGGTGAGCTGTGCCCGCATATAGCATAGAAATGAAGGCCTCCTATTGCAGAAATTGCCTAAACATGAACCGAATAAAAGGCTCACACAACGACCATTATTGTATGCGATGCCAGGGGTAAAGGGCAAGAATGCTTCTGCCGCGTGTCTTCTGCACATATTTGAGCAAATTCATCGCGGCATATAGTTATTTTTGCTATATGTTGGCGTCTCTACCATAAAAAATACTAATTGACATCACTGCAGAGAGCTGTTATGCTTTTAGCAAAGAACAAATGCATATAGAATAGCCCGCGTTGAACGAACAAAGTATGAAACTGGTGCCCAACAGAGATTCGCTAGTGAGTGAGAATGCGAAACGGAATCACTCTTTCAGAACCCTTTCGTGAGCGGCTGACCGAAGAAAGTGCCTAATAGATTCTCTGAATGGTTTGTCTATAAAAATCTATAAGGTGGCAAGTAGGACAGATGGATGGCTCCCATGCGGCAAAAGAGCTCGAAAAAGTGGTCTTTTCACCTTCGCTACAGTGTAGTTGAGAGATGGGTCGCTGGCAAAGCGCTATCTCATTTGAGATTGAAAAGACAAATTGGGTGGTACCACGGGGGCATCTGGAGCTCTCGTCCCTTAAGTAAGAAGATAGCAAGGGGCGAGGGCTTTTGCTATTGTTTTGAGCTTTTGTAAGGTGGATGGCAAATGAGAACAGTTTCTATTGTGAATGTAACGAGTTATACAGCGTTGGAGTTACTGCGCTTGTTGACTCAGCATCCTGAATTCACTGTGACATCAATTACAGGGCGTAGCGCAGTGGGTAAGCGTTTAGAGAGCGTTTTTCCTCAATTACATGCTGTTCTGCCTCCGCCTGGCCACAATGTGCTAGCAATAGACCCTGCTCTTGTGATTACTGAAGATGCGGGACGGACCGATCTAGCTTTTGTGTGTCTTCCACATGCAGCCGCAGCTGAATCAGTAATAAGCTTACTGAAGCGGGGTATCAAGGTTGTTGATCTGTCTGCCGATTTTCGCTTACGTGATGCTGATGTCTACGAAGAGTGGTATAAGCATAAGCATCCCGCTCCTGCCCTATTAGAAACAGCTGTCTATGGTCTTTGTGAGCGCTATCGTGAGCAAGTGCGTACTACCTCGCTGGTTGCTAATCCTGGCTGTCACACCACTACCTCAATCCTGGCGCTGATCCCGGCTGTAGCTACTGGAATAGTTGGTCTCAACATAATTATCAACTCAATAACTGGTATCAGTGGCGGTGGACGTACGCCTTCGCTTAGCTATCACTATCCAGAAGCCAACGAAGATGCCAGTGCATATGGTCTTGAAGGCCATCGCCATATGCCCGAAATTGTGCAGGAGCTGGAGGCAGCTGCGGAAGCTGGTGGGCATCCTGTCAAGGATGGGTTACGACTAACATTTGTTCCGCATCTTGCGCCAATGACGCGTGGTATTCTGGCGACGTGCTATGCAGATTTGTTGGAAGATGAGCAAGGGCGTATTCTCACAAGCGAGGAGATTCGTTCATTCTATAGACAATACTATGCCAATGAACCATTTGTGCATATTGTTG
>DASYAN010000264.1:0-5057 GCA_036501345.1 Ktedonobacteraceae bacterium
ATCGGGCAGCGATACCATTTAGGCCCGATGGGCCGCATTTTCCCCCCAAGACTTGTGTTCAAGCAATCAGCTTTTACCATAGACGACCTACCTGACCGACATCTGGCCCGTGGTATTCGGACTTCACCGGCCTTTTTGGCATCATGCTCCTGTCCACTCTCTCCTTTCGGTTTGAGGTAAGATGCTGGTTTAGCTACTTTCTCTCAGTAGCGCCATCCTCTAATGGCAAGGGTTCTCGCACCTCTCTGGGCGCACGTTTCCTCTACGTGCTTCCCAAGAGGGAGCGACAATGAGCGGTTCTTCCAGACGCCCGAAGACAGCTTAGGGTTCAAGCTCGATAGCCTTATAAGGGAAATCGTTTTCGGTATTGGGATCTTTCTTCCCCAGTATAATCCATCGAGTCCCTTTTCATCCCGAATGGTGCGCCAAAGGCGCATGAGGCTTAGGGTGAAAGCAGAAAGGGGGAGCTAGGAAAAAAGAGTAGGGAAGAGTGCAAAAAGCTTGTGCTTCGTTCGATGGAAAGAGAATATCAAATCCAAGTCGAACAAAGGACAAGCGATGTCAGAGAAGCATAGCATAGATGAGCAAAGAGTCAGAGAGCCCGAGCCAAACCAAGGGATCATCGTGCCTCTGGATATGCCGGAATTTGAGATCTTGAGTCAAAGTACGGGGTCAGGCGAAAGCATCGAGGTGCATGTGAGAGCCAAACAAGGGAGCGCGGTCTGCCCCAAATGTGGGCAAGAGAGTAGCAAGGTTCATGATACCCGTAAGCGGATCAAAAGAGACATCCGGCTTGGGGCCTATCAGGTCTATCTTGTCATTCACAAACGACGATTTGGGTGCGCGACGTGTGGAAAGCCTTTCACAGAAAGTGATTGTGCCTGTGGCAGGTATCAGCGAACAACCCAGCGATTTCGTGATCACATTGCTAAACAGGCGTGCCAACGTCCCCTCACTCATGTGGCACAAGAAGTGCAGGTTAGCCCTCGTTTTGTGCATGGCTGTCTGTCTGGATGGATCCAGAAAAAGCTCGAGAAGAAGGGACGGACCTTAGATGAGCAGACAAAGCTGCCCACCCCACAGATCTTGGGGATTGATGAATTTGCCCTGCGCAAAGGACATCACTACGATACGATTCTGTGTGATCTTGAGTCGAGAGATGTTTTAGAGGTAGGCGATGGAAGGAAAAAGGAAGAGGTTGTCAAGTTACTTGAGAGGCTGAATAATCCTGATGCTGTCAAAGCAGTTAGCATGGATATGAGTGCATCTTTTCGTCCAGCTGTGCAAGAAGCACTGCCAAAGGCACAGATCGTGGTCGATCATTTTCACGTGATTCAGCACGTCATGAAGGCCTTTCGCAAAGTGCTTTCCAGTTGGGCCCACAGAAAAGAAGGGATCGTGCTCCTCCATAGGAAGCAATACCTTTTTTTGAAAGCGAAAGAAGACTTGACAGAACAAGAAACACAAGAGCGGGAAAGGATTGGGGCTCAACTCCCGCTTCTAGAGAAAGCATGGCAATTGAAAGAAGCCTTGCGTGCATGGTATGCCACAGCAACCGTGGCTGATGCAGCCGAGCGCCTTGATGCATGGATCAAACACGTGCAACAAGAAGGGCCAGATGCTCTTCAGAAAGCTCTTTCTCCTTTTAAAAATTGGAGACAAGAAATTCTTGCTTTCTTTGAATATCTCCCTATACTTGTTTCTAATGGTTTTGTCGAAGGAAAGAATAATCGAACGAAAGCTATAATGAGACAGGATTATGTATATCGAAATCGATATAATCTCCGTATGCGTATTTTACTTGGAACTGGCACCTGAATGGGAGACCACTTTCACTCGGAAGGACCGAGAGCCCACCGCTTGTTATCCCACTTCCATGTAATTGGACCTTTACGAAGTTCATCCACGATGAACTCGTAGCGGTATTCAGAACTTAGTGGATAGGTGCTGAGTATCTTTTCGTACTGCTCCCATATTTTTTGTCCCAATGCCTCGTTTAGAGATGGCAGAGGCGGAATTTCGGCATGTAATTTTTCTGGGTAATCGAAGCGATTGAGTTTATGTTTTTTCAAATGGGGTATTATCTCACTATTATACTTATCGTTATCGTCATTATGCTTATTAATCTCCTGCATTAAGAGATGTCTTTTCCTTTCATACAGTTCAACTGGATTTAATGCCGAGTTGGGGTTCATTATATCACTTTGAGCAGCGCTTTGAAGCATCCCACCTGGGCTGTAAATTGGTTGGCTCGCATCTTGGTATAGATTAGGATTGTCAAAAGGAGAATTCATATCCCTGCCAGCCACTACCCTATTAGAAATTTTTAAAACCGTGTCTCTGGTACTTTCGTAATGCTTAGCTGCGTTCCTAAGTAAGTCAGCATGCCATGTCTTCTCTTCACGACCTCTTAGATAGTTGTCCTGTATCTCAGCATAATGTATAGCAAGATCAATAAGTGGTTTTTCTTTAAAGTGTTCCAATAGGCTTTCAAACTCTGGTGAACCTTCTATATTTTTTACAAAATGCACTACTTCACCGATAATTTTGGCGGCAGACATACAAGTACCAACTATATGCATAGCATTAGTAAACTCTTGATCATACAGTTTCTGAGATCTAGTGATGTATTCGGTTCTTTTATGATTAAGCCTCTCTACCCGGCGTGATGCGGCACCTGCATCACGGTTTTTTTCAGTTTCATATAAACTACTATCGCTGCTGAGGTCAAACTCACTATTAGTTGACGTTCCCGGAGAATGTTCTCCGGGAACGCCAATTGACAATTTAGCTGAATCGCGTGTAGGAGACCTAGGAGGTGTTATTTCCGGCGTAGCCGTGACTATTCTTAGTAATACCGCATCGGCCCCCAAGTCCGCTTTCCCAGACGGTATAATAGACTCTATTCCGGTTAGTGCCCCGATGGAGGAAGAAGCTTCCATAGGACGTCCGGTATCGGGTAAGGGATGATCAGTTTGCCTTGCTTCTGATCCTTGAGATGCTTCCGACCCTCCACTACGGGAAGAAGTTCTCAATGGCGATCTTTGTTGCTCTTCCCTATCTTGTTGAGGCGTGTCATGTGAAAATGGCGGCTCTGAACTGCTCTGAGAAAAAGGCACGAGAAGGGTGGGAGAGGGCTCTGCCGAGACGCTATCTCTAGTAGCCGGGGCGGAAGTAGGCTCTATTTTGGTTGGTGCCATAGGGGTAGGAGAGGCATTCCCCTCCTTAAGGGTCCCTAAGTTCGCTTCCCCAGGCCGTATCTTGCCTCGAGCATATTCCAAGAAGTTTTGAGCAGCAGTTTGAAAATCGTTAGATAGTCCCACAAATCTTATATATTGAGCAGTTCTCCATACATTATGAACAGCATTGTAACGTGCGGCTAGTTCTTGCCGCGTTGCTGCATCTAGTTGAGAATCATTATCTCGAACCCATCTATCCACGATGTTAACTAGGTCTTTTCGCTTTCTTGGCGCACGATTATTTAGTCCTTGTTCTATAGCTTCCAGACACTCCTCTTTTGAAGGAGCGGGAGGATACGAATGCCTGTCTATTCCTAATGGTCTTCTAAATTGTTTTCTCCTCGCCTCAGACAGTTCGGGATGATCCATTCCCGTCTTAGATATATCTTGAATGGATGGTCGTTCGTTGCCTCGTCGAAACCAACGCATTATGAAATCTCCTCACTGTTTGTTTAAATCGGGATTCAATCCCAAGATTCTGGTAAGGGGTGCGCAGAAACAATCTCTTGATCTGCGCTCTATTGCTTCCCTCCAAAGAATATCTAATGGAGAGGGCGTTTTATAACCCAAAAGCCCTCTCGCTATCGGACTTCAGTAGAAAGCATACCTAAGGAGAAAGAGATCGTTTCGTAACTGGAAAGACCTCTCACTATCGGCCTCTTCTAGTGAAAAGGATACCTGATTAAGAACGTTTTTTTCTAGAGACAAAGAGGACATCTGGAGAGGGCAAAGAGGGCATTTTTGAGCGGACACATGGGACACGTGAGATCTCAGTCAGTGTATGGATTAGGAACATCGTCACCCAAGCAAAGTCAGGACATCGTAGCCCTGGAAGAGGGAAAGAAAAGACGGTACACTTCTCAGTAGAAAAGCTGATCAGCTGAAAACAGGAGTGACCGTCATGAGACCATCATACTACGCGGCACGGGCCAATTTGTATTACCTGCGCCAACACCACCCAGACTGGAGCTCCGCTCAGTTTGCTGCAGCTCTGGGCTATTCGGAGGACTGGGTCAAAAAATGGCTCAAACGTTTCCAAGAGGAATTGGCTCAAGGTCAACCATTGGAGCAAGTCCTGCAGGGTCATTCACGAGCGCGTAAGCGAGCACCTGAAAAGACCCATCCGGTAGTGGTAGCAGAAATCCTCTCGATTCGAGATCATCCCCCGGAAGGCTTGCGGCGAGTTCCCGGCCAAGAAGCTATTCGCTATTATCTGCCGCGTAGCTCTGTCCTACAATTGTTCCAGTTGCCTGTCCCTTCCTGCAAAACTATTTATCGGGTCCTCAAGGCAAACGATCGCATCCACACGCGTGAAAAGCCTGTACATGAGCCACAAGAGCGTCCTGCTCCCATGACATGCTGGCAGATCGATTTCAAAGATGTGAGCAGCGTCCCGGCTAATGCTGATGGCAAGCGGCAACATGTCGTGGAGACACTCAACATCATTGATATGGGCACCTCGATTTTGCTGGATGCTCACGTCCGCCCCGATTTTACAGCGGAAACGGCTTTGGAAGCCTTAGCACAGACGTTGATGAAATACGGACGACCTCAACAGATCACCCTGGATAGAGATACCCGGTGGGTGGGAAGTCCAGCAGGCAGTGACTTTCCAGCGGCCCTGCTCCGCTTTGGCGCGTGTCTGGGCATCGATATTGAGGTCTGTGCGGCGCGTGGCCCCCAGCAAAATGGGTTCGTGGAGCGCTATAACCGAAGCTATCAAGAGGAGTGCCTAGCCTTGGATCGGCCTACCACCTTGGAGCAAGCGCGCAGCGTGACCGAGACGTTTGTCAAACATTACAACATCGAGCGACCACA
>DASYAN010000265.1:0-4620 GCA_036501345.1 Ktedonobacteraceae bacterium
ATTGCTCGCTCATCGACTAATTGGGAGCTTGCGGTGAGTGCATTGCGCTCCGCTGTCTGCAAAATTTCTCGGCAGCGGCGTGTTGGCAGGATGGGTGTGTCGCTTGTAGCCTTGCCGGAACCCAAAGCGAGACGAATAACATCGCGTACCTGCTTAGATGAAAAGCCCAGGGTGCGTAATGCATCTTGTGTGCATCCTCCATCTAATTTAGTAAGAGCAATAAAAAGATGCGGAGTGCCCAGGTAATCCTTATGCATGCGCCGCGCTTCACCCAGTGCAAATTCTAGCACTGCACGCAGGAACCGACGATCCAAGGCGTTGGCGGAAGGGAAAAGTGGAGACATAATTCCACTGTCATCAAACGGATCGAATGGTGGCTCGATAGGACGCTCTTTATTCGAAGGGGAACTAGCTACCAGCCGTTGCGTAGGATCTCCGTAGAGGACAAAAGCCATCCAGGATGTCTCATCGCTATGATGCTGTGCCTGTGCTATACGTGTGCGACGTAAAGCTTCGCCTAGCTCAATACCGTCCGCAATATCCTGGTAGAAGAGTATCATAAATTCACGCGCTTCTTGTGGGGGAATGGGCCAGCGCACTGTTACAACAGCTCCTGCTCCCGCTGCTAGCATATTGCCAGCTAGCCGTTCCATTTGTTCGTTTCGAGCTTCCTGGCTGATATGGTTATTATTGCTGTTGCGGCTATGACGCTCATCCTCGTGATAGCTGAGAAAGATGAGTGGTGGCTTGGGTAGACTCTGGAGGAGTTGTTCTAGGGAGGAATTATCCAGGCGCGAATTACCTGCCAATGCGAGTGTTGGCGCATTTGTACCTGTTCCCAGCGGTGGTGGGCCAGCGTAATGGAGAATGTGAGGGACCTCTGCATTTAGCCGCATGTGCATCTCTAGCTGGTTTGCTTGCTGCCGATAGAGAATGATGCGTGAGACTGATTCGGGCAGGCATGTGCAGAGTATGGCTACTTCTTCTTCGGCTGTAGGCCGTTCACCGGTGGGATTGACCAGGAAGAGAGCGCAAAGTCCCTGGTTGTCTCGTTTGTTGGCTTTGCGGGTAGAGTGTTCAGAGAAAGAAGGACGTTGTTGCATACTCTCCCGGTTCTGCAAGATCAATCGCCCCACACTCAGATCTTGACAGAGACATTGCTTGGATTTTCCATTACTGTCAACCATAAGTTCCCAGGGAATATCTGGCGTGTTCGTGCGGAGCATCAGGGCGCTAGAGTCGAGCATGCGCAATGATTCCTGAAGCGGAACTGGCAGAACTGTATCAAAAAGAAAGCGTCCCAGCGAGAGGACGGCGTCGTTGATTGTCCCAATCTTGACGGTCTGGCCCTTGAGTTCTCCTGTGTTTGCTGGCTGGAAAGACTGGATTGCTGCCTGCTGGGCACGATGCAATCGCTCACGCAATTCGGTGGTGAGTTCAGTACTATGCTCTTGGCCTACCGGACCATCGGGAAGATCAAGACGAAATCGATAACTTGTTTCTGTACGAAAAATGCTTAATACTGCTGGTTGTTCCATGGGATATTTCTCTTCTACAATCTGCCCGCTATTTGAATGGATATGCCCTTGCTAAGATTACGGATGAGTTCTTGGCAAGAGCAGTATACGGGTAGAGGGTTGAACGTGTCAATAGTTTCTCAAAACCTACCGAGTCTTATTTGGCAGATAATTTTCTGGTTAGCCTGCGAGTGCGAGCAGGCGGAGGATAATAGGCCTGCGTTGTGGTGATGATGTCACCAATACGCAGTTGTACTTGCAGATAGTGTATACCAGGACGGTGGTAATGGGCAAAGAGCATCAAGCTGTGGTGTGCGATAACATCAGCCTCGTTAGTGTGCCGTGAAAGAAGCATCTGTCCACCGATGGTCTCTTCCGCTGTAGTGACTGCCATTTCTTTTCCTTCTTCGTCCATCACAAGCTTACGAGTTTCGCGGCGTATAGAATTGGGCCAGAGAATCAACGCAATCGACAGCCCTTTGATGCGCTGCTCACGCAGACGTTCTCCCAGATAATCGGCGAGTTTGTGCAATGCAGAACAGGTTTCATCGGCATCAGCCTGATGATGGAAGTGCACACGTGCATTCTGGCTCAGCGGTGGGGCATCGGGTATAACCAGACTGTGATCCTCGCCATTGGCAATCTGGTAGATCCAGCCTCCCAAGTGGCCCAGGCGACGCTTAAGGCCATCTTCTTTGAGTGAAGCCACCTGCGCAAATGTGGTAATGCCAAAATCGTTCAGATGTGCAATAAGCTCGGCTGTTACCACAGGATCGATCTGTCCATTCTTACCTTCCATATCCTGAGAAAAGGTGCCTTGATGTTCGCTCTGATGATTTGGGCCTTGATGTCGGCCTAGGTCCGGTAATGTTCTAGGTAGCCCAGTTCTCGCTGCACGCAATTTGAGCAGAAGAGAGAGTGATAGAGTCTGTACAAAGGAAGCCTCGCGACCTGGTGGAATATAGAGTATGCCACTGCGCCTCTCTTTCCTGCTCATCAATGCTGCAAGTTCGGCAATAGCTTTGCCGTTGGCAATTCCAATTAGAGCTGTCAGGCCCATCTCCGAAATCTCTATGCGCAGTCTTTCGGCGAGAGCAACGGGAGATTGAAAAGGTAGTTCGCAGCCTCGCAGATCGATAAAGGCGTCTGAAATGGGGATGGACTCAATGATGCGGGAATAGAAACGATAACATTCCTTCAACTTTTGCAAAAGTGGCTGATAGCGATCATAGGAAGCAGGTAAGAAGCGTGTACGTATAGCTAGGCGGTGGGCTCGTCGCAATGGCATACCTGGAGTAATCCCAGCCTGCATGGCTGCTGCAGAAGCATCAATGACTCGTCCAGGCTCATTAGGGCGGCCAGTGCCCGTTCCTATAACAAAGCTTTGTCCACGTAGTGAGGGATCAAACATCTCTTCGAGGGTACAGTAGAAATGATCGATATGTATGTGCATAATACCATGCCGGAGTCGTGTTCGTTCTACGGCACGAGCGGTGTCTTCCATGCTAGCGGGCAAATTATTCGCCGAGCGAGCATGGTCCTGGCTTTCGTACGTTGTATTTGTTGTATCTTCTAATGGATCTTGTTGTGTGGATGGTAGGTTCAATTGTTGCATAGGTATCATCTTCTAGGGCCTATTTTTTTAACTTACGATTTAGAACGTGTTACAGATTGCTATGCTTACTATTATAGACGTATAAGATGCCAGAAGTATATACGCGAGAGTAGATATTTTTATACATTTTTAATAAATGCCAGAAGTGGTGTTCTTTTATTATATACGACTTTTTTGATTGTGCCAAACAAATCTGGCAGGCTTGGGAAAATGGGTAGCTTCAGTGCTATTCATAATACTTTGCTATGAAGAATCAAAAGCTGTATCCTCACTCGGCGTCACCAGTAACAGTCCTCCAAGAGCTATAGCACAGACGAGTCCAGCGATGAGAAACATTCCTCTGATATTCAAGTAATCATAAAGCATGCCGAAGAATATGGCACCTGCCCAACTACCTAAACCGAAGGTTGCTCCGTAGAAAAGGGTCTGACCAGTTGTGCGCAGATGTGGAGGGACTCGGCGATCGATGAACGTTAGACTGGCAACGTAAAATGCTGTGAAGGAAAGGCCGTGGAGGGTCTGGAAGATGAGTGCTAGGTTGGGGTTGGGAATTGCTGCATAGGCTAGCCAACGTATCACTGCTATGCCCCAACCTAATAACAGGAATCGCTTTACTCCGAGCCGTCTCATTATGCGACCAGCCAGTGCCATTGCGGGGAGTTCGCATAATCCAGCAAGTCCTATGGCGAGGCCAACCATTCCTGTCCCAGCACCAAGCCCATGTAGGTAGAGACCGAAGAAAGTATCGTATGCCTGAAAAGTGCTATACCCTATGGCGCAGAAAAGTAAGAATAATACGAGCACCCGGTCATGTAGAATGATATGTGCGCCTCCACCCTTGACTTGTAGTGTCTTCATTTTTGTCTGACTTGGAACTGTGAGGCTTACCACAAATGTACAGCCAAGCATGAGACTCAAGAGGAAGAACATGTTAAGGATACCCTTGCTTGCGAGGAATATGCCTGCGATAAGAGCAACAAGGAGAAATCCAAGTGTTCCATAGACTCTCACTGCTCCATAACTGCCACTATGCTCACTTACCCACTGCAGCGTAATAGCGTCAGCCAGCGGACTGGCAGGGCTTAGAGCCACTGCGAAAACGATGGTTGGAATCAGCAGCGCAGTGAATGAGTGAGCCAAGGGTATGGTCAACGCAGTGAGTGTCGCTATCAGGATTGTACATGCGAGTAAATGCTTACGCCAACCATAGCGATCACTGATGGATCCCCACACAGGTTGCATCACTGCGCCAGCCAATGAAAGAATCGAGGCGATCACTCCTATCTGAGTTCCGTTAAGGCCAATGGCTCCAAGGTAGAGTCCTAGATAGGCGGTAGTAATCCCAACATAACCAAAAAAGCACAGGTAGAATAGCTTCATGCTCCATGGCCCCGTACGGAGTGATGATGTTTTGATTACTAAGGCAGCAAGCATCTCCTCTGCTTTTGGCATGTTACCCTTTTGACTCAAGTGAAAGAAGTAGGAAGG
>DASYAN010000266.1:0-8323 GCA_036501345.1 Ktedonobacteraceae bacterium
TTCGACTTTTTCCAGATGAATAATCTGCGCCGTAATAATCTTGCCGCCCCAATTGCTCCCAATATAATCAATTGCCTCAACTTCCAGACCAGCCATCGTCAGCGTATGCGCCAGATCTTCGGGCGCCATCTCTATATCAACATAGTCTTTGAGCCAGCTCAAAGGTACTCTCATTCTCTTCTCCTCCTTAATTAGAACTGACGCAAGAAGCGTAGATCATTGCCGGAGAAGAGGCGTATCTCTCCGATCCCATACTTCAACATAGCAATACGCTCTACGCCCATTCCGAATGCGAAACCACGATATTTTGTGGGATCGTAGCCCACCTCGCGCAACAACTTGGGATGGACCATGCCTGCCCCAAGAATTTCCAGCCAGCCACTATATTTACAAGAGCGACAGCCCTCACCATTGCACAAACCACAACTGATATCCACCTCGGCACTCGGCTCTGTGAACGGGAAGTAGCTTCCACGGAAGCGCAGACGGCGTTCAGGTCCGAATAACTCATGGGCGAAACGTTCCAGGCAACCCTTGAGATCAGCCATTGTGCAATATTCATCAACCAGCAAGCCCTCGATCTGATGGAACATTGCTTCGTGCGTTGCATCGATAGCCTCATTGCGATAGACTTTGCCAGGCACTACGACACGCACAGGCGGACGCGTCTGCTTCATTGTACGCACCTGCATCGGTGACGTATGTGTGCGCAAGAGGATCTGTCCAGGCTCTATCCAGAAGGTATCCTGCATATCACGTGCAGGGTGGTCCGCTGGAATGTTGAGAGCTTGGAAATTATGGTAATCGGTCTCCACTTCCAGTCCCTGAACCACGCTGAAGCCCATCTTGACGAAGATCTGCGTGACCTCCAGGATGGTACGGGTAATCGGGTGCATATGCCCTGCAGGCAATGCGCGTCCGGGTAACGTAACATCGATCCGTTCACTCTCCAGAGCCTGCATCAGTTCGCGTTGTTTCAAGGCCTCGCGACGTGCAGCAAGCCGGCGCTCTAGCTCGGATTTGACTGTATTGATTTTCTGTCCAACAACGGGGCGCTCCTCTTTCGTCAATCTGGGCATAACGGCGGAGATACTTTTGAGTTCGCCGCGATTACGCCCCAGGTAGCGCGTATCCCACTCATCTAGCTCAGCCAAGGTCTCGATAGATTCCAGTTCGGCAATGGCACGCCCGCGCAATTCATCGAGCTGCCCTAGCAATTGTTCAAGTTGTTCGATCATACAACCTCCCAAAACATCAAAAAACCGACACTCGTCAACAGGACGAAGTTGTCGGTATAGCAAGCTCCGTGGTACCACCCATCTTGAATGTGGCGCAGACTCCAGATATTTCTCATGTCTATAAGAAATAGAGATGAGCCACAATCCACTCGGTTTGTCCAGTAACGGGGACGATCCGGGGCTGCCTACTTGGTCTCCACACGATAAGTGTTCAACAGCCAGCTCTGGGGTGAACTTCAGCGGGTAGTGGCGTAAAAGGGCTTACAGTCGGTGACCCTTTCTCCCTGGACACTACTTACGCGCTTACTCTCCCCATCATTGCTTTTTTACGATTGAGAGTTTTTCTGTCAGTGTAGAGTATAGCATATGGTCGGGGGAAAGTCTAGAATTTGATGACTAATTTATGATTGTGAAAGTACCCTTATCACTTTTTCTCGCATTAGGTTCAATTTGATTCCCAAGCTATCTATTACGGCTGTAGTAAATATTTATCAATCGAACACTAATATTAGCAAGAGATATTCTGCACCAATATACAGTTATTTAGCCTGCTAATCATCTTTTCTCAAAGTTTACTCATGATTTCACCTATTTTTTCTTGTTGAGACTACAAAGATAACAATCGCTATGAAAAGGCTATGAAAAGACATAACAGAAGAAAGCACCCCATCCTACTCCCCCTCAAAGATGCCAGGAAAAAACTATCGTCTGTTGGACCATAAATACTGGCGACATAATCAGCCATGCCTTCCACAAACCAAGTGGGAGCATTCCCAATAGTCTGATCCTGAACGACATGCGTCAATTCATGGATGAGTGTTCCTACCAATTGTTTGGGATGCTCGCGCGCAAAATAGTCGTTGAGGCCAATACCATCACCAGTGGATGCAGCGAATGAATCTGGCGACGAGTCACCTGTAGATGGCGCATCTGTACGCAAAACTACAGGCTTCGCAACATCAGTTTTAGAGCCAAAACGGGCTACGATTTCTGGACAGACCGTATCAAATACTATTTGGTAGGAATGGAGGACATTATCTATGGTGGGATCATTGTTCCGGATAATCAGTTTGCATACAGCACGACTATCCAGAATAGCATTTGTAAACAATTGGTCAACTGACTGATTACTGATGATTGGCAGTTGCTGCTCAACAAATTGATCAAAGAGAGATTTGTCAGTTACAGCATTATAATCTTTGACCACTTTAAGGTCAACGCTACCCCGGTCAATCTCATTTGCATCAACCTTAGCCAGCTCTTGTCTTTCTAACTGGTATATATTCAGTCTGATTCCAAGTTGAGAAAGCAGTTGAGCTAGACTTGGTTTTTGCTTTCCCTGGTTCATTTTCTGCAGATTTGTGTAGATTGAGGACGAGTTAGCGCTTATATCGTTTAGGAACTCTGCCAAATTCAAGCAGGGGATGCTCTTCACTGAAGGGCTTTTGGGGGTTACGAAACGCCCTCTCGTGCCATAAAATGATTGCTCGGCCCTTAAACAGAATACACTTCAGGATAGGAAAACCAAATACGAGGCACCAGCCCTACGACCAGTACCTCTTTTTGTGATATATGAGACGGTGCTTCAGTTGCTTATGCCACTGCTCCTGCCTTTGGCTGGTAGCGTGTCTGGGAAACTAGAACGAGCAGGATCACAACCACACCTGCAATGACGTGAGGTAGCCAGACATTGGGAGCCTTATTGATGAAGCCAAACAAGAAGGGCGAGATGGCCAGGAAGGCAGATGCTACAAAATCAAAGACTAGATGGGACGCCATGGGAATAAACTTCAGGCCGGGTATGCCCAGCTCGTAGTTTGTCAACAGACTGTAGAGAATGAGTCCGATTCCCAGAATCATAGGGATGATGACAGCTGCACCACCTACAGCATAAAAGCCAAAAACGAATGGGGCGGCAAGGAGGCCGATACCCCCGATATAATCAAAGTAAGCATGTATTCCTGTTGGAACGAAACGAATAGCTTTCATAACCGTTCTTTCTGCTGGAAAGGCCAGCTCATAATATGCACCACAGAATTGTTTGATTAACTCAGGTTCAAGAGAATAGAGAGCGCTTCTATTATGCTTGCTGTTGAGATATACGTGCGTGGACAAACTTTGGATTACCAGGAGCAGCTATTTTCTGGAGGGGGAAACCAGAATTGGCAATACCGATTCACTCGTCCCTTATTATCCAGAAGCCATCCTCTTTTGCTCCTCAAATTGCCCTCTTTGCCCTCCAAGCTGCCCTCTTTGCCCTCCAAGCTGCCCTCTTTTGTCGCTCAATCTGTCCGCTTTTATCTCTCAATTTGTCCTCTTTGTCCCTTGAAAAAAACTTTCTTCTTAGGTATCCTTGGCAGAGGTGATCAATTGTAGAAGAACTTTTCAGTAGGAAAAGCCCTCTTAAACTAGGGTTTAAAAGCTTCCTTATTGAATAGGTCGAGATAATCATTCAATTAGATTAATCAAACGAAGAAGCTGACTTTGACTTCAGCGTACGATTGTTCACCGGAAGTTGTCCCCCTGTTCGCCATTAGGAACACTTTTACCGATCCTTTTGGAGCTTGCAATAGTTTGTCTCGTCTAACTCTTGTATTGATGACTGTTTGTTCGTTGGCTTACTGAACCCAGGAGTACCCGTGGTTGTCTCTTCCAAAGCGAAGAGGAGTATCGTACTTTGTTCTGGTACATCCACCCTATCTGGTGGTGCTCTTACAGCGGTTAGTAGAAGTATTGAGCTATCATCGTGAATAAACCGATGGTAGGTATACAGACTCAACTTTTCAGAAGACCGCTGTAAGAGGATTTTGTTGACACAGATATTCTAAGCTCTAAGAACGTGTACGGTTTTGGTAGAATGGCCGACCTTTCGGCGATGATAGCAATCAACTCCTCTCAAGAGGAGTATCGTACTTTGTTCTGGTACATCCACCCTATCTGGTGGTGCTCTTACAGCGGTTAGTAGAAGTATTGAGCTATCATCGTGAATAAACCGATGGTAGGTATACAGACTCAACCTTTCAGAAGACCGCTGTAAGAGGATTTTGTTGACACAGATATTCTAAGCTCTAAGAACGTGTACGGTTTTGGTAGAATGGCCGACCTTTCGGCGATGATAGCAACCAACTCCTCTCTAATAGAGGGAAAAGGAGATTTTCATGACAAACACGATTTCGCTTCCTAAGGTATGGATAGCAAGAACCGCTGGTCTGTTCATCCTTACAGCTTTGGCTGCAACTTTCTTTGTTGCTCCCGTAGCAATGGGCCAGAGTGGTGGTGGTAGTGTTGTTAGCAAATTCGCTCAACAACCCTCAGTCCTCAAAGGTGTCAAGGCCAATTTCTCAGGCATCGTTACCTCTCCTCCGCCTGTAAACTTTCCTGTGAAAACCGGCTCTGCGATTCTGAACTTGAAAATCACGCCGAAAGTCGCGCTTGCCGACATTACGTTAGCAAGATGGCTCGCATGTGATATATCAGATCCTAAGACTGGCACCATTTACCCTTTCACGTGCTCGGTCGGTGACATCAATACGAGCACGAAGCAGATCTTGGTCGTGATTGGTGGCCCTGTTTGTCCCGCTCTTGTTGGACAGAGCGTCTTGCAAAAATTTGAGGGGACCGTCATTCCTCTCAACTACCAGACTGATGGAGTCAACGTAGCTCCTCCCCCCGTCAAGGCGGGCGGCAGTGCCGCCAGTGGATGGGGAAGTAGCAGTGTTTGCCCAACCTCTATTGCTTAAGAGCCAATATATCCAAGGTAGTAAACATTTAGCAGGAGATCAGGTTACAGGAGCTGTTTCTATTGGCTCTAAGAGAACCTGCCGCGATCCGAGGTTGGCGATGTAACGTGGAACGTTTGACTCAAGCTGATCTCGTCGAGCAACACATCAAGACGTCGGGATACGTCCTCAAGAAAGAGGATAGACCCTTAAGTACAGAAGGAAGGAAATAACTTCATGAACATAGGCTTTCTTAACAGGTGGAGAGTACTCGTCAACGAGCACCGCAGAGCACTCGTCGTAGGGCAAATGCTCTGTCTTATCGTTGTCGCTGCACTATTCTTTGTCACTCCCCTGGTTGCTATGGCATGCGGTAACAAGAACAATAATGTGGTCAAAACGGTAAAAATTGTTAGGAAGCTTAGTATCGACGCTGTCGCTACTAATGTGAACTCACAGGGTTCTCCCCTTGCTCTCAACGCGATCGACATTCCACCAGGTCCTGCCACCCAATCGATCCCTGTTGACACACAAGTTACCCTTGCCAAGCTTACGGACGGAAAGTGGCTTGTCGGCACTTACAAGGTGGATAACAACCCGAAGGATGACATCACATTCCAAGGGGAAATCTTCTCGCGCACCGAAGCAGTAGCTAGTGACACTAAAAAGAAAGAAAAAGTAGGCGAGATCTGGATCGCTGAGATCCGTTCAAATGACCCAGATGTCGTCAAGAGGGCTCAGGCAGCAGGCATTTCGCCAGGCACATTCCTCAGGAATGTGAGCCTGAATAACATTCCAGCAGCCTGATCCGGTAGAGCATGTCATTCGGACTTTCTCATGACAGGGTTATACTGCACACCCTTCGAGAAAGTCTCTGAGATGTAGCTTTCAATCCACTGTGATTTGAAAGCTACAGCCTCAGTGCTAGATTGGCACACTTGGGAGGAGATCTGGTTCTCAGGAGGAGATTCTACTCATTCCAACAGAGCCTGACTCACCCCAAGGTTGTCGAGGTAATCTCTATCCCCCTCACATAAAGTCCTGAAGAAGTTATGAAGTACCTATCCCTTCCACATTAGCTCTTTCCAGCTAGTAGAGCACAGAAGCGCTGAACGCCTACGTTGCCTCCAGAGATCACCACTCCTACGCGTAAATTTGCTACGTCCACTTTGCTGGCAAGTAGTGCGGCAAAGGCAGATGCCCCACTTGGTTCTGCGACTACTTTGAGTCGCTCAAAGAGCAATACCATAGCTGCCAAGATCTCATCGTCGGTGACAAGCAGGATATCTGTCAATAGTCGGCGATTGATAGCAAAAGTGAGTTCACCAGGGAGTTCGACCTGGAGCCCATCCGCAATTGTGTGAGGAACAGGAATGCGAATCCGTGTCTTGGCATCCAATGACTGCTTGGTATCGTTGCCATTCACCGGTTCAACACCATAAACCCGACACTTCGGATTGAGGCTCGTGACAACTGTAGCACAGCCAGCAATCAGTCCTCCCCCACTCGTCGGCACAAGTAGCACATCAAGATTTTGCACCTCTTCGATCAACTCAAGCGCCACAGTTCCCTGACCAGCCATAATTGAAAAGTCATCATATGGTGGGACAGAGACAGCGTTGCGTTCACGCACCAGCTGCCGTGCAAGAGCCTCACGGTCTTCACTATATCGATCGTAGGTGATAATCTCAGCACCATATCCTCGCACGGCAAGCACTTTTGCTTCGGGAGCATCCTGCGGCATGAGAATGGTAGCCGTTGTGCCTACGATCTGGGCGGCCAGGGCCACAGCTTGCGCATGATTACCAGAGGACCAAGCAAAAAGTCCCCGTGCACGCTCCTCAGCAGAAAGTTGAAGCACCTTGTTTAAGGCACCCCGAATTTTAAAGGCTCCGGCCCGCTGATAGCACTCCGCTTTCAAGAACACCTGAGCTCCCACGAGCTGATTGAGCGTTCTGGATGTGAGTACAGGGGTACGATGGATGAACGATTTAATACGAGCGGCTGCGTCTCGAATATCAGACAAATGAAGTGCTATATTATCAGAAGTCGATGTCACGAATTGTTCCTCATTCATGTTTTTCTCCTTAGGGGATCGGAACCAGCAAGTTCACCAGCAGATAAGTGGTACTGGTACTACCCTATGGTAATGCGATCGATATCAGGGGCGTAATCTGTCGGACTAGAGATCTTAATCGTGTTGCTTCCTGCCTGTAAACTTACAGTCATTTGTGCAACCTGGGGCGCGATATTATCACAACAATTGACGGTCAGTATTCGCAAGCCTGGGACCTCCATATTAGGGCCACCATCAACACTAATAAAAGCCGTCGTCACTCGATTTGGTATCGAGTTAATGTAATAGATCTTCAAAGTATAATTTCCACCATGATCTACATTGATATTATTAAATTGAAGAGATATCGTGTAACTAATCCAGCCAACTCTTACTCCACCAGAACATAAGTTGCAAGTAAAGGTTTTTGTTCCATTGTTTGTGTTGCTTGATGCCTCAGCTTCATAACTTGGGCCTGTCGGACCTGCAACAGAGTCAGGTTTAAAAAGGGTATTATAACTACAACATCCAAGTACTGATATTATCAGCATAAAAAGCAGAGCCAAATTTTTCATTTATTCAGTACTGAGCAAATATCTCTATACCGCGATTAACAGAAGTACTGAGCCACCATAATAAGTAAACTAATACATGGATGTTGACTCACTCTTTCTGAAGACTACCCTATGACTCTCGAGATACAGGAAGATAGCGCCCATCTCCTTTCACAGCTTCGCTTGAAACGAAAATTGCCAAGTACACCTAGAATGTATATCACTACCCATGGGTCATTCAAGAGGGATAGAGCCCCAAATTTGTCTGATACGGTGTATAAAAAAGCTAGAGAGACGTTTCTTATGATCCTACTGTATGATTATTACGAGGGACAGTAGCCACCAGCTTGATTAATCCACCGCTCTGTTGGATAATAGATGGCGGACAAAGAAGCCGCGTTGAGCTGTTACTGCCTGCTCAAATATGGGACAACCATACATATTGAAATGATCTCCCGGATAGTGAAGCACTTCAGCATACGGGGCCGCTTTCGCCGTCTTGAGGGCAGCTTGCGGCGAAGTGAGCTGATCCTCGTCGCAAATACACATCAGCAGGGGACAGGATAAACGGGAAGCTGATCGAATAGGTCGATAGAACCCGATATCTAGCAGTACACGAGCTGCGATATGGTCATCCCAGTGCTCCTGGGATGCAAATTTTTGGAAGCCTTCTAGCGCTCCCGGTGTTCTGAGTGCTGCTAACGAGCCGGGGACCCCAGCTACCTTGATATAGTAAGGCGACTTGTGCAGTAACTG
>DASYAN010000267.1:0-5116 GCA_036501345.1 Ktedonobacteraceae bacterium
ATTAAACCTCTGCCGTTCCCGCTGGAAGCTTAATTGATAATCGCGTCCCACGACACCGTTATCTGCCAGCAGCTCTTGATAATCCGCTCTCTTGTACTCTGAAGTGCTCCTCAGTTTCTCTAATGAGAGTTTGCATTTAAAGCGTTCAATAAGGTCACTAGGTGCACGAGGTACAGCCACAACCAGTTGATTGTACTGCTTTGTCAGTTGTGTTGCTGCTGCACGAGCTTGTAGTTGTTCCTCTTCAGTATGCGCTACGACGTACCACTGCAAGCCGTCGATTTTCTGGAACTGCTCTTCCAAAGGAGTCGAGATTGCCAAGTCATTGACGCTGACGAAAGAGGCCAAGAGCTTACGATCTGTCCCTCGCACTTTGTTATAGTTTGTCGCTGTGACATTTGTGGGCTTGTATTGTTCATTTAACAGTGCCATGGGAGAGGTGATAACCTCTTGGGCATGCCGCTCAATAATACTGCGCAGTTCACGAGGATTAGCTTGTCCTTGTTGCACTAATTGATAGTAGCCCGCCTGGGTCAAATACACAATACCTGCTTGTTCGAGCCGACCGAGAGCGGCAAGAAGCTCTGATGAACGTGTGGGGGGCAAGGCCAATGCCTGCTGGAGCAATTCGCGATTTGCGCGTAGATGAGGATCACCACTTGTAACACCTAATAGAACAAGACTGCGCAGCAGCCGTCCTTCCAATCCATCATCCACTTGCTCTGGCAAGAGCTTCGATTTTGCCTGTTGATAGAGAAAATAGAGGTCAAGTCGTCGTTCCTTGATATTCATTTCAAAGTAAGGGAAGAGACCATCTAGCGAGAGCAGGTTGAGCCATCCAGCACTCGTGGTTAAATCCGCTTCTTTGATGAAGGACTTGAGACCATATTTTTCATCCCAGATAAAACTAAACATAGTACGCTCATTTTGAGCTAATTGTCTATTGAGAAGTGGCAAGCAATAGGTAGTTAGCGGATGGAGAGGAAAGCATCCCTCAACAATGGTCTTCTGTAACCACTCGCGACTGTAAGAGCCTGTGGCGCGATTTCCCCAGAAATGCATAGCTAGCGTGAGGAGTTTATCACGTTGGGCAGGAGCATTTGCCAGCAGCGTCTTAGGAGCCACCTTCTTGGCAATGGATGCACAAATCAATTCTTCCATATGTTGGGAGCGCAATTCCTCCTGGCCTTGAATAAAGCGTCCGCCAGTGCGTTCTAACGCGGTTTGCGATGTGCGTGTACTTGCTAATGCACTAGAAAAGCCTTCCAAGCTCACAATATAGAAGTGTACCTGATGCTTGCTGGAACGAGTAGCTATTTCTGCCAGATTGTCGATGGCTTTGATATCAGGTGAGGCCGTGGTTGCTTCCGCTAACTTTTTCAATAAGTGAGTAAACTCATCGGCAATAACGAAAATGCCACTGTACATTCCGTGTTCCACAAGCATCTTGGCAACCGCTTCAAACGCCTCGTGGGGCCTTTCAATGACGGCAGTGGGATGGAAAGGCATACCAATGGCCTTGGCAGTGACCTCGGAGAAACGGCTCAGAGCTGTGTCAGCATGTGGGCCTGCTAAGTCACGCTTGAGCTGTGGAAGTGTCATATTATAGGACTCTTGCAGTTCTTGCTCGAAACGATCGATGTTGTCAGGGTGCTCACTTTCCCAAAAGGTAATCAGGTCTTGAGCAGCGCGATAGTAGGTTGTACCGAGCACACCTTGTTGATCTACTGCTGTGATGGCCTTTTCTAAACCATCCATGACAAAACTGCTAAAAGTGCTTGCAGTATCCGCTTGTAGGAGGACAAGGAGGAAAGGTGGCTTGCCAAGGCGGGCCTCATAGATCATTTCGGCTTTTGTGTTGTTGAGAACTCTCAAGCGTTCAAAGAATGGACTCAATAGGGGGTCATTGGAGGAGCGGGTGATATAGTTTGCGATCATCAGCATGAGATCGGATTTCCCGGTGCCATACGTGCCAGTAAATAACTTGGCGCGATTTTCTGAGTTTGGTTGGAGACTATCTCGTACACGCATGAAGATATCAAGGATCTCTTCTGTAGGGATATAGGTTTCAACAAAATGACGATTAGTCTCTTCATCGAAGAAGTCCCTCGGTAGTTGTACTGAAGGTTTAAATCCACCCTGGATTTCTACCACATCACGCATCATTTGTGTCATGAGTCTGCTCCCTGCGACATTTCATAAATATGATCTGAATGCATTTCTGATAGTACTTGCTGGAGCTGTTGAGCACTTCGGGAACGAGTCACGATAACAACTCCTACACGTAAGCCTGTAGCTCGTCCAATACGCTTGAAGAAAATCTCTTGTTGCTCCCAATTCCACAGGCTGAGTACAGGTTCAATTTCATCCAAAATGAGTATTTCCTCGCTTGTCTGGGCACACCACGTAGACAAATCATCGAGAAAATCTTCTGGCCTGTAGGTTTGTTCCTGCCCGATTAAGGTATCTAGGAAACCTTGATCGAGTGTAAAATTGACATATCTCCATCCTCGCTCGCCACAGATAGAGCGACAAAGCGAGGTTTTTCCACAGCGTGGTTCTCCAACGATCCAGAGCACGCGATAGCGCTTTTGTGCGTTGCATACGGTGTTGATACGTGTTTCAAGATCGAGCGTAAGATCTTTAACATTCATGTTGTGTATAGTAGCGTTCTAGGAGAACACTGGGGTGATCTCGATAGAGCCGATGGACAGGTTCATGCTGGGTTTCTGAGAAGCTTAGATACCCTAATCCTGTCAATTCTACAATAAAACAACGTATTTGACTAGCGTCGGCAAGACAGATACGCCCTAAACTTTCCTCCTCGTTACAAAGTTGTGAAAAGCGTAATGTGTCCGTCTGATCGTAGTGATACTGCCACCAATCAAAAAGCATATATCCAAGGATCAAGGCTGGTGGCAATTCCGGTTGGCCCACTGTGTACATCTTAGCTTGCTTTTTGAGAATTTGGAGCTGTCCAAGGACATCCGCCCTGATATAGGTTGCCAGGGCCACCAATGGGTCTCTGTCAAGGGCTTGACGACTTTTAGCCTCATTTTCCATGAGACTATTAAAATAGGACCGAAACTGGTCAGCGGTAAAGTGAAGGTGATGAGGCAAATAGTTGTTCACTAATATATACCAAGCATCTGAAGCTTCGCCTCGCCTAGTTGCTAAATAATAATGCAAGACCCATTGTGTGCCTGTATCCATGAGCATAGGGTCATATTGGTAAGCTAGTTCGCCAAAGGGACTAAGCCTATGAGCAATTGCCTTTTGTTGTCCCTTGCGAGGTCTAGGTTCGACTAAGCCGGTGTGTCGTAACCAAGAAGAGAAGGCCTCCGCAACGGGCAGATCAACACTCATACATTGAGCTAAGGCAGCATGGCTCATTTCAGGATCTTGTTGGATGCTGCAAAGGGCATTACTTAAGCGCTGTATATCAAGACGGAAATTGTGATAGAAGCCTATCGTTTTAGCCATTAAAAAACCCCCATGCATGGTGTTACGCAACTACCACAAACTGCTGCCAGTAAGCCTCTATGATTCACAGCTAGGCATTGGTTATTTAGAAACAGGCCCAATCAAGCACTTTGAGAGTGTACCTTAAAGATCCTTGGTTTGCAAGTCTGAATATAGAATAGAAGTGTATAACGTGTACGCTCGCCTGACGTTTGGGACATATCGGGTCGCAGTGTCTCATTCTCAACCCAACGGCGAACTCTCGTTGGGTCAACCCGTAGCGCATAGCCCAACGCGTTGAGTGAGATGAGATCTTCTTCTGGTTTGAGATCAATCGTTTGCTCATCGAGAGGCGTACCGATATCTGATGCAGAGGTCTCGGTACGGTAGTTCTGAGGAGTTTCTCTCACACGGCTTACGAGAAGGTTCCTCATGGTCTCGAATTTTTCGTCAACCTTTCTGCAGGATGTGGCTCTAGCAAACAAAAAAGCAGATAATATGGCTATTCTCTCCCTAATGCTACTATAACTGTTTCGATTGCTGCTTGTTCCCCAATAAGATCGCCTAGTTGCTCATAATGTTCCCCTAGTCGATCGAACTGATGATTAATAATATCATGAGAAGCAGTGGCACGAAAACCGGTCATGGCACGCCTCATAGCCTCACATTCCAACTGAATCTGTTGCTTCAATCGCGCGACCTCACTCATGGATGTTTCCTTTCTCCCGCTCGGTCTGTCCTGTGTTTAACTAGCTAACCACTCTCGGGGCTTCACGCGTGCTGTTCACTGATATGAAGAGAGTGGCGATTACCCTTTGAAGGGTATCCAACTATCTTACCCTTTACTGACCAATTTTGTCAAGAAACGATGACTGGTACAATTGCGGCATGAAAGTACGGCTTAAGGTGAAGGAGCTTGCGACAGCACACGGGTTTAATCAATCAACATTGTCCAGAGCGGCAAATGTCGACTTCAAGACCATCCAGCGTCTCTTTCGTGACCCCTATAGAGATGTATCGATAAGCACCGTTGTCAAAATCGCGTGGGCACTCAATATTCCGCTTGCTGACTTAATCGAGGTGAGCGGCTTACCTACCTCTCGTTGGAATGAGGAAAAGGACTCGGAGGAATAAATACCCTCTAATCATCGGCTGCATAAGGAAGCGTTACTGCTGCTTATCTAGCAATGGCTTACCTCAGGTTATATTTTTCTAGAAGGGAAAAGGGATGCCTTCTGATATTCAGTCGACAAAGGATTCCGTTTATACTCAGTCTTCATTTGAAGATAGGCTTTCTAGCGAGTTTGATACTCACTCACTCGCAATACCACACCCTCAGGCCGCATTTGCTCGGCACGAAACCTTCCATCCTCGTTTTGGTTGGATAAAAAAAGGATTTGATCGGACATGCCAAAACGGGAAAGTCTTTTTGAGAGAAGATGCGACGACCATACTTGGAGTCGGAAAGAATATGGTCCGATCTATCCGTTATTGGTGTAATGCATTCAAAGTCTTGGTAGACATCCACGAGAAAACTGGTCGCGCAAAAGAGAGTCTTGCTAGTCCGTTTGGAGCAAAATTACTTGCTGATGATGGGTGGGATCCCTACCTCGAAGATCCAGCATCTCTCTGGTTGCTTCATTGGTATTTGCTA
>DASYAN010000268.1:0-8856 GCA_036501345.1 Ktedonobacteraceae bacterium
TCAAACGCTCTCACTTGTGTGGAAGTGTCAGAGGCTTTATTAGGTTATCCAGCACTTCAACATGGCGGCGAATGTCTTCAAAAGCTTTGCTGTCCTGTAGGAGGTCATTGAATATCTCGTCATGATTGCCTGGAATAGCTACTAATTTTCTACGATACTCAGGCTCAAGTGTCACACGAGTATCACTACTGGAGGCGTAATCATCTCCATTGAATCGACAAAAAGCATTAATATTAATATAGCCTCTTTCATCAGCACAATAGTGAAGTACTGACTCCCATTGCTCTGACGTTACTTCCTTTAAGATTTTTTTTTGTTCATTTCCTATAATAGATGCTTGCTCTTTAAGTGGTACATTTCTTAGATCTGGATGTTCAAAATCAGTAATTCCATCAATAAATTGGAGGTATTCTTCAACAAGAGATTTCCCTTGTTGTGAAAGTGCGTCAAAATCTCTTTTTTTGTATTCTTCTGGATATCTATCTCGTATTGGTGGAATTGTATGTTTAATCCTGTTAAATACATCTGCATATCGTAAGCTATCAAAAAACGTATGCATCTCGCCTTGGGGTGCAATTGCTTTATCCCAGGACTTTTGCATGACATCACTCACTTGCTCGCTTGCCATACTTTTCCCCTTTTTAATATGATGGCGGACCATGTCTTTCCAGCAATCTTTTGCTTGCTTTAGTCTTAGTCTTTCTTGTACATCACTTCCTGGCATGTGGCGAAGAACACAATTATAGGCTTCTTCTATACGTATACAAGCATTCTGTTGTATTGGATCACGCATTGCGCTATCGGAAAAGGATTTTCTAGTCAGTAGTTCCTCGGTGATCTGGAGCCTAGTAGAACGGCCATCAGATGAATCACCTGCTTCTAGTGTCGCTAGAGGTGAAGATCTATCAGTAGACTCATTTGGCGCTAGTGAGGCACAGTGGAGACGCAAGAAACTCCAACCCTTACCCCAAGGCGAACGGGAAGTTTCCATCTTATTGTTACGGTCCGCATCTCCTGCATCTCCTACTGATCTGCTTGACTTATTACCCATATTATATGGTTTCCCTTTCTATTTGAGGCCATTTCTTAACTTGAGAGGCCCTTTCATTAACAGCTTTCTCTACTAAAGATAGCTGATGGAAGAGGTTTTTTACAGGGACAAAGCGGACAACTTGAGGGAAAAAGAGGACAGCTTCTGGAGAATAAAGGGCAGGTGAGCAGGAGAGTCTGTATGAGAGTAAGTTTTGATAAAATTAGGATTACTGCTTTTCTATCTGACGGTATTGGTCCCATACAAGCCCAAAACTGTCAAGTAGATTTGACACATACTTTTTCCTCTGGGACCAAACAAAAAGAGTGAAGTTCTCGATCCCATGAGTGGCATGCAAAAAGCGTGTGAGCGGCAAATTATAGTTGGCCAGGATGGCGCGGACATTCTTCTGAGAAGGGACAAAGAGATTTTCAGGGCTCAGCTTGTTCATAACGATTCATTATAGTTGCAAACCCATCGAGAGTATCTATCATAGACGATATGTTCCTAATATTCTGCTTCTTCAATTCTATTATTTCTATCCCTAAGAGTATCCTTTACCATGAACGGCTCTCCACCCTCCTCTTTACTAGAGAACCTGAACTCGATAGCAAAGACCTCTATGAGATGATGGTGCAATAGTTTCTCGCTGGTACACGAACTACGATGCCATTTACCGCTGGAACTGTTGTGATTTTGGTCCGGGTTTCCTGCCCCAGGCAGTAAGGAGGTTCCAAGTCACATGAAAATCAGGTTGGCGCATCTGCTTGAGGGCCTGCTGATAGATCGTCTCATAATCCGAGCTTCCACAGTTCCATTTCTGGATGAATGGGCGAGTCGTTTGAAACAAAAGCATTGAATCTTCATAATATGCCTCTCCTTCTGCGGTGCCTGCTCGATACTCCATGGCATAAGATTTCGTTTGCACCTGCTCACACTCATATTGATTGAGAAGTCGTGCCAAGTGAGAGGTCAATCCTGTACTTTCGTCCGTGAAGAAGTGACCTGCTCGGTAAAGGGCACATTGGAACATCTCAAAGAGTCGTGTCAGCGCAGGACTATTGCTCGGTGGCATGACATCGCTATCTGTGACCCGAACAATTCCATCTGGACGAGTGACACGCAACAGCTCACTTCGTAATTTCGGCCAGTCCCAGGTGCGCAGAAAGCTGAGGCCAAGCCGCAGGTTAACCAGATCAAAAGAAGAAGCAAGAAATTCGAGTGTACGTAGTACATCCATGACATGAAACTCGACCCGGTTGCAGGCTTGGTGGGTTTGGGCTTGAGTCCGTGCATACTTGATCATGCGCTCGCTAATGTCTATGCCCACCAGCGATATTGTTGGATAGGTCTGGGCTGCTTCTATGATCCAGCCCCCAGTGGCACAGCCAACATCAAGTACACGACGAAAGACCGTTGGATCAGGTTGCTCTGGCAGAACACCACCCATCCCTGCTGTGACCATCCGATCTTGGATGTTCAAACGGGCGAGTTCTTTCCTATTCTTCCTATCCTGAACAATGTAGGTACTGGGATTATCATTGACACGTGGGTCAAGAGGGGCAGACAGAGTGTTGCATTCCTTTTGCTTGCTATTGATCTTGTCTCTCATACACACCGAGCAACACTGCCTCTTCCTCATCCCGTGCTCCAAGTACGTGTTACTCACTTGCTCGGTATTATACAGGAGGAGACATCTCTTGTCGATAGGAAAACATGAGCGGTATTGTATCTTTGGCAAAGGGTTGACTTGGCTTTGCCAATGTTTCAAGCTCAATTCTCAGCTACGAAAGAGAGCACACCCTTAGAAAGTGTTTGATTAGCCTGAGAGGCCAATCGAGGCAACATTGAGCTGAGATCTCATGGCTCGGCTAACCACAGAGCGAAGCGATTGAACGGGAAAGAGCCAAAAGGCAGGTTCTACCCGCAACCAAATAGCTCATCCTTGATTCCAAGCACCGAGTCTAAAGGCGCTTCCAGCGCTAATCAAACACTTTCTTAGAGAAGGACACACTATCATGGAGTCACACCTCTTGGTGGCACACTTCCCATGCTCTCTCCTTTGACTTGCCGCAAGTCTCCTACCCTTAGAGATGGATACACTATCGCCCTGCTGTTGAAAGCCAAGGGATTGCCTCATCATCAAATAGCCAACTGTGTTGGGGTCTGTGAAAACACCTTGCGTGACTACTTGCGACAGTATCGTGATGAGGGCATTGAGGGTCTCAAACGTCTGGAGTTTTACCAGCCCAGCAGTGAGCTCTTGAAGCACCGCGAAAGCTTGGAGGCCTACTTCAAAGAGCATCCACCAGCTAGTCTTCCCCAAGCGGCCGCCATGATCGAGCAACTGACAGGCATCAAACGCAGTACCAAACAGGTGGGCGTTTTTCTCAAAAAGCTGGGTCTCAAGCGCTTAAAGACCTATGCGGTGCCAGCCAAGACGGACAGCGACGTGCAAGAAGCGTTTAAAAAAAAGAACTGGAGCCACGCTTAGAACAAGCAAAAGCGGGAACGCGAACCGTCTTTTTTGTCGATAGTGCTCATTTTGTCTTACGAGCCTATCTTGGCTTTCTCTGGTGCTTCGTCCGCGTTGTGGTCCGGGCTCCCAGTGGGCGGCAACGGTTCAATGTGCTTGGGGCGCTCCACGCCACCACTCACCAACTCATCACGGTGACCAACGACAGCTACATCAATTCGGCAAGTGTGGGCGAACTCCTGGAAAAAATCGCAGGACTTGGGCTCACCACGCCAATCACAGTGATCATGGATAATGCTCGATATCAACGGTGCCGCTATGTTCTGGAGATAGCTGCACGTTTGGAAATTGAAGTCCTTTTTCTTCCTCCTTACTCGCCTAATCTCAATCTGATCGAACGGCTGTGGAAATTTGTGAAAAAGGAATGTCTCTATGGAGAATACTATGAGAACTTCCAGCTCTTCAAGAATGCTATCACACGCTGTTTGTCTGAAACCTCTGGCTGTCATAAACAAGCCTTGAGCACTCTCTTAACCCACAACTTTCAGACCTTCCAAACCGCAATTGGTGACCTCGCTTAGTATATATAGGCTGGATCCAACTGCGAACTTATTATGTTTCTGCAGCCAACGACGCGGTAGCCGCTATTGAGAGTGGGCAGCAGGCGTGTCTGCTCGCCCAGACCGCAGGCAGCACTGCTCACACTATCAGTTTCATGGGCACAACTGCTATGCACATGATAGGGACAGGGCGGCTGCAGGAGATCTCTCGGCTGATCCAGCAAATTCTATTAGGTAAGCCGCAGGGAAGTCTCCAATTGCCTTATGTAGGCTGGCCCACTGTCTGGCAAGCGGAGATCCTGCGCGAGAGAAACCAGCTAGATGCAGCTCTATCTCTTGCACAAGAGGCCGTCTCGCTTTGTCAACAGATCGAATCGATTGGATCGCTCACCTATATATTGTTGGGATATTCAATACTACTGCGCGTCTTCTTGTCGCGTAAAGAGCTGGATGAGGCGGATTCTGTCCTCCGACAATTTACAGACATCAGTAAGGGCACCAGCCAATCTATCTCTCTGCATTATCGTTCCTTCTTCACCACAGTTGATCAGGTCAGACTTTGGTTGAACCGTGGGGAACTAGACCATGCCATACTCTGGGCCGAGCTGTTAGATAGAGAAAAGCGGCATGGCACGCCCTTTGCTCGTGAACGTGAAGATGCAGCTTATGCGCGTGTCCTTGTAGCCATGAGCAAACCCGATCTTGCTTTGCAGCGACTAGAGCCCGTGCTCGAAAGAGCGACAGCAGGTCAGCGCTGGGGACATGTCATTGAGATCCGACTCTTGCAAGCCATGGCTCACCAGATGTGCCAGCAGGAGACGCAGGCTCTGGATGCTATCTCAGAGGCAGTTCGTCTAGCCGAGCCAGAGGGCTACATCCGCAGCTTCGTGGACGAAGGAGCCCCAATAGAAGCTCTCCTCCATCACCTGCGGAAGCGAGATCACAAGCAAGGACCAACATCCTATCTGGATACACTCCTTGCCGCTTTTCAGCAAGAGAGTATGACAGGTGTATCAGCGAAAGATGCAGAAAAGGCAAAATTATTGCAAGATCGTTTGAGTAAGCGAGAGATGGAAGTCCTGCAGTTGCTGGCACAGGGCGCATCTAACCTGGAGATTGCGCAAGAGTTGGTGATTGTTATTGATACCGTCAAACGCCATGTGAGCCGCATCTTCTCTAAGTTGGGGGTGCAGAACCGAGTCCAAGCGGTTAGGCAAGCGCGAGAGCTTGGTTTACTGGATGATGAGCTACGTCTAGCAGACAACAGATGTGACTCCGCCAACTGACACTTTTTCATCCCTCACTTCGTGTCTAAAAAAAAAGAGACATGCTATCGTCATACGAGAAAAATAGGTCGCCGGGGGAGAATATGGAATAAGGAAGGGAGCAAGAGGGATGACAAACACAAAATTTGGTGAGAATGGTGTGCCTATCGAACGGCTTGAGGTCTCGGCCTACACGATACCCACCGATGCTCCCGAGTCCGATGGCACCTATACCTGGGATAAGACCACCATGGTCCTGGTACAAGCGAGCGCAGGTAACCGTGTTGGTCTTGGCTATACCTATGCTGATACGGCTACGGCAACTTTGATCAAAGGCATGCTAGCAGAAGTGGTACGAGGCCGTAACGCGATGAATGTACCGGGGTGTTGGCTCGCAATGGTCGAATCTATCCGTAACCTTGGACGTCCTGGTATTGCATCTATGGCCATTGCAGCGGTTGATGCAGCACTGTGGGATCTGAAGGCACGTTTACTTGATGTTGCACTTGTCACGCTGTTTGGTGCCACACAAGAGAGCGTGCCCGTCTATGGGAGCGGAGGCTTTACCTCTTACTCCCGAGAGCAGTTACAAAAACAACTAGGCAATTGGGTGGCAGAAGGTATTACCCGCGTCAAAATGAAGATTGGTCGCGATCCCAATGCTGATCCCCACAGAGTTGCCCAAGCTCGAGAGGCTATTGGTCCTCAAACTGAACTCTATGTTGATGCCAATGGTGCATACAGCCGCAAACAGGCACTCGCGCTCGCCGAAGTCTTTGCGCACCAGTCAGGTGTCACCTGGTTTGAGGAACCCGTTTCCTCCGACGATCTCGCAGGTCTACATCTGATCCGTGATCGGGCACCTGCTGGGATGGATATTGCCGCTGGCGAGTATGGCTATGACTTGGGATACTTCCGCCGCATGCTCGAAGCTGAGGCCGTTGATGTCTTGCAAGCCGATGCAACACGCTGTGCTGGTATTACGGGATTTCTCAAGGCGGCTACCCTGTGCGAAGCCCGTTCACTGCAACTGTCATCTCACTGTGGACCTGCGTTACATCTGCATGCATGCTGTGCGCTGCCAAATTTCCGGCATATGGAATACTTTCACGATCACGTTCGCATCGAGCAGATGTTCTTCGAGGGAGTTCAGAGACCAATTGATGGAGAGCTGCATCCCGATCTCTCCCGTCCCGGGATGGGGCTTGAATTTAAACGGGCAGATGCGGCAAAATACGCTGTCTCAAGTCCTGCCTACTAGGTTTTCATCGAAAAGGTCAAAATCAAGCTGACAGATAGCCCACTAGGTTCGAGGGGCCTTTTATCTGCTTCTGCCCATTTGCGTAAGCTTCACCAAATCGAGCGCGAGGGTGGGCGTTTCGACAGGAAGGCGGGTAAAGCCGTGATGCAGGTAGAAGGCTTCTACGCAGATGAGTATCCTCTTTTGGTTGAAGGAGAATAACGTGGTCAATCATGGTAAATCATTTCTAGCTCTGACCTAATGGGTAGTCTCCCTGCATGCTCTTCCTCCAACTGACACTTTTTCATCCCTCACTTCGTGTCTAAGCCATGTGTCAAAAAGAGATGCATCTGCTTAGGAGTCTTTTCTATGGCATTGACCATACCATTTCTGAAAAACCAATCGGAGGCAAAGCTTGATGGACATCGTGGTCAAGCGGTGCTTCATGAGCTAGCACCCAGCGCACTTGTCCATGATGAACAGGTGATCGTCCAACACATTCGGGAAGGTCGTTTTCAGCGCAGCCTTTCACTGATCACAGCATTTGCGAGTCTGCTCAGTGGTCTAGAGGTCAGCTATGAGCACTATATTGGCAGCTATAGCCAGCAAATTATGTTCACCCCAGTGATCCTGAGCGCGGGCTTGTTCCTCACAAGCATCTGGGCCGTTTTCAATCGATGGGTGGCTCGTGTCCTGATGCCAATCGTTTCTTTGCTGAACATGCTCAATGGGCTGATTGGTTTTTACATGCATATCCGAGGGGTTCAACGCAAACCAGGTGGCTGGCGTCTGCCTGTCTTCAACGTAGTCATGGGACCGCCGCTCATGGCACCATTATTGTTCATGAGTAGCGGCTTTCTCGGCTTGATTGCTGCGTTCTTGCGACGTGAGGATGACCTTACTCCTCCGCTCCCTAAAAAGGAGGGTCGCTCTCGACGCTCTTTCTGGCTCGACATGCTTCCTCAGGCGATAACACGAGATGTCAGCACCATCGAGCAAGATATTCGCGAAGGACGTTTCCAGCAAATGATGGGAATTGCCACAGCCCTTTCCGGTTTCTTTAGTGGCATTGAGTCCGTCTACTCCCACTACAAGAACAACTATCAGTATCGTATCGAGTGGACACCCGTTATACTGACCCCAGCCGTGATGATTGCAGGCATTGGGACCGTGTGGAGTCGCACCATTGCTCGCACGCTGCTCCCCATCACATCGGCATTGGCACTCATTGATGGAACCATCGGCTTTTTCTATCATGTCCGTGGAGTCTTACGCCGTCCTGGTGGCAAAAAGCATCTTGTCTATAATGTGCTCTATGGACCACCTATCTTTGCGCCACTGCTGTTTGCCTCCACGGGTTTTCTGGGTTTGCTTGCCAGTCTTTTACGAAGGGAGAAAGCATGAAAATCCAGAAGCGCAAGCATCATACATGTTCAATGGCCTCGCAAGCGCAACAGAGCAAAGCACCATCGGCAGATACCCAACGTCTCCCGCTCGATGCTAGGACTGGCGAGCCTCTTGCTCCATGTGCTCAGCCGGGCTACTATCCAGGCTACTCGACGCTGAGCCAGCAAGCATTTTGGGATGAAGCAACACGCCAGCTTGTTCTGGCACGTGTCGAACAGGTCCCGCCCATTCGTTTCTTTACACCTGAAGAAGCACAACTGATGCAGGCTGTGTGTGATCGCTTGCTTCCTCAAGATGATCGGGATGAGGCCCATAAGATTCCTGTCCTGAATACTATTGACGACCGACTCTTCAACAGACGTATCGATGGCTATCGCTTCGAGGATATGCCCCCTGACCATGAGGCACATCGTCTCGGTTTGCAAGCCATTGATCTGATTGCCAAGTATCTCTACAACAAACCATTCGTTAAGCTTGGCCCACACGACCAAGACACTGTCTTACAAACCATCCATGACGAAAAGCCACCAGCCGCACAAGAGATCTGGCAAAAAATGTCTATCCAACGTTTCTGGATGCTTCTCGTGCAAGATGTCGTTGATGCTTATTATGCTCATCCCTATGCCTGGGACGAAATTGGCTACGGAGGCCCCGCCTACCCACGTGGCTATATGCGGCTTGAGGGAGGAAAAGCTGAACCCTGGGAGGTCGATGAGCAGCGATACGAATGGAAAGCGCCACCATCTGCACTCTCTGATGTCTACAGGCCCATTGGAGGCGTTGTACATGATCACAAACAACAGACGCCTGGACAGGAAGGAACGCATTGAACAGAGAAGCAGATAAGAGGAGCTAAAAATGAAACTTCCCTTGTTTGG
>DASYAN010000269.1:0-4008 GCA_036501345.1 Ktedonobacteraceae bacterium
ACTCCATCAAGCTCCAAAACGGCTGTGCTTATACGAAGGATGCATAATTGAGCATGAGTATCCTTCAGTTTATACAACATGGGGTTTCTTGCACTGAAATACGTATTGGCATACTCGTGGAGCATGCGCCCACCTGGGACTCTTTTATTTCTTCGTCTGTCCTGGACTTCTTGCATGGCTACTGATCCATGTGGTACTTTCTCCGCGAGCGTATGTGACAGAATTCCTTTTGAGAGAATGGAAGCGACGTTGTTGATGAGCGTAATAGAATACAGTTCATCAAGCTCTTCCTTCCTCAATAGAAACCTCATATTCTCTACAAGACTGAACGTTTGTGCTATCCCATTATAGAGGCTAGTCAGAGATCTTGTCAAAGCGTATGAAGCTATCTGGCTATTTTTCTCCTGCCTGTCTTGGACGTGTTCTTCTCAACATGATTGAGATGCCTGAATGTTTATGCATGAGCCTAACCAAGGAGAGATTGCACTGTATGGCACAGAGAAAGCTGGACTCACCGGAGAGATTCGCGATAGTGGCATCGGTCTCTACCCTCTGTCTTTGATCGCTCCTATCGGGTCAATCAATCGCGGACCTAGCACGACTGCACAGAGCAACGGTGCCCTGGACCATACTGACTCGACCCATGGGGTGCGTATTTGTGCACTGACCTCTTGCGGGTAAAACCTTGAAAACAGGCCTCAAATCCAGTATGCTAAGGGGGAACCGTCCTATTATAGAGAACGGAATTGGGACGAGAAAGACAAGACGATGAAGAGAGTCTTTCAGAGACTTGCCGGGTGGATGAGCTGTCCAGAGCGTGGCTTCAGCGCCGCATCTTTGCAGGAGCCCTTCGTTTTTGGAGCGCGTCGCCCCGGTTTTCCGTTCCCTCGTGTTCCTTCTCTGTTCGTCCATTCCTGGATAGCCTTTATGCAAGCGCGAGGCATCACACACATTCTCTGTTTATTAGCCTCCCACCAGTTGGACGGATATGGCGATCTGCTTGGAACCTATCGCCAAGTGTTTGGGGAACACAACGTGCATTGGGCTCCTATTCATGATTTTCAGCTCGCAGAAGAGGTTCAACTCATCGATCAGATTCTGCCATTTTTGGCTGAGGGAGCCCTCCGACAGGAGAAAACGGTGGTTCACTGCTCAGGTGGGATAGGTCGAACAGGCCATGTCCTTGCAGCCTGGCTGGTGAGTTGTCGAGGAATGTCGAATGAGGAAGCAATTGCTACCGTCAAACGACAGGGCAGAAATGCACGCGAGTCAAGAGACAACAGGTTAGATATGCTTCTGGATCGATGTCGAGATGCTTTCCTGCGGATCGAATGATAAGTGAGGTTGACCCATTTTGATGGAATCAATGAGGGAAAACGTGATAACGCAATCAGGAGGAAATGCAACATCTAAGGGGAGAGCGAGTATATACGGACATAATCAAGTGAAAATTGACTTAGTTTCATAAATTAAGTAAAAAACCATATATATCGCATTAAGATAAAAAAGAATAAATTTGATTTTGCGCGATTGTTGAAAGGAATTTTGCAAAATGGCGATGTTATATAAAATAAATAAGGTATTTTTGAAAAAAGTGCAAAACAGAGTTCACTATTCTGCGGCGATAATCCTGCCTTCGTGAAGATACAATAACCCACTTTAACAACAAAAGATGCAAACCTGTCTAGAGCATAGTACCATTTTCCTTGAAGGAATACAATTCATTGCTTCTTCAGAGAGACAGAGTGTATATTACTAGAGGAACGTGCTCGTAACACCCTGCCTTCGCAAGTACGCAACACCTTTTGCCGCAGGAGCGAAAAAAAGCACGCAACACCATTTGTCATGGTCCCTCATAATGAGTGGGCACCTTGTAAAATGGCCTGCAGAGCCACTTCATAGCAAGCAAGCGGTGAGAAAGCCACACCCTGCCTTCCAAGCAGGCTGTCGCGAGTTCGAATCTCGTCTCCCGCTTTATTAGCACTGGAAGCCAGTTCTAGAGCGCATTCAGAGCAAGCAAACAGTGATGGCTTCAGAGGAAAAGAAACTCATTAGTGTTCTAGTGAGTAGCTGCCTCCTAAAGCCATGAATACTTGCCTATTTCAAAGAGCAAAATTGGAATAGAATAGATAGAGTACCTGTCTTGCTAGGAATGCCTTTAAGAAATTTGGAGGTATCCTGTGTCTACTCGTTCCAAGCAAGGAAAAGCTCGTTCCTCTTCATCGTCTTCACCAGCAAGCAAAAAATCTTCTCAGCGTTCATTGCGTCCTATCCGTTCAACCATTGAAGAGTATATCCTCGACCATAAGAGCCAGAATCACAGTCGCAAAACGATTGAATGGCATAATCTTGCCCTGGGCAATCTTGCGGATTTTCTTGAAAAGCAAGAGGTCACCTGTGTTGAGCAGATAGAGCGTGTGCATATTCTCTCATGGCTGAGTGCTCTAGGTAGTGAATCAGGTGCTAAAGGGAGAATGCTTTCAGCTCGAACGGTCAATTGTTATGCTCGGTCAATGCGTGCATTCTGCCGTTGGCTTGAAGCTGAAGGATATGTTCAAGCTGCTCCCTCGAACCGTGTAAAAATGCCCAAAGTTGGCAAGCCTCTCATTCGCATTATTGAGTTTGATGAATTTGAACGCATGCTTAAGGCGTGTGCTCCTCCTCACGAAGTTGGCCCTATTACTGATTGCAATGCAGCTCGCAACCGGGCGATTTTCTGGGTCCTGTGGGATACAGGTATTCGCTTAGCTGAGCTTTGTGATCTGAGACTATCAAATTTTGATCGTGACAAGGGAGTCATCATTGTTCGTGGCAAGGGAGACAAAGAGCGGCGTATTGCTCTTGGGCGCAATGCCTTGCGGGCTCTCTTGCTCTATATTGATCGGTATCGTCCCAGCTCCAAGGTGCTGGTAGAGCTGGGTAACCCGAATGAGGATCATGTCTTTCTCAGTGAGAATGGATTTCCTTTCACACGCCATGGGGTTAATATGCTCTTCCAGAGAATCCGTAAGCGTGCGAACCTACCAGCGGACAAGCGTATTAGTCCCCACATTTTCCGTCATACGTTTGCCGTGCGCTATCTCATGCTTGGTGGCGACATCTATACTCTGCAGGAACTGCTAGGACATGAGGATATAGCGACGATTAAGAACTATATGCATCTCAATGATACCCTTGTCCAGGAACAAAAACGCAAGTTTAGCCCTGGTGATAATGTTCCGTTTTCAGACTCGTCCGGTGGTCGTAGACAGCGTACTGAGTTTCGTGAGCCAGTTAAGGATAAGCCTCGGACTGGTCGGGGGATAAAACCGAAGTCGCAAGGATAAAGTGAAAGATGTCATTTATCACGCTTGATGCTGTTAAGTAGGTCATCTATATTTCCCGTTGTTTTTCTAATTGCTTGGTACAAGTAGTTCATCTTGCCTATTAGGGTCAATGAACCTCTCTAGTTCAATCGCCAGAGAGTGTTGTTAGAGAATCTGACAGACAGCGGGAGATGTCTATTCTTCGCTATTATTCCTCCCAGGACAAGGGTACTTGTACATTGGAATTATCCTTCAAGGAAGGTTTCAGAGATTTAGTTTGAGGAGCTCTTGCTGGCTGGGTTGGTGGAGGCAAAAACAATGTGTATTGTATTGGTTGACGGCCATAAAGCTCAGCCATTCTCGTTTGCAACTCGCGCATGGAATTACAAGCCTTTGCTAATCCTATTACCATCCAGATATGTTCTAGTAACCTTCTAAGCCCATATTGCGCACTCAACCATTGGTGGTGATTCTGCCCTTTCTTAGGGGCTAGATTATTCTTTCTTAACCATTCAGCCACATCATGATCCAGATACTCGTAGATTAGTTCCATTACAAGCTTACCCCAGTATTTAGGGCGTTGGGTGAGTGATCCTTGCCAATGGGTGAGGCGACCAAATTCCCGCCATAGCTCATCTGGAAAAGTAGATTCCCATTTTCGCATCTCTTCTTCGAGATAAAGGCGCAATTTTATTTGAAGAGC
>DASYAN010000270.1:0-3998 GCA_036501345.1 Ktedonobacteraceae bacterium
CACTGTTCGCTCAGGACAGGCCATCCATCATCATAGTAACGTTGTTGTTCTTGGTGACGTCAATCCCGGTGCAGAGATTATTGCCGGGGGAGATATTATCGTCTGGGGAGTTTTACGAGGTATGGTCCATGCAGGCTATCCCGATAATAAACATGCCCTGGTGTGCTCGCTACAATTATCTCCTGTCCAATTACGTATCGCACACCTCCTCTCGCGTCCTCCTGAGGGCTTTGAGGCCCAGCAACTACCAGAAGTCGCATCCATCCGTCAGGAACAGATTGTCGTTGAAACCTGGATTAACGGACATCCACCACGCAAGTAGAAACATACTAGCCTGCCTACACAAAAATAGGATTAGGATATATGAATAGAGTCCCTCTGCTTCTGTAACGATTCGTGGTATACTAGATCAGGTAAGGACTAAGAACAAATCGTCCTCCAACAAAAGCCAAAAAAGTTTTTTTAGAGATAACCTCGTCGAGGCTACCATTCCCTGGGAAACCAGAGGGTTTTAGCCGTTCCGACAGAAAACGGCTCCCCGCAAGGGGATTCAGTCAAAAGAGTTCCTGCCTCGTGGCAGCTTTCTTTCTTCTCATCTCTTAAAAGGGATGGGGCCCCAGAAAGGATTTTTATGGATAGCCGGGTAATCACCATCACCTCGGGTAAGGGTGGAGTGGGCAAGACAACCACGACTGCAAATCTGGGTACTGCATTGGCAATGCAAGGGAAAAAAGTGGCCGTGATTGATGCCGATATTGGCCTGCGCAACCTTGATGCGATCTTAGGCCTGGAAAATCGGATCGTCTATGATCTAGTTGATGTAGTTGAAGGACAGTGTCGCCTACGTCAAGCCTTAATTAAAGACAAACGACTTCCCGAGCTTTATTTATTGCCAGCTGCTCAGACACGCGACAAAAATGCAGTGAACAGTATCCAGATGGAACAACTCTGTCAGCAACTGCGCCAAGAGTTCGACTTTGTGGTGATTGACTCGCCCGCTGGTATCGAACAGGGTTTCCGCAACGCCATCGTTGGTGCTGACGAAATTGTGATTGTTGCTAACCCAGAGATGGCTTCAGTACGTGACGCCGATCGCATTATTGGCCTAGTAGAAGCTGCGGGCAAGGCAGAGCCACGACTCATTCTCAACCGTTTGCGTGCCGAAATGGTTAAACGGGGCGACATGATGGATGTTGCAGATGTGTTGGAAGTGTTAGGGATCGACCTGTTGGGAATAGTTCCTGAAGACGAAGCAATTATCATTGCTACGAATAAAGGTGAACCCGCAGTTTACGATAAGCGTTCAAAAGCTGGGCATGCGTTTCTTAATACTGCACAGCGTCTGCTCGGTGAGGAAATACCGCTTGATGAAGTTGAAGAGTCTCCTACTTTATTGGAACGATTACGCCGCTTAGTTGGATTTGGCCCCGCACCGACTGAGAAGCGTATCCGCTCTCAGTCATCCTAGAGGATATATATGGGTGTTTTTCAATTCCGGGTTGGTCGTAAGAACCCAACCCCCAGTGAATTAGCAAAAGAGCGCTTGAAAGTATTATTAGTGCATGACCGTCTAAAGCTCAATCCTGCCCAGCTCGAAATTATCCGCCAGGAAATCCTTGAAGTGGTTTCACGGCGTCTAGCCATTGATGAAGAGCAGGTGCAGGTTAGCTTGATGAATGCTGATGGCGAAGAGATGCTCTATGCCAATATGCCAATCAGACGTGAAAAGGTCAAGTTTGAGTGGGACCCTCCAACGGGTAACTATCGCGCTTATGTTCTGGAGCCAGATGGCCAGGACAACGAAGAGCAGAAGCGATAGTGAGTTGCCACTAAAACGTCCTTGATCATGTCTCTCCCCAAGTTTCGAAGCTCAGAAATATATCAATCCGCAAAGTGGCCCACGCAGGCTACGAGTGTAGATAGTACATTGCCTCAGTGTATCCCTATGTCCCAATCCCCTATTACGAGCTGATACAAAGAAAGCTGTTCCTTCAGCATAGAGCCCTTGCCGGACACACTGTAATCCTTGTTCAAGCAAAGCGGCCAACGAAGAATCTTCAACCTCAACGGTAAGAGCGACTTGTTTGGATAGATATGGTAGCTTCATGCAATCCTCCAAAGGGACTCCCGGTTCAAAAATAATTATTAAACTCTATTCCGGTTGGGGAAAAGCTTCCGTCTATGTATTGATCTCTAAGCTCGCTTTCTGCGAACCGGAATAGGGTCTATTCAAATATAGTGAAGAACTATCTACGCGGCCTACCTAAAATAGTCTGTTGAAATTGATCCGCTTTGATGGAGTTCTAAAATTTGGAAAGCTAAGGGTTGAACTAGGATGTCTAACGTTTTACGTTATGTAAACGTTCTTCAGTTTGAGATTTTACGTAACATTTTGTCAATATCAGGAGTCATGGACTGTCAAGGTGTTAGTGGCTATTGAAAAGAATCGCTTATATGAGGCTAGAGTAAATTGAAGTAATTTTGTGCTTCTTTCTGTGCGTGACATGAACTGACCAGCCACCGACCATTTATTTCGGAGAGAGGTCCGTAGACTTTAAGGAACGAACATTGATCGCTTGTGTATTGAATGACGTGACTTGAATGGACCCGAAGCGATAAACATCCGGGACACGATCATATGCTATTCCACCAACTGACTGCTGGGACGATACCTTCTCATCCTTTGATAATTGAAACGTCGCCAGTAATTGATCATTCTTGTGGAGAGCCGTAGTTGCGCACGTCATCGTTATTGGCTTAGCTCCCTTGGTGGGCGTGATGCTTAGCTGATAATTATAGAGTGTACGCGGAGCAATAGGGGCTTCACGTTGAATGCTCCAGCGTGTTAGCTCCATATTTCCATTTTGTCCTGTCATAGGATGGATATTTTGGTCTAGCAATTGTAGGGAAGCGGTACCGTTCTTGGAGGGGGTAGTCATTGCTGCTGGTGCTTTGGGTGTCACGATATATAATTTAAATGGGCGTCCTCCCAATCGCTGTGGCTGGGCGACGAGCTTGACCGAGGCGAATTGATGGAGCATCGTATCGATATGATCTGCATATGGTCCAACGAGATAGACTGCAGGTCCTGCTTCAGCCGCTGGTAGCACTAAGCAGTTCTCGTATCCAAAGACAGTTGTCGGTGTGTGTAATATCTCGCCAAGATAGCTCATGGATGGCTGGATATTGGTGTCCATGCTCATATATATGCGGGAAATATGCATCTTTTGCGCGAGTTGATCAGCCTGATGGACGGCATTCCACATTGAGTTCAAGTCGTTGACATAGGGAAGATTCTGGACTGTACGGTCATTGAAGTGTCCTTCACGCATCTTGAAAATATAGGCTGTAGAACTCACAAATTGTCCAATAACTAGTAGGATGCTCAAGAGCACAGTGCCAATCTGAGCTACTCTAATCAAGTTTGGGCGTAAGCGCTTGATCAAGCGAACGAACTCATCTAATGATAAGCCTATCAGGATAAAGGGGCCTGGCAGGAAGAGCAAGAGATATTGCATATGCAGATCAACGGAATGATGAAGTAGGTTGGCAAATGGGATGATCTGCCAAACTAGCAACAGCAAGCATGAGACACGCCCCGGATTGAAACGGAGCTTGTTCCACAACTGTAGCCATCTGTTTGAGACCTCTCTCTGCTCCTCAGTGAACACATACTCCCGTTGAGGTGGTTGAAATAGGCGAACTATGGCAGTCATTAGACCTGCAAGCAGAAGTAGCTGGATACACCAGCCGAGCAGTGTCATCCATGCTGGTTGGACCTCATTGAAGGGTAAAATTAGATCCCGATAGAAGCTGAGGGCTTGAATATCATTGTGGGCTGGTTGGTGCGCAAAGGCCAAAAGCCCTTGTAGGTCAGCGAAATGGTCAGTCATCTCCAAGGATGCATATGGGAAGAAGAGCACAATGAGCGCTCCGGCTGCCAGAAAAATATCACGCCAGCGTACTGTTGTGGGGGCTAGTATAAGGGTAACTATAAG
>DASYAN010000271.1:0-13495 GCA_036501345.1 Ktedonobacteraceae bacterium
TGCTCCTTTAGTTGCGCCTAGTGTACAAGCATTGTCTATCAGCGCTTCTATCTTGTCTCCTATTGTAGGATAATGTTTTGCAAATTTTGAACTTAAAACTGAAATACTCACGCTTTTCTCCAATCTATCAAAAAACCTCTGTGATGTTATTGCATATTCATGTCTACTACTTTGTAATCATGAGATCCCTGCCATCTACTGTACCATATCCGCCAGAATGCAGAAGGATACCCTGGTATGTATTGTCATGGATACGGCTATTGTAAATGGCAACACTTCCTTGTGGTCTGACCTCGATTCCAATATGAGCATTCGCAAAAATATCGGAATTCTCGACTTTTGCTTGGCCCTGTTCTGCAACGATAAGACCAGCTGTTTTATTGTCATGCAATTGACTGGCTTGTACTAAGCACTTGCTATCCTGTTTAATTTCTATTGCTGCGTATGAATTCGCAAAAATGTCACTGTGGACTATCATTCCTGTGCTGTGTTCACTGATTAGAATGCCAGTTCCCCTTCCATCACAAATTTTGCAATTCAGTACTGAAATACTACTACCGTTTTTTACTTCTATTCCAGCAATAAGATTACAAGAAATATCACAATTCTCTATGGATACTTTTCCATTATTCCAGACTATAATGCCAAATCTATGCATATCGAACATTTTACAGAATTGAAAACCTAGAATGGCAAAGTTGCCTTGATACTATTTGATGTCTAGACCATGACCTGCTATCTGAGCTTGTCAAAGGTTCAAACCTGCTTATTAGATGCTTGTGCTTACACTCCTAAATACGATATACTACGCTCCAGGACAATCCACACGCAATTATCGAATTCGATTGCGGAAAGCTATTCCCTTCACCGAGAAGGCAAGGAGCATCAAATTTAGGAGTATGTCAAGATGGACCCAGTTTCTCTGATCGAAGCAGCCTTAGCAGCGGGAGCCGCTGCCAGCACCAAAGGTATCGCCAATCAGACCGTCAAAGATGCCCACACCGCTCTGAAAGCGTTACTCAGTCGCCTCTTGGCTGACAAACCCAAGGCCCAGATCATTCTCAATGAGCATGAAACTGACCCCGAAACCTATGAGAAACCGCTCAAGAAAGTGCTAGCCGAAGCCCATGCAGACCAAGATACTAACCTGCTTACTGCTGCCCAGCACCTCATGACACTGGTGCAACCACAGCAGATAGGTATGGGCAAATACACTGTACAGAACACTGGCTCAGTGCAGGGCCAGAACATTGGAGACCACCAGGAAATCCATCAGCACTTTGGTAACCCACCAAAAGTATAGGTAAGGTATATGGACGGCATAGACAAGGGGAAGCTGCACATATGAAAGAGATGTCCTTCCCCCTGCTGGTCAAGGACACATGCTGCTGACAACCCGTGCTGCAAGTATCGGACATTTAGCTAACTGGATTGAGGTAGAGACACTGGATCAGGATGTAGGAGCGTTGTTTGTGCTGCGTCGTGCAGGCTTCGTTTGGCGCTAATACTTCCCTGGGTCAAGCCATACCCCTTGAGATAGCCCTTGCTCAGAAACTGGTAGGAGAAATGGAAGGTCTGCCATAGACACTAGATCAGGCAGAAGCACACATTGAAGAAGTGCTATCCAGCCTCTCGGAATATCTGAAGCTTTATTGCTAGTCTCATGCGGAAATGCTCAGCAAAGCCATCAGGAGACTACCTCGCACCCGTGGCTTCTCCAAAAATTGGTTTTCGGCTTATGCCTTCATCGGCTGCTTCATCATGCCTTAATTCCAATTCTATGCAGGTAACCACCTGTTAACGTATTTGTGCCCCAGTATTTAGTCACTACATAATTTGCCTGTATGATTACACGTTCTTCAGAAAAATTCGCAATTCAGGCATCACTGTTGCCGCATGTGTATAGAAAGCCATGTGGCTGCCTCCCGCAATTGCCAGCAATTTTACATCAGGGACCTTGTTGGATAGCACTTTGGCATGGGAGAATGGAACCTCGCTATCACCCCTAGCATGAACAACGAAAGTTGGAGCCGTAATTTGCTCCAACGGATAGTCAGCAATTGCTGCAAACTGTTCCATATCGTTGTCATAGCCAGCCTTGCGCAGATCATACTGCGTGACCGAACATAAAAAGTCTGCAGTCGCAAAGGCATCAGGAAGGAGCTTGGCAAAAGGCAGAAGTAGATATAAGAGTGGATCAAACGTGATAACTTTCTCATAGAGCTGCTTGAACCAGCGCATGAGAAGCGGTAGAGCCTGTTTCAGTTCCCAATCCACATATCTTTGCGCAACACCACTAATCATTACCAGACCACTGCAGCGTGTAGGATATCGCAAGGCAAACTGAATGGCCGACGGACCTCCGCCAGATATACCAACGACGGTAGTTTGCTGGATACCTAATGAGTCGAGAAGAGCTGCATATATATCAGCCTGATCAGCAGGTGTCTCACCCGTAGTGAGTGGTGTACGCAGATAGCCGGGGCGCGAAACGGCAATAAAAGTCTGCTGGCCACCGACTAGTTTAGAGAAGGCTGATCCCTGATCGTAGCCACCAGGAGAACCATGTGCAACCAATACTGCCGGTCCCTGACCTCTCATAGAATACTCAACTGGCCCCGAGGCGGTCTCGATTATGCTACTTCCTGTTTGTAAGCCTGTAACTGCTCGACGTTTCCAGGCTAGGTAAGAACCAACGTATCCCACAGCGGCAGCAAATGCTCCGGTTATGAGCAATCTCTTTTTTTTCATTTGCTATCATCCTGCTATATTTTGCACATAAGTACCACCGTCGGCATACAAGACTATACGAAAACCTCTTCTTGGCCAGAATCTCTTCTCAAGAGGAAGCTTAGCATGGAGTCTTCAAAAAAACTTCAAGAATTGGTCAAGAATTGGTCAAGAAGTGACCAAAGGGAGTGGATGATCCATCCTGATTCAGCAACAATACACAAATAGTGCTACCCAATTGCCCTGCTGCAGAGGGCAAACTCGTCACCTCGCCTCCGCGCCCGATGGGTCCTCGTACGCTTCGCAGCGTCTGCGAAGCCAAATAATGACTATTCCCCAAAGCCTGACTGAAAAACATCATATCCTTGTGATTGATCCATCAGGGCTGCTATACTGGGTATGTATTTTCTCTGAGACAGTTGGCAGATCTTCAAGCAGCACTGTCTGTTTCCTGATCTGCGAGAGATAGTGCTAAAGGAAGCTATATTGATGGGTATTGTTGTTGTGCTCGGCAGTTTAATGACTGATCTTGTGGCACGTGCTCCACGCTTGCCTCAACCGAGCGAATCTTTGATTGGCGATGATTTTACTGCGTTTCTGGGTGGCAAAGCCATAAATCAGGCCATTGTTGTGAGACGACTGGGCACTTCAGTAACGATGGGAGGAACCTATGCAAAGAAGAGTCTACGGTGGTATCGAAGGCGGTGGTACGAAGTTTAACTGCATGATCGGCACAGACCCGGATCATGTGCTCGCCACCCATACTATCCCTACAACCGATCCACAGTCAACGCTTGATGCTGTCACTCGTTTCTTTCAGCAAGCACTGCAAGACCATGAACGCGTTGAACTCGTTGCGGTAGGAGTGGGATCATTTGGACCAATTGACCTCAATCCTACCTCTGCAACGTATGGCTATATCACAACGGCACCCAAGTCAGGTTGGGAGAACACCAATGTCGTAGGCACCTTGAAAGATCGCCTACAGGTACCAGTTGCTTTCGATACAGATGTGAATGCTGCCGCGCTCGGTGAGTACCGCTGGGGTGCTGCACAGAGGAACGATCCAAGTATCTATATCACGGTAGGCACTGGCATCGGTGGCGGTCTCTATGTCAATGGTGCGCCACTGCATGGCTTGATCCATCCAGAGATAGGCCATATCCAGCTTCCTTGGCTCGATAATGATGACTTCCCCGGTATCTGTCCCTATCATACCCATTGCTGGGAAGGCATTGCAAGTGGCCCGGCCATCGCTGCTCGCGTAGGAAAACCAGCACAGGATCTCACGCCCGACCATCCCGTATGGGAGATCGAAGCCCACTATCTGGCCATGGCGATAACTAGTATCATATATATCACTTCACCCTATCGCATTATCCTCGGCGGTGGCGTGATGCAGCGGGAGCATCTGTTTCTGCGCATTCGACATTACGTACAAAAGATTTTGAATGGGTATCTGAACCATCCGGCTGTGTTGGAGGACATCGAGTCCCTCATCGTACCTCCAAAGCTTGGTTCTCGTGCTGGCATGCTCGGTGCTCTCGAACTAGCACGACTTGCTGAAGTGAAGCATACAACGTAGTCACATGACAGATCAACTATCTCTCTTTGGGCCAGATGACCCCTCATCAATCCAAAAGAACGCGCCAGCTGCGGCCACTGGCAAAGAGCCACTGGCCGCACGCATGCGCCCTCGTAGCCTGAACGAGATTGTTGGGCAGGAACATTTGCTAGGGCAGGGTAGGATTTTACGACGCAGCATTGAGTCCGACCACATCTCATCAATGATTCTCTGGGGACCACCGGGCAGTGGGAAAACAACCCTGGCAGAGGTCATCGCCCATCAGACCCATGCACGCTTCATCAGGTTGAGCGCCGTCACCGCTGGCGTTGCCGATCTGCGCAAGACGGTGGAAGAGGCAAAACGCAACCGACAGCGTACCATCATGTTCATTGACGAAATTCATCGCTTTAACAAAGCCCAACAGGATGCCGTTCTCCCTCATGTTGAGCATGGAGTAGTGACACTTATTGGAGCCACGACAGAGAATCCAAGCTTCGAAGTCAATAGCGCTCTTTTATCTCGTACACGCGTCTATACACTAGTTGCTCTGAGCGAAGAACAAATTGTGATTATTCTTCAGCATGCCTTATATAATAAGGAGCGGGGTTTGGGCCAACTGAACATTACCATCGAAGAGGAAGCGTTGCAACAAATTGCCATTTTTGCGAACGGTGATGCTCGCACTGCTCTTAACGTGCTAGAGCTTGCCGCACAAGGCAGTAAAGATGCCTCAAAAGAGGGTACTCCCACACCTATTACGCTTTCTACTATCGAGGAGGTGATGCAGCATCGTGCCTTGCTCTACGATAAGAGCGGAGACCAGCACTACGATATCATCTCAGCATTGCATAAATCCCTGCGCGGCTCAGACCCTGATGCCAGTTTGTACTGGCTGGGCCGTATGCTCGCAGCTGGCGAAGACCCCTTGTATATTGTGCGCCGCCTGATTCGCTTTGCCTCAGAAGATGTAGGCATGGCTGATCCTCAAGCCCTACTCGTTTGCATAGCAGCTCAACAAGCGGTCCACTTCGTTGGATTGCCAGAGGCTGGTCTTGCACTCGCACAAGCGGTTGTCCATCTGGCAACCGCTCCTAAAAGCAATGCCTTGTATATGGCCTATAGCCGTGTGCAAGAAGATGTAAAGAAGACGCGCAACGATCCGGTTCCCCTGCAACTTCGCAATGCGCCGACCCAGTTGATGAAAGACCTCGACTACGGCAAAGATTACAAATACGCCCACGACGCCTACAAAGATATGCAGACAGATGATCCTGAAAGACCACCAGTTGTGCAGCTTCAGGAATATTTACCCGAGAGCTTGAAGGGACATCACTATTACGAGCCTGGACAGCAAGGGAAAGAAGTCAGTATTAAACACTGGCTAGAGAAACGACGAAGTGAGTAATCAATCTAATCCGTCAACATCACTATCTATTGCTGGCAAGCTTCCAGTTCGCCTTTCAGAGCCTTGCTCTCGGCCTCCATCTATGCCTGACAAACTTCCAGTTCGCCTTTCAAAGCCCTGTTCTCGGCCTCCAGCTATGCCTGACAAGCTTGCAGTTCGCCTTCCAAAGCCCTGTTCTCGGTTTTCAAAGAGGACATCTGGCGGCAATGAAAGAGTCTTAAGAGTACCTTCAGACTTATTAATCCACTTGTGAACGATAGGATAGTAACTACTCGCAATATTTTTAACCCCAGAATGATAATAGGTAATAATCATCAGCACCTCAGTGATGCGGCGTCGTGATATTTGCAATAATTGTGTCACAACCTCAATACGGTTATTGAGGCTGTCAAGCAGTTCATAGTAGCGATGCTCATCTAGCTTGCTATCCGGAACAATTGCATCATAGTGCCAAAATAACGCTCTCAACACGCGCTCAAGCCTCTGCTCGCTAATCTGATCAGGAGTTTTTAGTAGTTCGGTAATAAATTCGATCTTAGTAGTCAGGCTACTGACCAGCTCATATGCCCATAGAACTTTCGGCTCCTTCAGCATATCAGACATAGCCGGGACGAAATCAGCATGATAATCCTGAGACATCATCATCTCATCGCGGTATTCAGACAGCTTTTGCAGCACAACGTTGAGTCTTTCTGGCGTAATCATAGACTCATCGCTGTATTGAGGCTGACTAAAGATTCTTCGTAGAACTTCTGTTACATTCATTACTTGCTTCCTCGTGTAAGCGCAAAACGCCCCGTAGTAATGATACCACTTCTGCCCTATTAAAATAGCAAAGTTGGGAGTCATTTCCTAGGGGGAAAGAGGTACGATTTGACATAAACGCACTGAGGCAGTATAATTTATAAAGAGGATTAGCAACATAGGTCATTCGCTAAGGCATTGGTCCAGAAAAGGCTGATGCGATTGACAATCAAGAAATGGCTTCTTCCCCTGGCTCATGCAGGATGTATATCGATTGGCTCTATCTCTAGCGGTATTTTGTCCCTCTGTCCCCCTACCTAAGCATGTGAATCACCCTCATACTATTCTTGTTAACTATATAAGTATAAGAGCAAGGAGACGGGTAATGAGAAAGGAAACTCAGTGTCCATGGAGAAGCCTACCGATACACACCTGAGGTTCATGATTCGTGGATACTGCCTGGAGGAGTTACTCGGCTATGGCAAGATGACATCGCTCTACCGTGCTCGAACTGAGGAACTCTGGCAAGCACCCGAAGTCATTATGACGCTTCTACATATCCCTGAGACATTTTCAACTTATGCACGGAAACGATTTCTAGAAAGGTTCTTGCATGAGGCTAATCGGGTTGTCCAGTTACGCCATCCTTCGCTTTTTCCGATATACGGATATGGTGAGGAAGATGGACTTCCCTATCTGGTAATGCCTGATGTAACAGGAGAAAGCCTGGCAGAACGCCTTAAGCAAAAGAAACGTTGGAATCCATCAGAGATATTGCCGATACTTGAGCCTATTGCGGCAGTGCTCAGCTATATCCACAACCAGGAACTGGTCTACCAGTTTTTTAATCCAACAAATATCTTATTCCAGAAAGATGCTCCGCCACAAGTTACCAGTTTAAATCTTCCACAGATCTTGTGTCTAGCAGGCCTTGAAGAGGAGAAAATCAACATATCTGCTTATGAACATCTCAAGAACATTGCTGGAGGCTACTTAGGTGCACCAGAATATCTGGCCCCCGAAGTACTGAGAGGCGCTAAGCCAGACCCACGCTCTGATGTCTACTCCCTAGGGATCATCCTCTTTGAAATGCTGAGTGGGCATCCCCCATTTACTGGACAAGGCTACTTAGAGGTGGTACACAAGCATGTCCAAGAGCTTTTACCATCACTGCATGCGATCGCGCCAGAGCTTCCTGTGGCCCTGGAACTTGTGGTGAATCGTGCCTTGCATCGCAATCTAAATTATCGCTTCCAAACACCTAGCGAACTGATCGCTGCATTCTCACACGTGCTCGATGAACGAATATATAGAGTGAAACACGTTCCTTTATTACTAGGGGGTGAGCAAATACGTGCCTTGCTTGCAGCACCAAAAAGCAAGGTGCCCAATAATGATCAGCAGGCTGACACCGAGCTCAAACCACAATCGACTACTCATTCTCAAGAAAATCCGTCTGAGAAGAGGTGGCAAATATCTGATGGTCGGATCATCCCTCCCGCGATAGCCCTTCCCACTTCCTCTTTGAAAAAAACGAGGCTGGCAGGCGATCCCATGGCGTCTAATCCAAACGAAAAACCCCTGCGTTCAGTACGAGGATTCTTGACCAGTGAAGCAAAGACTGATCCAAATCCGCCCATTTCCTCTCTAGAGAGAAGCCATCAGAGAAGTGACAAGCAACCCGATGGGAATAAAAATTCAGAAGCACCCGCTCGGAACACAGATATCTTAGCAATGGCACAGGAGTTGCATCTGATGATGAGAAAACTTCAAGCATCATTAAGTAAGCGATAGCAAGAGCAAAGATTGGATATGACGTTAGTTCCTATTTATGATAATGATAAGTTACCTAAAATACTCGGGAATAAAAAATTCTTCCTAAAGACATCCTTTGACAAGTAAAGGCCACTGTAAAGACGCAGGTATCGTAAGGAAGGTATCCTCCCAAAGAAATGCGGTCTGTCCGATGATAGCTTAGGACTTCTGTTAGCAAGGAGAATCTCATCAATGGCGATTAAACCGACTGTGAAGCTCAACGAAAGCCTCTCACGGAAACAACTGATGCAACTTGAACTACTCATCGCGTCAGTTGTGCCTGCAGTCGCAATCCTTGTCGTAGGAGTAGCAGGCACCGCAGTAGCATTTAATTGGTTCTTCGTCACACTCGACGTCCTGACCTGTGCCGTAGCCGTTTTCTTTGGCGAACGTTCGATTATCTTGAGAATGCAGAGTGAAATGGATGAGCAACTCATTAGTCTGATTACTGCCTGTCGAGAATATATCAAGGGAAATACACATACACGTGTCTCTATGCCAGGAGATGATCAGCTAGCGCAGCTTGCAAGTACACTTAATAACCTCTTCGATCACCAGCAAACCATTGCCAATCGTTCCCAAAATAACCCTTCTACTGATGTAGCCAAGATACAGCAACCTGATCAGACAAGCGAGCAGATCGATCAGCTTCATGAGGAGCTTGAACAACTTGTAGATGATATTAGTCCAGCTCTTGATGGAGATTTGCGTGTACAATCATATATTGTTGAAGATACTACTGATGAAACTGTTGCTATGGTGGCCGAACTGTGCAACTCACTCGTTACAACACTTGTTGAGCTTACCAAATGGACGCTCTCTGGATGCGGTAAGATTCTTAAGACGTCTCGCAAAGTACTAAATCGTTCACTCGAGCTAGCACAGTCGACAGAAGCACAGATGCGACATCTCTCGCAAATGATCGCAGCCGTAGAAAAGGTAGCAGCCGTCATACAACGTATAGAGAGTGGCCTTCAGTTGCATGTTGATATGGTAGAAGAGACCTATACTCATCTGCAAGAAAGTAAAGCAATCGCGAAATCTCGGGAAGCCTATGAGCTATTGGAACAGCTCATTAGCAACACACAAAGACAAATACAGTCGCTAGATGAGATTGTTGAGTCTATACATAACACCACAACTATTGCAGAGTCTGCCATCAGAGGGCTCTATACCTTTGCACAACAATTTCATCAATCTAGTACAGTCGTTATCAAGACTACCGAAAATATCAATGCGATTGTAACTATCGCTGAGGACTGGTTCAAGAACTCAGAACAACTGTCTTTACCAGAAGAAGAATAAAGGGAGGCCAGCCGGGAAGCATCACTTTTGTGAAATTAAAGGATCTTACCAAATGCATTATTTGACAAAGAGGAATCTCTGTAGCATACTCTCAACATACTCCCAAGAAGGTGCGGCTCGCCTGATGATATTTATTTCTTATTATTAATAAGATCCAACTTATCTTAAGCAAGGAGAATCTCATCAATGACCACCAAAACAGCTACGAAGTTGAGCGAAAATCTTACACGAAAACAACTGATGCAACTTGAACTACTCATTGCGTCAGTTGTACCAGCGGTCGCAATCCTTATCGTAGGAGTAGCAGGCACAGCAGTAGAGTTTAATTGGTTCTTCGTCACGCTCGACGTCCTGACCTGTGCCGTAGCCGTTTTCTTCAGCGAACGTACCATCATCTTGAGAATGCAGAATGCACTGGATGAGCAACTCACTGACCTCATAACTGCCTGCCGAGAATTTATCAAAGGAAATACACAATTGCGTGTCTCCATGCCAGGAGATGACCAGCTAGCTGTGCTAGCAAGTACGCTCAATAGCCTCTTCGATCATGCGCAAACTACAGCCAGTGCTCCCAGGGAAAAACCGGAGGCACGTGAAGCCATAGCTCAAACACGTCGCCTTGATCAGATGAATGAGGATATCGATCTGATTCACGAGCAGCTTGAACAACTTGTAGATGATATTAGCCCAGCTCTCGACGGAGATCTGCGTGTACAATCATATATTGCCGAAGACACCCCTGATGAGAGTGTAGCCATGGCAGTAGATCTGTGCAATGCACTCGTCGAAAAACTGGTTCAGTTTACTAGATGGACTCTCTATGCATCAGACAGGGTCATTAGCACATCTCGCAATGTGCTAGATCGTTCAATTGAGCTAGCGCAATCCACAGAAACGCAGATGTTGCATCTCTCACAGATGACCGCTGCAGTAGAGAAGCTAGTAGCCTTCATACAACGCATGGGAAGTGCCCTTCAACTGAGTGTTGATATGGCACAAGAAGCGTATGTTCATCTACAAGAAAATAGCTCACAGCCCAACCCTACGGGAGCTAGCTCACTATTGAAACAGCTTGTCCGCAATACACAAAGACAGATGCAACTGCTAGAGGAGATCCTAGAATCTACCCATAACACCACCACCATTGCCGAGTCTGCCATCGGAGACCTCTACACCTTTGCACAACAATTTCACCAATCCAGCACAGCCGTAATCAAGACAGCCGAAAGCATCAACTCGATCGTAACTATTGCCGAGGACTGGCGCAATGCAGCAGATGCATTGTATTTACCAGACGACCAAGAGCAAGAAGACTTATCCTTAGAAGATAACCGAGGGAACGTTGCTTTGCCAAGTCCTGAAACGCAGGATCATCTAGGTCGGCTCTTATCTGAAAAATAGAGAAAGATACATGTATTATATGTTATTGAAAAATAATCCAAAAAAAGGGGAAACATATGTCTAATAATGCACCCAAGCTTCCTGATCTCTTAGATGCATTTCATCAGGAGCACTGGTACTTAACAAAGCTACTGGTATTATTAATCATCATAGCAATCGCTAGCGTAGGATCACTCTCTCTGGCACAACATATGCTTCCTCAAGGCCCACTCGTGACGACAACACCAGCACCAACGTATACAGAAGGCGTTTGTGACGCAGACCCAACACAACTGCAGTCGCAGTATGTACCATTACCATCAGATCTATCTGGTTCTGCATCAGCTCCAGTATCACCCACACTCTCTAATGTATCTCCCACACCATCTAATATACCTTCTACAACTCCCACTCCAATATCAAATAGAAAGCCTGGAACTGCATTCGGAGGCTCAGTCCCATCATCGACCAATGCAGAAATGGCATTTCTATCTTCAGCTAATTCTCAAGCTCCATCTAAGAAACCTACTCCACCTCCACCAGCTCCTACTCCTACTCCACCTCCACCTCCGCCTACCGCTACTCCTACTCCTAGTGTGCCATCTAATTGGTACACTTACGGGTATACAGATCAGGATGCTAAATACGCAGAGGCATGTGCCGCGCAATTTGTGCTTGACTATCATACCTTTAATTACATCGATCCATCCTCATACACAACCGTTATACCTATGCTCTCCACACAGGCAAAGAAACTATTTGCTGAGGGAGGGGCTGATGATACACACCATATACATCTCCATATGCTTTCTACATGGCAAAATACCATGACAGCGCAAAAGCAAAATCAGCAAACTACCGTTCAACAACCAACTATTACCAACATTACCCCCCAATATTCAAAATATATTGTACAGGTGGACGTCGGTTACAAGCTCCTCAAGCAGCAAAACACTCTGGTACAACAGGCTGAAATTCATCATGATACTGTGATACTTCAGAACACGAGCCCCTCACCAAAGCTACTGCCAAACGAACAAACAGGCTGGCAAGTCGCAGATTGGATAGATGAAGATGTATGATCCGTGATCAGATTATTCTCGGCACAAGCCCTGGATCACTTCCTTGGCAGAGCATACAGTTCATAGCTGCTTTTCCTGGTCTTTCTTGTTGAAATGTGGAGTGTCGGTCCCCGTCAGTTCTAACCCTCCGGTAATTTCTGTTTTCTCAGCACTCTCATCCAATGGATTGCTGCGCGATTTCCTTCTGCGATCGGTATGCGGAGTCTCAAATTCCATTAGTTCTAACTTCTCGGTAATTTCTGTCTTCTCAGCACTCTCATCCGATGGGTTGCCGCGTGGTTTCCTTCTACGCTCGATACGCGGAGTCTCGAATTCCATTAGTTCTAACTTCTCGGCAATTTCTGTCTTCTTAGCGCTATCATCCAATGGGTTGCCATGCGGTTTCTCTCTGGAATCCAAAACTTCTGTACGGGATCTGTACTCCTCACAAGAATCGATCTCTAGTTCTCCAGTATTGAATTCTTTAGTAAATGGAAGAGGCTGTGTATCATTAATAAAGAAACGGGTCTTTTTATTTGAGGAGTCAGAAATGAAGAGAGATTCATTTGACCGGGGCATATCCTTAGAGGAGGTTCCAAGAGCCCCTTGAGCTGATTTGTTTTTTCTTTCCCTGGAGAGAGGAGCCTGGCGAATGGGGCGAAGTACAGAGGCACGTAACATAGCATCAACCTCATCTACGGGGTAGGTATAGCGTACACGGCAACGAGTGCGAATGCTTTCCGCAACCATTGCATCTGCATTCGGAGGGGGAACCACTTTGAAAGAAAATGTCGGTAGACGTCGGTCTGCTGCCAGTATTGCCATATAACAACTATGTACATCAAGATGGATGAGATCGTCCCGCTCAACCCCCAGCTCCTTGTGCAGCATCTTGGCATCCTGTACCGACATGCGAAAAGCGATCAACTGCTTCACATTTGCCTGCACAGTCGAAAGCAAGAGAGGATTCAATTTCTGGATATGCTCGAGAGACTGACAGCTCAAGAAAAAAGTTGCGCCGTATTTGTGCAACTCGGCAAGCATCCCATAATCAGACCCTAATAGCATTTCAAACTCGTCAATAATGATGGGTAAACGTGCTTGTCTCCGTTGACTTTCCACTTTGTGACTTTGCTCTCCGAGGGTCAGTTGAATAAGTCCCAGAATAGTCGTTCCAACAAGAGAGGCAATATCATCTCCAACAACCCCTTTAGCCAGTTTAAGCAAGATGATTTTTCTCTCACCAATCATCTGAGCAAGATCGAGCGTAGAAGCACCCTGACCGATAATACGTCGGGCACTCGTGCCCTCAAATTTTGCTACTTTGGTGATCAGTGGGCTGATTATATTTCGTTGTTGGGCAAAGGAGGACGGCTCGTAGTACTCACGCCACCAGCGACGGAGGTCATCATCCTGGACCAGTTGCAAAACTGAGTGGCAAAATTTGGCGTTGGTTAGTAGAGGTGATACATCCAGCAGCGTATATTG
>DASYAN010000272.1:0-14791 GCA_036501345.1 Ktedonobacteraceae bacterium
ACGATATCACCTTTAGCCATTTTCAGACCCAGGTTAAGCTGGTGCGGCTTGCCACCATGCTTATCGTTCGTGATAAGCAACTGGACATTGGGCGCGTGCAACTGTCTGAGCTTTTCCTGAGTTACTTTGATGGTTCCAGTATCGTGTTCACGTAACAAGGCTAAGACCTGTACCAGGTTCTTTGGATAGTTCAAATCGTAGACCTTCTGAATCGTATCGGCGTAGAGATCTTCCTCGTGATAGGCTGGCAGTAGAATAGTGAAGGAGAACTGCGGCTCACGGTAAATGGTAGGAGCACTGTTCAACCAGGCTTGCTCTGGTTCCTCCCAGATATAGAGACGCAACCGGATATTAAAGATGGCCTGGGCGGTCATCAGGCAAATAATCGCAAGATAGGCATATTGAAAAATAGTGAAGATTGTATTGGCCATGTGTCCTTCCCCTGATACCGAAGCGCTATCTGTCTAGCAAACACTCGTTTCACTACTACAAACAATATTTTGCACCTCTGGCACTAAATTTTGCTCACTGACGGTATTGTCGAAATTAAAAACTTCGTCGCCAGCGTTGCGATGAAGCATCAGGACGGCCATACTATAGCCTTGAAGCGTCAGACTGGCACCTTGCCATGAACTCCTCAGAACATCTATACTATAGCCTTGCAGCTTCAAATTGGCACCTTGCCACCAACTCCAGGGCAGAATACTTTCAGCTTCCACGTTGATATGCTGGCTGTTACTGGTCTGGTTGACGAAAAACAGGCTCACAGTAGTATGGTCATCATCCTGTGTAGCATAGACACTGACCGATCCCTGTGCATCCTGAATTGGCACAAGATTAGATTGTAAATGGGTGAATAATTGCATCACGCGTAGCATGGCAGTTTCGGTGAGATCTTTTTGCAGGAATAGCGGATTGGGACTATCCAGGCCTTCCGCAGAGAAAAAGTCGACATATTCGACCTGGTTGTTCATTAGCTTACCAAGCGTCTCGGCCCACCAAAGCGCAGACAGGTTTTGCGGAAGCGGTACCGTGCCAGGATTGGTGTTGACTTCGGTAATTGCAACGGGTAGATCCTCACCAAAGGTTTGCCGGATAAGTTGGCGCAGATCTGGCACAAGGGTATCCCACTGTGGTGGATTATTCAGTATGGCGTTCACATCTTGTTGGCCATCTTTGAACGGGTAGTAATGAAACGAGACACCATTCAGCAAATGGAAAGGCAGACTATGGGTACTTTCGTAATCGCTGACTCCCTTTAAAAAGTCCTGCATCCAGAGGTTTCCCTGGCTGTCTTTGGGTCCGCCGACCGAAGAATACTGGCTCAACTCTGGCCCAAAAACCTTAATACTTGGATCTTTGGTATGCATAGCCAGAGAATAAGCGATAAAAGCCTGAGTATACTCCGCGACCGTATATTTTTCTCCAGTGTCGGGATTGGTCAGCAGGTCCGGCTCATTTCCAACTGACCAATATTTGATTGGGTGATAGGGTGAGCCGACACTCCGTTGAATGCTTTGGGGATTATTCATGTATTCGACCAGCAAGGCCGCACGCGTCGCTCTTGTCGCTAGCGGAACTGGCGGATCATCCAGAGGATCAGAAAGCTGGACTTGCATAAAGCCCTCAGCCTTGACCTGATTGAGCAAGTTGCTGAAGGCATCGAGTTGCTGTGTCGAAGGAGTATGTTCCTCACCGAAATTACCACCTGGAAAGCGTAAGAGTTTGACACCAGCCGAACGTAGGCCAGAGACCACTGGCGGGTCATAGCTCATAAATCCCTGGCCGCCGGGATCTTTGGAACTCGTTCCTAGCATAGGAAAAATGTTGCTGCCAAGCAGGTACGGGCTGAGTGCGAGGCTTTGATTAAGATCAATGCTCGTCTGCGGTTGACCAGAGATTTGCACGGTAAGGGTGGTGCTGCTTCTGAGCAGATTGGCAGCGACCAGCACTACTGCGATAATAAGTACACCAGCTAGGAGCATCAGAAGTAGCCTCCAGCCTGCTTTGCCCCGTTTCGGATGCTGTCCGAGCACACGCGAGCTCCTCTGGACTGCATTCACTTGCTATTCTGCTTTCTAAAATGTGAGCAAAAGTACTCACACTCTCGTTTCTGCACTCAAGCGGGTTGAGCAAGCCCCATACTTGCTACGTCAAGTCCGCTATCCTGCAATACACCGCACTCCACAATGGAAGTGTGTGGCCCGCGCCGGGCAAAGAACCTTGTGAGAATATTGACGGCGCTATTTTCGTCTCGATCCATCACAAGTCCACATTCCGTACAACAATACGTTCGCTTCCACAATGGCATAGCTTGGAGATGTTCACATCCACTGCACATCTTGGAAGTATTGCGTTCATCTAGGGTAACCAGTTCTTTCCCGTACAATTGGCATTTGTAGGTCAGCATCATGATGAAGGTGTAGAGCCCCCAATCGTTGTACACTGCACGATTGAGATACTTATTCCTTTCTTGATGCTCACGTATGACCATTTGGCGCTGGGAAAGGTCTCCAACCACAACGGTTCTCTCAACCAGTTTGTGGCTTATGAGATGGGATGCCTTGTGCAGGCTGTCCCGTTGCTTATGGCGCTTCTTTTCAGAAACACGCTTGTACACCTTACTTAGGTGGAGAAAGCGCCTAGATTTCTTCTTGCATCGATCACGCTTTGACCGGATTTTGTCAAGCTGTTTGTTGTACCAGCGTGAGCCCTTGAAGCCTCCCACGTGGTAGACTCGCCCTTGCTCATTGGTGCCTACTGCCAATGTCTTGATGCCCAGGTCAAATGCCACCACCTCACCCTGTTGCTGGTCTTCCTCTTGCCTCCGGTGGCTAAAGGATGCATAGTAGTTGCCTCTGGCATCTCTGGAGATCGCCACCTCACCGAACTGCTCTGGTGCTGGCTCAGTGAGCTTCGCCCTCACATCTGGGTATTTCTTCGCGCTTGCGCGTCCGCCAGTGGGCAAGATCAGCCTGCCATTCTCAATCTTGAGATAGGAAGCTGGATAGCACAGGGTGAAGAAACAATGTCGAGGTCTCACTCTGGGGAACCCTGGTTTCTCACCATTTTTGCACCGCTTGAAAAAGGCATCCATGGCTGCACCTAGTCGAAAGAACACCTCTTGCAAGAGCTTGTTATAGACATCGTTGAGTTCTGGATCGTACTTCCTGCTCTCTTTAAGGGTCTTCTTGGCTGCCAATGTTCCGAGCCATGGCTCTCCATTCCTGAGCTTCATCACCCACCAGTTGTACAAGCCCCGACACTTGCTTTGCATCAATTCCAGGGTTCGAGCATCAGAAGGTGTGACTTCAAGCTTGATCTTTTTGCTCACAAGCATCTTTGAGAACCTTTCTGTATGACCGCAACCCGTGAAAACGAGCACTAAAGACGGAAACAATAGCGAGAAGATCCTCAACCATTTCTTTTTCAGGTGAAAGGTTGTCACCATTGATGAGGATGATCCTTGTTCCGTGCCGTTCACAAAAAGCCTCAAACCATTCGTAACCGAACCGAACGAGACGATCTCTGTGCGCAATGATGATGATTTTCACCTGACCTAACTCAACCATTTCAAAGAGTCGGTTGAACTGCTTGCGTTTGTAGTTAAGCCCGCTGCCAATATCCTGCATCCACAAATCAACGTTGATCTCATGCTCTTGGCAGTAGGACTGCAGCGCTGCAACCTGATTGGCAAGATCCGGTTTTTGTGCTGTCGTTGAGGCTCTGGCGTAGGTAACGATTTGCCCTTTCCCGTCTGCTACCAGTCCCATGTACTCCAGATACTGATCATGAGTGTAGAACCTACGGTTGGTGGGAGTGCGGTGAGCTTTGAGCGTTCCATCTCTATCCCACTTCTGCAAGGTCTTCTCATGCTTGCCTATCAGTTCTGCAAACTGCTTGAGTGAATATGTACTTTCCATACTCACATTATAGCACATTCACTCACAATTTGCAACACTGTTAGAACCCTCCTCTGTTTAGCTAGGTTGCCATACATGAACGGTATTATCTGCGCTGGCAGAAGCAATGAAATTGCCATCAGGTGACCAGGCTACGGCATTTACAGCTCCCTTATGCCCGGTATATTTGAAAAAGGTCTTTCTGCCAGCCGTTCTCCAAACATAGACATTACCATCTTCATCGCCAGAGGCAATGGATGTGCCATCCGGAGACCAAGAGACTGCGAACACACGGTCGATATGGTCTTTACGTCGGTGATCTGTGAAAAAGGGCAACCTGGGTGTGCCATCATCTCCATTAGAGATCTGGACAGTCTGATCAGCGCCTGCCGAAACGATGAAATTGCTATCCGGCGACCAAGCTAGCGCGTAAACTTCATTATTTCCGTGCCCGTCGTATTTGAAGATTTGATCTCCGGCCTTAAAATGATCGCCATGCTGGGTTGTAGCCCAATCGCGCAAGGTGCCATCCCATGAACCAGAGGCCACACTGCTATCATCCGGCTGCCAGCCAACACAGAGCACACCAGCAGTATGTCCTAGGAAGGTAAAGGTGTGATCTCCGCTACTAGCTTGCCAGACCTGTACGCTCTTATCATCGCTACCGGAGGCCAGTAGATAACCATTGCTCGACCAAGAGACGCTATTGACCCGGTCTGTATGCCCTTTATAGATGAGCACTGGTGTGCCGCCGCTAGCGGCGTTCCAGACCTGTACAGTCCGATCCTGACCTGCGGAGGCAATAAAGTGACCATTCGGCGACCAAGCGACCGCCGCGACCTCTTCTGTATGTCCCTTGTAGATGATTCTGCGCGTGCCAGTGGCGGACTCGAAAATCTGAACAAAGGTATCATCACTAGCTGAAGCGATGAATTTGCCATCCGGCGACCAAGCTACAGCATTGACGCTCGCCAGATGCCCTGTAAAGATTAGCCCTTTTTGATTATTGATGATGGTCTGAGTTGCTGAGGGTCCTGTATTAGAAGAAACGACTGGTGGCGCAGCGTGAGAGAATCTTTGTGAAAGGAGGTACCAGCCACCTGCTCCACCTAGAGCTGCGATGCCTACCAAACCAATAGCAAAGACCCGGCGCGTCACGGATGTCCCTCCTGGACGACGGGCAGGCGGCTTGCTGGGAGGCGGTAATTGCTTAGGCATCGTCTTCTTGAGTTCCTGAGGTAAATGCCCCAGAGGTTCTTGCGGCAGGCTGTCAGGTGGAGTTACTCGCATTGGAGCCACACCCTGAAAGATTGAGGGAACTGGCGCTTGTGGCGTTGCCGCTAGAAAGCTTGGTGGAGGAGCTTGAAAAGTGGGTGATGCACCAGAAAAGCCCATTGGCACGGTAGATGGAATGACTGAAGGCGATACAAGCGGTGGCGAAGTAACGCCTACTGGTTGAACAGGCACAGAGGGCGCAAGATTTCTTGATAACTGGTTTTGTTCCTGTTCTAGTGTGTTGATGAATGTCTGAACGTCAGGGAAACGCCTTTCAGGCTCCTTCTCTAGAGCTTTCATCACAACTCGTTCCACTTCAGGCGAGATAAGATTTGGTATTTTTCGCCTCAATGAAGGTGCAGACGCGTGTATCTTCTGGAAAGCAATCTCCACAGAGGATCCAGTAAATGGTGCTTTCCCGCAGAGTAGTTTATAAATGAGTACCCCCAGCGCATATTGGTCGCTGGTAGAACTAATATTTCCCTGGATCTGTTCCGGCGCAGCGTAGATCATAGCATCATACTCCGCGGCTTCCGCACCTCGATGGTTGAGATGCTCGCGATTGTGCATAATAGCTTCAAACAGAAAGCCCCGGAGCAAGATATTATTGTCCTTGCTAAGCAGAATATTCTCTGGCCGTATATCTCCATGTAGTATATGCTTACTATGAGCATATTGTAGAGCTGAGGCAATCATTTTTAAATGCGGTAATACCGTTATCAATGGTTGGGTACTTTTTGGAGCATATACCTGTTTGAATGTGCGGTATGGGAGATAATCTGTCACTAAAAATGAACAATTCTCTTGTACACCCATATCTCGTATGCATAAAATATGAGGATGCTCTAAATTCTTTAAAGCCTGCGCATATTTCAGGAAATCTTCTTTAAATTCATCCAACAGGGGTGGCTGCAATCCCTCAATCAATATATGGATAGGTTGATACATATGCTGTCCCAGATATATATGTCCAAAACGGGTTGGCGTTAACACCTCAACAATCTGGTACTGCCCAACTCGCTGCCCTTTCTGGAAGGCAGCATTTGTTCCCCCGCTTATACCATCCATATAATCTTTAACTCCTGCTCACGTATAGTAGCTAACTCTCTAAAATGGCCTCTTTTCATTAGAATTGCCAGATAATAAGCTCATTCTTATCGTACTGATCAAGCGTAGCAAGCTTGTTATCTGGTGAGAAGGCTGCATAGAGCTGACCTGGATGCATAGCAGTAGGAACTAAAGCGCTACTGTGCTCGAAGAAAAACAACATCTTTTCTGTTGCAATTGCAATTTGTCCGGTTTGAGGTGAGATGCTCACCATCCTTGGGGTTTCTGGCAATTCTGCCTGTGAAATTTGTCCAGTTTGCAGGTCCCAAAACAGAACCTGTTTGTTAGCGAAGGCAACGACCAAAATCCTGCCATCGGGTGACCAGCTTATACTACGAATGTTTTTCTTGAGTGGTTGTTGCTTGAAATATCTGGCTGTGTGTGGCTGCCAGCAAACTATCTGCCCATTATTCGAGCCAGCGGCAAGCCACTCTCCATTCGGCGACCAGCGCAGGGTGGTAAGCTGATCACAATACATATTGTCTCCCAGGGAAAGCGCATATGATGGGTCTGGAAGATGCTTTTGGGTCGAGATTTTTGAGAGATCATAAACTAGGAGTTTACGATCTAACCAGATTGCGAAGAGCCCCCTCTGTGACCAGTCTAGTCCGCGAATAGGCTCTGATTGATGGAATAAGAGCAACCGGTTGCGCTCCTTTGTGGCTTTTCGGTCACTAAAACGGATTTCACCTCGAGGATTGTTCTCGTCATGCATGCTAATGGCGAGAAATCGGCCATCAGGGGACCAGCAGGCAGAATGACCATGAGTAAAACTATGAAGTGTTTCTACCGAGCGCTTAACGTTTATTAATTGAGGTAGATCGTGATAGAAAGTACAGACCAGTTCTGTGCCTTGAGGCGACCAGGTGAGCATCCTTAGCGTGTTCGGCAATTTAATAGTGAGCCATTTATGAGCAGGGACAAAAGGCAAAGAGGGTGCAGTACGTTTGTTTCGAGGAGCACCTCTAGGCTGGGAGGTATCTCTCGGAAGCGGTGGCATATATGGCTTCGGTGGGTTAAGCGGTGGCAGAAAGATCAGCTCTTCTGGTGCAGCAGGTATGAGTGGCTGTGTGGATATTTCTTCCTGCGTGGAGGGGGCTGGATGGAGGGGCGGGTTAGCCGACTGTTGCTGGAATAGAGTCAATGATGGATCAGAGAGAGATACATGAAGATTTTGTCGTATCTGCTTTAGAACGGCTTCTTGCAACGCTTGTGCAAATTCGATCACACTGGCAAAGCGACCTTCAGGATGTGGCGCAAAGGCTTTGAACAGAACGTTATCAATTTCTGGCTCGGAGAGGCGAAACGGGTTGAGTTGGGAGGGTGGAGTATATAGCAGGGAAGCTTGCTCGTTTATAGAAGGTGGCTCATAGCCAGTTAGAAGGAGACGCGCTAAGAGAGCAAGTGCGTATTGGTCGACTGAATATTTGATATCTCCATCCAACTGTTCAGGGGCGATATATTTCAGGGTACCATTGATATCCCTGGTTTTTCCCTTACGCTCTGGTTCCGCTAAACCAAAATCAATCAGCCAGATGTGAATCCGGCGTAGTGGATTTCGCACAGTGTCGGTGGGCATCCACAAAAAGTTATTGGGCTTGACATCCTGATGCACAATTCCGCTTTTATGCAGGTGAAAGAGTCCCTCAGCCGCTTGTGTGATGATATCTGCAATATGAGGCAATTCCCAGGTCTCCCAGGGTCTATCAAAGATCAGCATATCAGCCAGGGAACCGTATTCGATGTAGGGGTAAACCAGGTAGAGGCGATGCTCGTCCGAGCCGTACATTGGGATATCACCATGGTCGGTTGCAGCGAGAAGATGGTCGTTTGCAGAGAGCCGCGCAATGAGTATTTCCTGATTGAAACGATGTTGGAATTTCAGTGCCTCCAGTTGATCTTTTGGTGCAGGCATGAGTTTGATGATGACTTCCTGGCCTGTCTCAATACGCGTTCCATGATAAATATGACTCATGCCGCCTTGAGAGCGGATGAGTTGCAAATTTTGGTATCCTTTTATGTCTGGTATCTCTAGCGAAAGTGATGGTTCCATCGCTATATTCTCCACACAGCCAACTATCGTCTATTTAGCTGTTTTTGCAAACTCATTACACCTGTTTCTGCTTGCTCAGCACGCCGGTGGGCTTGAACGAGCTCTTCCTCTTGTTGACGTATCAGTTTGTTCAGACGGTCAATATCATCTTGCTGTCCGTTTACTACCTCCTGCAAACGTATAATCTCCGGCAGGCTACGTGTACCAAGCAATACATCGAAAAACTCGAAAGCTGCGCGATCTTGAGATTTCGAGCTAGCGCTCAAGTCCTTACGAACTTCTTCCAGTTTTTTCTCGTCATATATGCCACCTACAAGCAAGCCACCTAGTGCGCGAAGTCCTAGTGCCCGATGCATTCCGTTTGGGCCGGCTGTGAGGATTTTCACGTACTCCGTAACCTGTTCATCCTCCGCGAGAATACTTAGAGTACTAATCATCTCCAGGCGAACTCTCTCTGGCAAATCGGGAGTATGCATTGCGAACCCTAACGGGTCTACGGCATCTTTTCCTAGCAGAAATAGTATACGCATGTACTCTGTACAAAAATGCTCCTCAGAAGTCTGAGTGAGAGCGCTAACAATCTGTTGTGCTATTTCTGAACGCCTCCCATGAGAAAAAAATAGCAGAGCACTGAGAGTGCGCAAGCATACATCGCTATTTGAGTATTCCAAGGCTTGAGCGAGTAATGCGCTTGTGAGGCCTGAACTTCCTGGACGAGAGCCATTTTTGTCATTCATGCCCATAGTAAGCAGGTAGAAAGCTGCTTCCTCCTTCTGCCTATCGTTGCTAGCAAAACAAGCAAGCAGCCCTTTGGAAATGATCTCAGGAGGTATATGTTGGAAGATGTCTTCCGCATGAGCACGATGTTGCGGGTCATGGGCTAGTTGATAGATATATGGAAAGGCCGTTTCACCCATCTCTGCCAGGATAGTGCGTGCCTCTCTCACCAAATCGTCGTCATTCTCTCTGACTAATTCGAAAACGGACTGTGCGGCTATCTGGCCGCACTTCACAAGGGTATTATGAGCACCCAGACGCTGGGACGGATTGCGCAAAGCTTCTGAGACCGCCTGGAGTACTTGCTCCTGCCTCTGCTCGATATGAGCTAAGGTCACAAGGGAATCAGTGCAACTTTCCCTGACAGGTGGCTCACCGAGACCCATGACAAGGGCGGGTAAACTGTCCTGTGCTAGCTCTGTGGTTAACAATTCCTGCAATGTTCTTTGTACCTCTGGGAGAGGATCAAGCAATGGCTCTGGTTGGGCAATGGCAGGATTAAAGAGGCGTACAATGTCTGGTAGCAGGTCTCCATCATATGTGTGAGCCATCTTCTCAATTAACTGTCGAGTATGTTGGCGTGTATCGGAATTTCCAAGGCCAGAAACCAGCCAGGGTAGAACAGTAGGATAATCAAATTCTTCGCGGAGCACTTCTAAGACAAGTATGTATCGTTGTAAATCAGTCAGATCCTTTACCAGCAAAGGAAGGATGATTTCGGGCTGAGGACACGCTCGCAACAGTGGTTTGATGACTCGCCAATTTGGTTGGCCTAAGGCCTCAATGAGATAGGGCATTGTATAATTTGGTTGCATCTCTGTGAGGGTTTGCTGAATGTTATCGAAAAGGGGGTGATCGTCGCGGCTTTCAAGCAGACGTTTGACGAGAAAGCGAATGATCTCCGGTTCATGCTGGTTGGCAATGAAGATCCACATTACCTGCTGTACGACGACACTTCTGGTACTTGTGAATGCTGAAAGGAGTTTCACACGTGGAAATGGTTCCATTTCCAGCAAAACTTGGCGCACTCTTTTAGTCAAATGTGTCTCTTTTGGGCTATCCAAAGCCTCTATCAGATAGTCGACGGCGTACTCTCCAAGTTGGCTCAACCCTTTGATAGCTTCTTCATAGACCTTTTCGAGCAAGACTCCGGACCGTACGAGCACTTCTAGGAGTGTTAAGACAATTTGTGGATCGAGAAAACCAACCATGACCGGGATCATCTCTGCTGCAAGTTGCGCATGGATATGGGCATCTTCGATCAACCACTTAAAAAGTGTGATGAGAGCCCGAATAGTTCCTCCTTCTGTTCTTGCTGAGATAATCCCGTCTTTTCTCAATTCGTCTAGTAAATCTATCAGACACTTCAGCCCAGCATCTGTTGCATCGGCATGTGAACGAATGCTGAGAAATTCATCACAAATGGAAGTGATACAGCCCTCTCCTGTCTGTCGCAATGCATTTCCTGCAACACGGATAACATTCTGCGTGGCTGTAGGGGCAAGAATAGCCTGTAGCAATGGGTCAGTACTCTCCTGCTGCGAACTGAGAGCGGTAGACAACTCATTCTGCATGCTGGTCGCAGACTCGTCAAGCTGCTGGAGCAAGAACTCTAATATGGACTTATCCGATACTTTGCCCAGGACAGTAATGATACGTTCCCACGCTACTTCTCTGCGTTTCCGCGTTTTCCAATAGTCGGTAATCGTCTCTAAAACTCGCAGGCAATTTTTCTCAAGAAGCTCCTGAATATGCTCTGCTTGTTTTTGATCCTCAGTGTCTATTACATCCAGTAAATAAATGGTCACCATGGATGCATCTTCTGGACTCTTCTGCATTTGTCTGTTTAATAGATTTTGTGCCAGGAGCCAAGTAGGCTCTTTATCAAAGGCAGAAAGAAACCGAACGATCAGAGATACGAGCGTCTGCATATATCGCGGAACGATTAGAAGAGCCTGAGGATTTGTCTCTAGAAAGCCCTCCAGAACTCTCAAAAAATTCAGGCGTGTTTGAGCATATGCCTGATTCTGAAGTTTCGTCTCTTCTCTCTCCAGTATCGCCAGTGTAAATTCGGGGCCAAATATTCTGACCGCACTAATTGCGGGTCCTATCACCTCTTTATCGGAGGTATACAGAAAGCCAATGAGTAGCGCTACATCGTTCGGATTTCTAAGTAACTCCAGAATATTAATGGCAGCGGCACGCAACAGTGGTGGTCTTGAAGCTCCACTGAGGTGTCGTGCACGCAACCTCACCGTCTCATCACCTCTACGGCCAATTTCTCCTAAAAGAGTAATCAGTGCCTGTGTCTGATCTGCATATGTCGGAATTGCTGCCACCTTTTCCATGTATTCAAAGAGCATTGCTAGAATGGTGCTATTACCTTTTTCATTGTATAGATCATGTATTTTCAGAAAAACCTCGAGCAAACCTGGAACATGAATGTATGGCAACAGTGCTTGATAAACTCCAATTCCGCCCTCGTCTGCACATCGTTTGAAGATCATGGCCAATTGTTCATGCCTTTCCTTCACAAGCACAGACTGCTTCAGATAAGAGAGCGTTTCATCAGGAAGTCCATCGGACGCTCGCACTCCCAGACAGCCCAAACTAAGAGCCAAGGCGTGATAATGGTAAAAATCAGTCTCAGTCTCATCCATGCCCTTTTGAAGACAGTAATAGTCGATATTTGTCATCAGGAATCTGGCGATCTCTATTGGCTGATCCTCTAATCCAGCCCAGATCGCAATAGGCTCACTCCAGAGTCCAGCCGCATGAACCTCACTCTCATAGATACTGTGCCAGAAAGCTTCGTCCTCAGGATCTTTTCTGCGGTAGATGAAGCGCAAGTACTCAGCTGCAAAGTACTCAGCAATGAGTTCATGTATAAAACTGAGGACTCCATTGTTGCTGATGGTGATTAAACCAGCATCAAGCGCGATCCTAAGAAATTTACCGATGTTTGCCTGTGTAAAATTGCCAACATCCACCTCATTATCTGAGAGCCAGACATTTAAAAAGTCTTGCAGTTGGGATGAGGTGGTGAATTTAGTATCTTTGACAAGTTGAACCGCATTGCGTTGCCCATTCCGGCGTGCTGTGCATGCCACAGCACTCAGAAAATCCTTTACATTCTGCGTATCCGGGTGATCGCCGAAGATCAGCGCAGCTGACTCATGAATAAAAGAGCGCTGATCAACAGAGAGACGGAGCAAGCGACCACGCGAGATAGGCCGAGCCAGTATTTCAGGATTTTTCAGTGCCTGTATCAACATAATGAGCACAAAGGGGCTTGTTTCCCGATCAGACTGGCTAAGCCTGCGAATCTGTTCTTGTGCCGCTTCAATCTCTGCATAGCTAAGGGGGACCTGTCCTGGCATGCGCTGACCTTGCAGATAGGTTTTGATAATCTCTGCAATGTCCTTTTCTGTGAGGGGAGGAAGCATTTTTATGGCGGCACCATTGTTGGCAAGATCTTTCAGGAGTTCCTGCTCTTGATATTCCAATTCACGACAAGTCATAACCACAGAATTTTGTGTTGTTTGCATAAGATGGGTGAGTTCTCCATGAATGATTGCCAGTGCATCACTTTCCAATTCATTCATACCATCACAGAGAAAGACAATTCGTCCTTGTACAAGGAGTTGGGGCAGGTACGAGTGAAGCTGATTCAAGCCAACCAGTTCAGTTTCCTTCCCAGCCTGAGACTTTTGTTCGTGTTCATCGTCTAACAAGTAAGCTAGCAATGTCTCTGTTGGTGTCTCACTTGGCACTGGTGAGGCAACTCGCAAATTTCGCAGAAAACCATTATAATATTTCATTTGAATCAGTACAGGAAGCTTATTTGTCTTCCGCAGGTCTGAACTAACTGCTTGGTAGACTGCATATTTCAGATTGGCCGTCTTGCCACTTCCAGGCCCTCCGAGCACGAGGAGATGACGCTTCTGTTCCTGCTGCAAACCATTTCCGCTCATAATAGTTGCCAGGTGTTCTTGTACTGCTAGAGCTCCTTCTGGAGAGTAGTAGCCGTTTATACTGGTCTCCAGATACTTTTTTAACGCTTTTCGGTACGCTTTGATCTTATACGTCCGATTCGTGAATAATACAAAAAATAACGAGAAGAAAAATAATAAGAGCGGAATAATGACGATTCCACCAAACAATTTGGAGAAAAGTGAAGCGAAGAGAGTTAGAGAAACGGCATGCAGGAGAGCAAGCATAGCCGCCATAAGCAACGAAGAAATAACAAATGTGCTAAGACTTACCAGCCAAGTGCGTGGAGCATACAAGGCTATCTGGCCATTCTGGCTTTTTTGCCACCCTTGTAGTAGTTGTGAGTGTTGCATAGTATGACCTCCTATGTTACGTCTAAATTGACTGAGATCAATAGTGATGCACAAAAAAACCTGATAGTTCTTTCAAAAAAAGAACTTGATCTTGATTACAATTCTTTTATTTTTCAAACAGTTGATGTGAATTAAAAAACAGCCTTCGGCTTCTCTGACGGGTTTGCACTGTCATAACAATGCAAACCCATACGATTTTGCGAAAATAGCACGGCTCCGCAAGACGCTCGATCCAATTCATACCAAACGTTCAACTCAAGTATAATCAATTGTACGAGAAAGAAAGAAATGCTGTCAAGCCAAGGGACAATATGACACGGTACTATAAAAGAAGCCCTTGAAATTGTTGGTAGTGGGTCATACCAAGAGGAGGCTATGGTGACGACTCTCCATTTGGAAATTATGGTAGAATCAGGTGCAGGTCGCCAAATTCGTGCCACAGATATCCCTCTTTCAACGCTTCAGCATAGGTCATCTTCAGATGCTCTCGTCCAGCCAGCGCCTCAAGCATGAAGAGATGAGATGCGTGGGGCTCGTGCAACCCGGTGAGTAGCGCATTCACTGCTCGGATACCCCGCTCTGGCGTCACAACAACACGGGTCCAGCCTTCTCCCGCATGGGTTGTGCCATCTGTGTCGGTCACCGTTTCCAGGGCGCGTATCACCGTCGTTCCAACAGCTATCACGCGTTTGCCTACCAATCGTGTCGCATTGACCAGACGAGCCGTCTCTGCCGAAACGCAATAGTGCTCCTCGTAGGGAGGCTCATACTCTTCAAGGCTGGCAACACCTGTGTGCAGAATCAGAGGTGCAATCTGTATGCCATGTGCAACCAGTCGTGTGATCAACCCTGAGGTGAAGGCACGCCCCGCTGATGGCATCTCCGCACTCCCCTTCTCTGTGGCATAGACCGACTGATAATACTCTATCGGCCACTGTTCATGCACGTACTTATATCGAATCGGAAATCCACAGCGTGCTAGGTACACTTGGAGCGACTCTGGCAGAGAAAGCGTGGCAATCCAGAGTCTGTGCTGCTCTGTCGTAGATGTACGACGATCATCGAGGCGGGGAGCCAGCAGCGTCGCATTGCCCCCAGCAGACAGACTCAAGATCTCTCCAGCAGTAACATCATAGAACGGGGCGGTAGCTTTCTCCTGTGGGATGCGCACCTCGACAACCCACAAATCCGCAGGCAGATGGGTTGAGAGGTGCAGTTCAAGTGGCATACCATCCGCCCGCGTCACATGTAATGCTGCATTCATCGTCCCACTGGTATTAATCACCAGCAGATCGCCAGCCTCCAGAAAGTCGCCAATCTGGCGAAACTGT
>DASYAN010000273.1:0-4907 GCA_036501345.1 Ktedonobacteraceae bacterium
AACTTGACACGAGAGAGGATTATCAGTACTATTACAAATGTACACAATAATTTTGTCTACACTGGGTGGCTTTCCTGAAAAGGAAAGCAGAATAGGGAAGCCGGTGCAAATCCGGCGCAGTCGCGCTACTGTAACTGGCAAGGAAACTCTTCACCTCCACTCAGGAGGGAAACCAGAGCCACTGTTCTCATAGAGAATGGGAAGGCGAGAAGAGGAGTACGGCTGCCAGAAGTCAGGAGACCTGCCTGGTGAGTAATTGCTCACGATCCTTCGCGTTAAAGGAACGAGATGCACCGATAGGAACATTCTGCCGCTCTATCGTCTGCAAGCCTTGTGTTGTCCACACGCCACCTCTGAGCAATTCTTACCTCTTTCCTTCACCTGCGTCTTACCACTGTGATGTATGTATTCTAATGATGTCTCCTAGTATTTGTTTTCTCACACAAAAGAGGTACATGATGTCTAAAACCTACGAACCCTCCCTCGATATCTCGAGCCCGATCAGAGATTGGTTGATTCTCAGCGGTGCGCTAGGGCTGGGCTTACTGATGCTGTATGCTGTGGGCTTTGACCAGGGCTTCCTACTCTCGTTTTTTCAGGGCCACGCCGCCTATCAAGTGAACATGATTCATGAGCTGATTCACGATAGCAGGCATATTACAGCGTTTCCCTGCCACTAAAGGAGTCAGGTACAATGCATCAGAGATCTTCACCTGCAACCATTATTGGCCTGACCCTACTAGCTGGTTTAATGGCGGGAATACTAGTAGCCTGTTTTCATGCTTTTGCGACTGAGCCGGTACTGCAACAAGCCATCGACCTAGAAACGACACATAAGATAGCAATAGGCCAGCTTGAACCCGAAGTTTTCACACGTCCAGAGCAACGTGCAGGCCTGTTTCTAGGCTACATTATGTATGGCATCGGTTGGGGCTCGTTGTTCGGGATTATCTGTTGGTTCGCGTTTGGGCAAGCACGCCTAAACGAAGCTGGCAAAGTATCCTGGAAATGGTTTTCCGCTCTGGTGTTTATCTGCTATTGGACGTTCTGTCTGTTTCCTCAGCTCAAGTATCCGGCGAACCCGCCTGGAGTAGGGGATGGAACAACCATTGATATACGGCAAACGTTGTACCTTGAAGGGATTGTCCTGTCGATCTTGGGAAGTGCGTTGGCGCTCATCCTCTATCATTCCCTGGCGAGGCTGGAAGAACAAGGCAACATTTCCAGACGCACACGTCTGCTAATCGTTTTCCTGGGCTATGGATTGTATGCAGGAATCGTCTGGTTCACGCTGCCTCCCTACCCCATTACTATTCCGATATCGATGAATATAGTTATGACATTTCGCTGGCTCTCTGGTATAGGAGTAGCTCTCTTCTGGTATTTGCTGGGTGCTATCTTCTTGCTCTTATGGCAACGCAGGTGGCAGTATCTAGCAAGACAAGAGAGCAAGCAACAGATGCAGAGGCATAGTCCCTAGATCTAGCAGGCTATGTGCTCAAGAAAATGCGTCAAAACCGGTAATAGCCTGACCGATGATCAATGTATGAATATCGTCCGTACCCTCATAGGTGTAGACCGACTCCAGATTGTTCATATGACGGCTGATTGGATATTCCAGGGTGATACCGTTTGCACCAAGTATTGCCCTGGCCTCACGTGCAACTTTTAATGCCTCGCGGACATTATTCCGCTTGGCAAGAGATACTTGGACTGGATGGGCTAATCCCTCATCCTTGAGCCGTCCAAGCTGCAAGGCCAGCAATTGTGCTTTCACCAATTCTGTCGCCATAATCGCTAGTTTCTCTTGTACGAGTTGGAAGCCGCCAATAGGGCGGTTAAACTGGGTGCGTGTCTTGGCATAATCGAGCGCCGTTTCATAGCAGGCACGTAACGCACCGATTGCTCCCCAGGCAACACCATAACGTGCTTCATTCAGACAGGAAAGAGGACCACGCAGGCCACAGACATTCGGGAGCATATTCTTAGCTGATACACGACAGTCTTCAAAGTGCAGTTCCGACGTAATAGAAACTCTCATTGAGAGCTTCTGATGGATATCACTGGTCGTAAATCCTGGTGTTCCACGCTCCACCAGGAAACCACGGATGCCATCCTCTGCATGTGCCCAAACAACGGCTAAGTCTGCTATCCCTCCGTTGGTAATCCACATCTTAGTCCCATTCAATATGTAAGAGTCACCATCACGACGTGCATTGGTTCGCATACCGCTAGGGTCACTGCCAAAATCTGGCTCCGTCAGCCCGAAGCATCCAATCACCTCACCTCGTGCCATCTGAGGCAACCACTGCTGCTTCTGCTCCTCCGTGCCAAACTTGAAGATCGAGAACATGACAAGTGAACCCTGAACTGAGACGAACGAGCGCAAACCACTATCGCCCGCCTCCAACTCCTGGCACGCTAGACCATAGCACACAGCATTCAGCCCAGCACAACCATAGCCTTCCAGATGCATACCCAGCAGTCCAAGTTCAGCAATGGCAGGAACGAGTTCACGCGGAAATGTGCCAGCGTCAAAATGCTCTCCGACGATGGGCAATACTCGGTCACCCACAAACTGACGCACAGTATCACATACCAGACGTTCTTCTTCAGATAACAATTGATTAATATTATATAGATCAGTAGCCGATGGTAGCTGCACCTTACGTTCAAATGTAGTATCTGTCATAAAGCATGTAACCCTTTCGCCCGATAGCCTAGCTTCTCAGAAATGCTCTGAGCCGCTCGGACAATAATTTCGGTGTAATGATCCTCCTGCGGAAAAAAGCGATAAGCAGGAATACAGAAGCTGATGGCAGCTGGCACCCGTCCATCGATGTCAAAAATGGGAGCCGCTACACAGCAGATTCCTTGAGTGACCTCCTCACGGTCGTAGGCATATCCCTGGCGACGCGCATCTTCCAGTTCTTGGATCAACTGCTCACGAGTGGTGATGGTGTTAAGTGTGTAAGCCGTTAACTCAAGCTTCTCCAGCACCGTAGGAAGGCTGAACCGCGCTTGATAGGCCAGCAGCACCTTGCCAACCGCTAGTCCGTGCGCTGAAAAGCGCGAACCAACGCTAATACGCGAAAGTATAATCGTCGTTGCTGGCGTTGCTTGCAGTTTCTCAACAAATAAGACCTGGGTCCCATCCAGAACAGCCAGATGGGTGGTTTCGCCCCAACGTTCAACCAGTTCATGCATCGCTCGCCGAGCTTCGATACAGAACTCTGTGTGCTCTAAGAGTACCTGGCTTAACTCAAAGAGTCTCCAACCCAATCGATAGCGTCCGGTGCTGGTCCGGCTAAGTACTCCTTGATCGGCGAGACTCAGCAGAATATCGCCCATCGTTGACTTGGGAAGGTCCAGTGACTCGGCGGCTTCCCTCACACCCCACTCAGGCCGCTGAAAGGAAAAGAGATTGAGAACACTGCCAACTTTTTCTATCAGGTGTTGCTTCATCCAGCCCCCTTCACTTTCCAGAAAGAGCTCTTTCACTCTCATCAGAAGCACATGACGCTTTCTTCTTTTCGTTTTCTAGTATAGATTCTCGACATCTTCTCCACAAGGGCAATGTCCGGTCTGCTCGGACAGTCACCTTGACGAGGCAGGGAGGAGTAAGGCATGCTTACAGATGTCTACCGTCCGCCATAGGATTAGTATATGCAAAGGAAATCGTTATGGCTATCCAACCTATCGAAGCTGGTATGATTGTCCATCAGGTCCTCGATACGGAGGGCAATCTGGTCGGTGACATGCCTGATCTGAGTACAGAGCGCTTACTTGCTCTCTACAAGGCTATGCTCTTGAGCCGTGCCTTCTCAAATAAAATCATTACGTTACAACGTCAGGGCCGCGCCACAAACTCTAGCATTTCCATAGGGCAGGAGGCAACTGGCGTCGGACTAGCAGCTCCCATGCAACCGCAGGACTGGCTGGCTCCCTCATATCGTGAAATTCCCTCGTTAATTGTCCGAGGAATTCCTGTCTCTACACTCATCTATATGAGACGCGGATATACTCCTGCTTATCCAAAGGATGCTCGCTGCCTCCCATTCCAAATCGTCATCGGAACTCAGATACTCCACGCGGTCGGTCTGGCAATGGCAGCTAAGATTAGTGGAGACCCTGAAGTTGCAGTCGGTGTGTGTGGCGATGGGGCAACCTCTGAGGGCGATTTCAATGAAGCACTGAACTTTGCAGGCGTCTTCCAAGCTCCTGCCGTGATTGTTGTCCAGAACAATGGTTGGGCCATTAGTCTGCCCCGCAAACGTCAGTGTGCTGCCCCAACGCTGGCTGCCCGTGGCATTGGCTTTGGTATCCCTTCCTATTTGGTCGACGGTAATGATCTATTTGCCGTCTATACTATCATGCAGCAGGCTCTTGAACGGGCTCGTTCGGGCCAGGGACCAACGTTGATCGAGGCGCTCACCTACCGCGTGGGTGCCCACACAACCGCTGACGATCCTACCCGCTATCGAGACCCAGCTGAGGTCGAAGCTTGGAAAGTCAAAGATCCGATTGCACGCATTCGTCGTTTCCTATTAGCCAGTAACCAGCTTACCGAAGAGCAGGATCAGCAACTACTAAAGCAAGCCGAGGCTAATATCAATTGCGCAGCAGCCGAGGCTGAAGCGATGCCTCCAACTACACCTGATAGCTTCTTCGACGATACAGCTGCCAATCTACCGCAACGCCTACAAGAACAGCGCGAGGATTTGTTGCATTATATACATAAGTAAATGAGGAGACATAAAAATGCAAATGACGATTATTGAGGCACTCAATCAGGGGTTAGCATTGGAATTGGAGCGAGATGAGCGCGTTGTACTTCTTGGACAAGATATCGGCGTTAATGGTGGAGTTTTTCGTGTTACCGAACGTCTCCAGCAACGCTTTGGTGA
>DASYAN010000274.1:0-17812 GCA_036501345.1 Ktedonobacteraceae bacterium
CCCCCAGCCTGCATTTCAGGCAAGCTAACCCACAGATCGATTTTGCAAATAGCCCCGTTTACGTCAACAATACGCTTTCCGAATGGAAGCCAATGGATATTCCCCGCCGTGCCGGAGTCAGCTCCTTCGGTATTGGTGGAACTAATGCACATGCCACCCTGGAAGAGGCGCCTGCTCTTGAACCTTCAGGACCTTCCAGACCCTATCATCTTGTAACCATCTCGGCAAAAACGGCTACTGCACTCTCTACCTCAAGAACCAACATAGCTAAATACATACGACAGCAGCCAGATATTAATCCTGCGGATTTAGCCTACACACTGAAAGTGGGGAGACAGGCCTTTAGCCATCGCCTCATTACCGTTTGTCAAAACCTGGAAGACATTGCAGCTGCATTAGAAACAAATGTCCTCACTACTCAGCAAGCACCAAGAAATCGTCCTGTGGTATTTATGTTCCCGGGGCAAGGAACTCAGTATGTTAACATGGCCCTGGAACTCTATCAAACTGAGCCTACATTTAAAAGGTGGATTGATTATTGTGCAGAATTCCTCAAATCTCATCTTGAGATAGATATCCGGAAAGTGCTTTATCCAGAATCAACACAGATGGAGGTAGCAGAACAGCTACTCAAGCAAACCTACATCATACAACCAATACTATTTGCGATAGAGTACTCTTTAGCTAAGCTATGGATGGAATGGGGTGTACATCCTCAGGCAATGATTGGTCACAGCCTCGGTGAATACGTGGCAGCGTGTTTAGCAGGAGTTTTGTCATTGGAAGATGCATTGGCGTTAGTCGCGAAGCGCGGACAATTGATACAAGCATTACCTGAAGGTGCTATGCTTGCAGTATCACTTCCAGTACAAGAGTTGAACTCCTTCCTCAACAACGATCTTTTTCTAGCTGCTAGCAATAGTCCATCGCGTAACGTCGTTTCCGGTCCCAAGGACATTGTCTCTGAACTGGCAAACCGGCTTAGACAGAACAATATCGCTTGTCGACCCATTCTCACTTCTCATGCCTTTCACTCATCAATGATAGATCCTATCCTTGCCCCCTTCATTGAAGAGGTAAGAAAGGTACAATTGTCCCCTCCCGAGCTTCCTTACATATCTAATGTAACCGGCAATTGGGTCACTGCGGAGCAGGTAACAAAACCAGATTACTGGGCAGAGCACATGCGCTGTACGGTACGCTTTACGGAAGGTATTGAGACACTGTTACAATTGCCTGATTGTATTATGCTGGAAGTTGGACCGGGAAGGACACTCTGTTCCCTTACCAAGCAGCATCAGAATAGACCCGGAAATCATCTTATACTCCCATCACTACGAGATCCAGCCGAGAAAGATTCTGATGCGCACTTCTTGTCGAAAGTATTAGGAAAGTTATGGCTTGAAGGCACAGAGATAAATTGGCCTGCATTTTACACTCACGAGCACCGTCAACGTATACCTTTACCGACATATCCTTTTGAGCGGAAACGCCATTGGATTGAACCACTGACAACAAAATCCCAGGTTGTGTTGCAAACTGAAGATATGCAAGGGGACTCGCTTAGCTCTATTTCAGAAATCGCTCAAGATCTTTCACAAGTTAGAAAGGAAATATTGATGCAAGAACAGCCCATTTCCCTACCATCCCAATCCTTCGAGCAAGAGCACAAAGTAGCCTCAATTCTAGCAGATATACTGGGTAATTTGCTTGGAATAGCGGTAAGTGAAATAAATGCAGATACAACTTTTCTTGAATTTGGCGCAGATTCCTTTTTAATACTCCAATTCAGCCAAGCTATCCAGGACAGATTCGGAGTGACAATACCATTTCGACTTCTTCTCGAGGAGTATTCGACGATCATGGGCTTAACAAAGTATCTTATTCAAAGGTTAGCCTTGGAAGAGCACTTACCAGTATCTGAAAGAACTCAGCAGCAAATTGCCACTCGAGAGACTGCTATTTTTGAGCCTGATAAACCGATTGCCACTGGACCTCAGCAACAAATATCTCATCAGCCCTTCTCTCTGACAACGGCATATAGAGCAAATGGTCGAGAGAATCACATGGAAAATAGACATGCTCAAGTTCAGACAGGGGTAGAGCAAATTATAACACAGCAGCTTCAAATCATGTCTCAACAGCTACAGGTACTCCAAAACAAGATGACAGAAGTAGAAAAACCACCTAGAGCAAGAGAAGAACCTTTTGCTGGAGTAAAACCACCTATACAGGGAACTTACGAAGCTCAAAGGATTTCTGAGGTGAAACGCCAAAGTGCGCCGGATGTGTCAGAGCCTCCTGGACAGGCTATCAGTTCATCAAATGGTAAAAAGGCTTTTGTTCCGTACCTATCTAATAATAGAATAGCAAGCAAAGGCCTAACTCTTGATCAACAACAACATATTGAAGCTCTAGCGGCGCGGCTGAATCAGCGCACGCAGAAATCGAAAAACTACACGCAGACCTATCGTCCCTTTCTAGCCGATAGTAAAACATCAGCAGGATTCACTCCTGCTTTGAAGGAGATGGTCTACCCAATTATCTTCCCGAGAGGAGCCAATGCTACGATTTGGGATTTAGACGGTAACGAATACATTGACTTGGGAATGGGAGTAGGCTCTCTCCTTTTTGGCCATTCTCCATCGTTTGTGATGCAAGCTTTAGAGGAGCAAGTTAACCTCGGATTGCGCCCTGTTCTGCAATCAGATATTGTGGGGAAAACTGCCGAGCTGCTCTGTAAGCTGACAGGTATGGAAAGGGCATTCTTCTGCAATTCAGGTACAGAAGCTGTGATGACTGCCTTGCGTCTGGCACGTACTGTTACAGAACGCACCAGGATTGTCACCTTTGAAGGTTCCTATCACGGCACATTCGATGGTGTTCTAGCGAGCAGACAAGAGACGCAAAACGGTGAAGCAAGGATAATTCCCCTGGCACCTGGGATATCATCTCATCTAATCGAGGATACAGTTGTTCTACGCTATGGCCAGCCCGAGTCTCTCCAGTATCTAAAAGCTCATGCTCATGAACTTGCAGCTGTTTTGGTCGAGCCAGTACAAAGTCGACAACCGGAATTTCTACCAGTAGAATTCCTAAGAGAGTTGCGACAACTAACCGAGGAATCTGGGGTAGCTTTAATTTTTGATGAGGTTATAACAGGCTTCCGATCACACCCTGGTGGTGTCCAAGCAATGCTTGGTATCCAAGCAGATCTAACAACATATGGCAAAGCTCTCGCAAGTGGTATGCCTATTGGAGCAATCGCGGGCAAATCTGTCTTTATGGATGCTGTTGATGGCGGCATGTGGAACTACGGTGATGGATCATTTCCTCAGGCTCCACAAACATTCGTCATGGGAACCTACTTCAAACACTCGTTTGTTATGGGAGTCGTTTGGACAGTCCTCAATCACCTACAAGAAGAGGGATCAAAAATTCAGCAGCAGTTGAATCAACGCACATCCCAGCTAGTCGAAACCCTCAATAGCTACTTTACCCAGGAAGAGTTACCCATCAAGGTTGTCCATTTCAGCTCGCTCTTCAGCTTCAGCTTCTCGTCCGAGACGCATCTAATAGATACTCCCATATTTTTGTATCATCTACTTGAAAAAGGTATTTACGTTGGAGAAGTCCGTAAATGTTTTTTATCTACGGTACACACAGAGCAACAAATCGCATCTATTGTACAAGCAGTGAAAGAAAGCGCTGAAGAAATGAGAACTGGAGGCTTCTTCGCATCATCTCCTTCTACACCAGAACATGTTCAAAGTACAACACCTTCATTGTAAAAGAGGATAATATGCGTCAGAACATTAATGATGAGACAACTATAATATCGCCGTGGGTCAAGAACCTCAATTCACAAAGCTCTTTCCGCCTCTTCTGTTTTCCATATGTAGGTGGAGGAGCCTCCATATTCCGTACATGGCAAGATGTTCTCCCATCAGATGTCGCTGTATGCCCTGTCCAACTTCCCGGTCGAGAAAACCGACTTGCAGAGTCTCCGTTCACTCGGGTCTCACTTTTGGTGAGGGGAATGGCACATGCTCTCCGTCCATTCTTAAACTGTCCTTTTGCCTTTTTCGGCCATAGTATGGGGGCATTGATAAGCTTTGAACTTGCTCGCCAACTTCGCAGACAAAAGGCACCTGAGCCCAGCTACCTGTTCGTTTCTGCACAGGAGGCTCCCCAGCTCCCAGCTCTCTCTCCCTCTCTGCATCAACTACCTGAGGCCGATTTTGTGGAGCAGCTGCGCCGCATTAATGGCACACCTGAAGCCATACTTCAGGACACCGAATTGATGAGGGTAATGCTGCCTATGCTACGAGCCGATTTCGCTATGTGCGAGACCTATATGTATCAAGAGGAAGAACCTCTCACCTGTCCAATTTCAGTTTTTGGTGGGCAGCAAGACGGAGAGGTCAGTTACGATTCTTTGACAGCTTGGCGCGATCAAACTAGCAATGTCTTTACCCTTCGTCTGTTGCCGGGTGCCCATTTTTTTCTAAAAGACAGCCAGGCTCCTTTATTGCAGGCTATCTCTCACGATCTTATGCTTTCTTGGACTTGAAAAGCAAAGACATGTGTTAAAATCAACTTGACAGCTTTGTACTTGTAGATGGTCAACACTGTAGAATTACCCGCTTGTGACACATGCCAAAGAAATTTAGCGCATGGTCCAGTTATTGGCTCATTATGATGAGGCGATAGGACTCTCAGCAACGGTGGAAAGACCTTTACCACCCAAGCCGAGATGATGTTTGCGCGATTGCGCAAGCTAACTAAGTTAACTGTGAATATCATGATGCAGCTGGACTATGGCTGTCTCGTCCAGACTATTGTCAAAACCTACGGCTTGGACGAACGCACTGTGGTTAAGTTGCAGAAAGCGAGTTGAATTACTGATGAACACGAGAATCCCTACCATTAATAGCGATCTAGCACGAATAATGATGGAAGCCGAAACTCGGTATATGCAGTCTTGGCTGGAAGCATTAAGAGATTTGCCTGGCAATCCATTCGGCATCGTGATTCGCCAATTTGGTGGTTCCACAGCTTTCCTTGCACGAAGGATTGCAACATCCCCAATCTATAATAGGGTTATGAGTCTAGGCTTAAAAGAAATAGACCATATTAACAGTATTCTATCGTTCTATCATGAAATGAGTATACTATGCTGTCTAGACCTTAATCCATATCTTATGACGCCGGGCGACCTCGCATGCCTTGCTAAATACTCCCTGTATCAAGCTAACTTCCAAACAATAGTCTATGGCTTACCCACTACCGATGTGCCAGACCTTCCTAATGATATAGAAATTCGTGAAGTTCAGCGTGACGAGATGGATAAGTTCGTCGAGATATACAACCAGGGATTTAGCCATGGTGATGCCACTAGAGTACTCTATGATCGCCCTGGTTGGCATCTCTACTTTGCTCTGCTTGAAGATATACCTGTTGCCGTGAACACTCTCCACATACAAGCCAACGTTACATCCATTGTAGACATGACAACACTTCCATCAAAGCGTGGACGTGGCTGCCAGACAGCTCTCCTTTACTACAGTATCAAAAAAGCTGCTCTCGAAGGCAGCAATTTGATCGTAACCCAAACAAGAGCTGGAACAACAAGCCAGGCAAATATGCAGCGAACAGGGCTACAGATTGCAGGCACTAACGTATGGTGGATGGAAAAATCAGTAGCATCAAAACTGAGAAACCAGAAGACTTTTGACGCATTTGGCACACCAGGCGCTCGTTGATAGTTTGTTGAGAAGGTATACTGTCGCCATTTGATAATTCTCTATGCAGGACGCCTCCGACTCCAGTTGGCTGAGCGTCCTGAGTACTTACCAGGAGCAAATACATGGATACTTCCAAGAAATTTAGCTGTTTTATTCTTGGAGAAGGAACTCTTCCCATTCAGTGTGCTCAAATCCTTGTTGACCATGAACATACGATCTACGGCATCATCTCCTCCAACCAGGCAGTTATTGACTGGGCACAAAGGAGAGAGATACCTTACATTGATCCACAGGATAAAGATATCGTCATATTTTTAAGTCAGCATCCCTTCGATTACTTGTTCAGCATAGTCAGCCAATATATCTTACCTAAACAGGCTTTAGAGTTACCTCGCCGATGTGCCATCAACTATCATAATGCTCCACTTCCAAGATACGCAGGGAGCAATGTAACGTCCTGGGCTATTATGCAAGGTGAGAGGATACATGGCGTCACATGGCATGCTATGACTGAACTCGTCGACGCGGGTAATATTTTTAAGCAGCATCTCTTTGAGATTGATGATAAAGAGACGGCTTTGACCCTCGACGCCAAGTGCTATGATGCAGCGCTCAGTTCTTTCGCCGAACTGATAGACGATATATCTTGTGATCATGTATCAGCAAGGACGCAAAACCTAAGCGAGCGCACCTTTTTCTTGCGAAACAAGAAGCCTTCCTCTGGATGTTTGCTCTCCTGGAATCGCTCTGCACGCGATATCGATGCTTTCGTGCGGGCCCTGGACTTTGGATCCTACTTGAATCCAATGGGCCTTCCAAAGCTTGCTATAGAGAAGGACTTTATCATTGTCTCCGAAGTCGAAGTTCTCAACTCAATATCAGCGATCCCACCTGGAACCGTTACACACATTGATCCCAGTTTCGTGAGAGTTTCTACAATAGATGGTGAGATTGCACTACGCAAGCTGCTAACTATTGATGGCCAACCATTATCAATTCCTGACTTTGCTGTGAAGTTTGGGCAGTATGAAGGATATCAGTTCAAGGAACTTGACCAGGAGATAGCAACTCGCATAACTGCATATCATACTGCGATTTGTCAGCATGAGGCATTCTGGGCAAAGCAACTAGAAACACTAGAGAAAATTACACTCCCATATGTGCATCGGAAAACACCGCATATACAATCTGCACGGAACTTGTACGTACCGATGCCTGTACCAAAAGAGGTTCTAAACCTTTTAGAAAATCGCTACGTGACATGGCGCATAGGAGATTTTCTCCAAGCTGCTTTTGTAGCTTATCTTGCTCGTATTGGAATGGTTGAGAGTTTTGATATTGGCTACAGCGATATCGAACTGAAGAGCGATTTGGCAGGCTTGGAGGGCATTTTTGCAACAGATGTGCCTTTGCATATGATTATAGAGCATGCAAAGAGCTTTGAGGAGATTTTTGATGTTGTGCAGGAGCAGGTGAAACTGGCAAAAAAGAGAAAGACGTATGCACGCGATATCATGGCTCGGTATCCTGCTCTTCGCTCGAAGGCAAGCTTGCAAGAATACCTACCATCAGTCTTCATAGAGCGGCTAGAAGTGTTGCATGACTACAAGGCGCCACATGGCAGTGAGCTTACGCTGGTCATCCAAGAAGACGGGATAGAATGCTTTTGGTTTTACAATGAGGAAGTGTTCAACGAGGAAAACATTGTGGAGATGCAACATGGGTTTACTACTTTTCTGCAAAGTATTGTCTCGGACCCTCAGCAACGCATCTCGCATCTACCGCTCTTGACGAAAGCTGAGCGACACTGTCTGTTGATAGAGTGGAATGCCACAAAGAATGAATATCCGCTGGAGCAGTGCCTGCATCAGCTCTTTGAGGCTCAGGTGGTGCGGACCCCTGAGGCAATAGCAGTCATCTACGAGGATGAGCAGCTCAGCTATCAGGAGTTGAATGCCCATGCTAACCGACTTGCGCACCAATTGCGCGAGCACGGGGTTGGACCGGAGAGCCTCGTAGCCTTGCTAGCTGAGCGAGGTATTCCCTTTTTAGTCTCCATCTTGGCTGTCTTCAAGACCGGAGGGGCCTATCTACCCCTCGATCCCCACTATCCGCCAGCCAGACTCTGTCAGTTGATCGAACTTAGCCAGTGCAGCATCATCCTAGCCATGACGGCGTTTGCGCCGACGCTCACCTATGTACTGGAGGAAGTGTCCGCTGGGTTATGTCCAGAGATCCTCTATTATGAGGAAGTGCTGCAGGCGAGCCAGAATGAAGAGAACCTTCCCGTCTCTAGCACGCCACGAGATCTGGCCTATGTCATTTATACCTCCGGCTCGATGGGGCAGCCCAAAGGGGCAATGGTCGAGCAGCGGGGTATGCTCAATCATATCTATGCCAAGATCGACGCGCTGGCCTTAACTGACCAGGACACAGTGGTGCAAACAGCTTCTCAGTGCTTTGTTATCTCGGTGTGGCAATTCCTGGCAGCCTTGCTCGTGGGTGGGAGGGTACAGATCTACCCCGATGAGGTGGCTCACAATCCTGTACAGTTGCTTACCCAGGTCGAGCACCACCAGATCTCGATCCTAGAAATCGTGCCCTCTTTGATGCGAGCTATGCTGGATGCAGACCAGATCAAAGTAGCCAGCGGGCCAAAGCTAGAGGCATTACGTTGGCTGATCCCGACCGGGGAGGTCTTGCCAGTGGAGCTGTGTCAGCACTGGTTGCGCAACTATTCCCACGTGCCCTTGCTCAATGCCTATGGATCATCCGAGAGCTCCGATGATGTAGCGCATTACCCGATCTACGAAGCACCGGAGGAGATGAGAAGCTCTGTTCCGATAGGCCGAGTGATCCCAAATATGCAGCTCTATGTGCTAGACCGCCACTTGGAGCCACTGCCCATTGGGGTCAGTGGGGAGCTGTATGTGGGAGGCATCGGCGTCGGGCGAGGATATCTTGGTGATGAGCAGCGCACAAAGGCATCCTTTGTGGCCAATCCCTTTGGGTCTGAAGACGGCGCACAGCTCTACAAGAGCGGGGATCTGGTACACTACCTGCCAGATGGAAACCTTGAGTTTCTGGGCCGCCTCGATCATCAGGTGAAGATTCGCGGCGTCCGCATTGAACTAGGGGAGATCGAGGTGGTGCTCATGCAGCATCCTAATGTAGAGCAAGCTGTGGTTGTAGCCCGGGAGGATGCGCTCGACGACAAGCGCCTGGTAGCATACATCGTCCCCCACCAGGGGCAAGCTGTTGGTGTCAGCGATCTGCGGAGCCATGTGATGAACCAGTTGCCCACCTACATGGTGCCCTCCGCATTCGTGCTCTTGGAGACGTTGCCGTTGACATACAATGGGAAGGTGGATCGACGAGCACTCCCAGTTCCCGAATATACCTCCTCAGAGCTGGAGTCCAGCTTGGTGATGCCGCAAACCCCCTTGCAAGAGGCGATAGCAGCCAGTTGGGTCCAGGTGTTGAGGATTGCACAGGTGGGTATACATGACAACTTTTTCACCTTAGGCGGCCACTCTCTGCTTGCCATGCAAGTCCTAGCGCGTCTTCGTAGAGCCTTGCAGGTAGAACTGCCTCTGCATCGCTTCTTCGCAGCTCCTACGATTGCCCAACTCTCTAAGATATTTGAACAGGTGAAAGCGAGCAATGCTCAGCTTCAAATGTCAGCACCGCACCCTCTCTCTCGAGAGGCGCATCGTGTGAAGTTGTCTTCTATCTTACCAAGACAAGATAGCAGTGACTCTCGAGATAAGAACCGGAGAAAACAATGAATACATCGTCTTTAGACAATGCTTCAGTAGAAGAAGATGTTTATATCTTTCCTGCCTCTTTTTCTCAAGAAAGCCTTTGGTTTCTCGACCAATTGGAGCCAAATAGGGCCATCTATAACATATCCAGTTGTTTTCGACTTACAGGCCTGCTTAATTCGAGAGTACTTGAGCAGGTCCTGCATGCACTCATCCAGCGCCATGAAACCCTACGCACCAGCTTTATGGTGCTAGAGGGACAACTTGTGCAAGTAATCAGCCCCACCAAGGTCATACCTCTACAAGTGGTGGATTTGCGGAATCTTCCCAAGGTTGAGCAGGAGAGCGAAACACTCCGGCTTGCGACAGCGGAGGCGCAACGACCTTTCGATCTGACCCGTGGTCCATTGCTGCGAACCACTGTACTGCAGTTGGCTGCAGAGGAGCATATGCTCCTGCTGACCATCCATCACATTGTCTTCGATGAATGGTCCATGCGTGTGCTCTGCCAGGAGTTTGCCGCTCTCTATACGGCTTTCGTGCACGAGCAGCCCTCCCCGCTTCTTGAGCTGCCAATCCAGTATGCTGATTTTGTCGTCTGGCAGCGCCAGTGGCTCCAAGATGAGGTGCTGGCAACCCAGATTTCCTACTGGCGGGAGCACCTGAGTGGCGTCCCTGCCGTGCTGGAGTTATCTACAGACCATCCACGTCCAGCAGTTCAAACCTTCCGAGGCGCCCAGCACCATTTCGTGCTCAGCCAGGAGCTGGCTGATGCTCTCAAGGCACTCAGCCGTCACAAAGGGGTCACTCTGTTCATGACGCTCCTGGCCGCCTTCAAGGTCTTGCTCTACCGCTATACTGGTCAGACCGACATGGTGGTCGGGTCTCCTATTGCCGATCGCAATCGCTCTGGAATGGAAGGGTTGATTGGCTTCTTTCTGAACATGCTAGTCTTGCGCACAGATCTCTCGGAGAGTCCCTCTTTTGAGGAGGTGCTCAGACGGGTAGGCGAGGTTGCTCTGGGGGCTTATGCCCATCAGGATTTGCCTTTTGAGAAGCTAGTAGAGCAACTGAACCCAGAGCGCAACATGAGCTACCATCCATTGTTTCAGGCGCTATTCACCCTCCGGAGTGATCCACCCTCGGCCTTCGATCTGCCAGGATTACATCTGCAGCTTACTGAGATCGAGAATGAAACAGCCAAGTTTGACCTGAGCCTGACTCTAAAAGATACCGAGCAAGGACTGACCGGCACATGGGAGTACAGTACTGAGCTGTTTGAGCTTGCCACGATAAGTCGTATGGGAGGCCATTTTCAAACCTTACTGGAGGGCATCCTTGCCAACCCTAAGCAGCTCATCTCTGAGCTGCCATTGCTCACCGCAGATGAGCGTCAGCAAGTGCTCGTTGAGTGGAATACCACAAAGAGCGAGTATCCCCTAGAGCAATGCCTACATCAGCTTTTTGAGGAGCAGGTGAAGCGTACTCCCGAGGCCGTCGCAGTGGTCTTTGAGGATCGACAGCTGACTTACTGGCAACTGAACCGACGAGCCAACCAGTTGGCACATTACCTGCAACAGTGGGGTGTAAGACCCGATGTGCTGGTGGGTTTATATGTCGAGCGGTCCTTAGACATGGTAATAGGGTTACTGGGTATTCTCAAGGCAGGGGGTGCCTATGTGCCACTGGACCCTGGTTTCCCTTCCGAGCGTCTAACCTTCATGGTAGAGGACGCCCAGGCATCTGTCCTCATCACACAACAGCATCTGAGAGGGCACCTTCCCGCTCATAAAGCCAAAGTCGTGTGCCTGGATACCGACCAAGCGGTGTTGGCACAACAGAGCGAGACCAATTTACCTCCTACAGCCACTCCTGCTCACTTAGCTTATGTCATCTACACTTCCGGGTCTGCCGGGCGTCCTAAGGGGGTGCAAATTATCCACCGTGCTGTTGTCAACTTCTTACTGTCCATGCGCCAGCGGCCAGGTCTGAGGGCAGAGGATACGCTGCTCGCCGTCACGACCCTCTCCTTTGACATCGCGGCTCTTGAACTCTTCTTGCCCTTAGTAGTAGGAGCACGCGTGGTCATAGCCAGCACTGACGTGGTCGCGGATGGAGCGGCTTTGATGGAGACCCTGACCCATACACGCACAACGGTGATGCAAGCGACTCCAGTCACCTGGCGTCTCCTGCTGGCAGCGGGCTGGCAAGGCAACCAGCACTTAAAGATCCTCTGCGGCGGGGAAGCATTGCCGCAGCAGTTGGCCCAGCAACTGCTGCCCAGGGCTGCCTCGTTGTGGAATCTCTATGGCCCTACAGAGACCACTATCTGGTCCAGTGCCTGCCAGATCGAAGCCGGGGATAAAGTGGTGACCATTGGCCATCCAATTGCCAACACTCAGCTCTATATCCTGGATGGACAATTGCAACTGGTGCCTATCGGGATACCGGGCCAACTATACATCGGTGGCGACGGCTTGGCTCGAGGCTACCTCAATCGTCCAGAGTTGACCGCTGAGAGCTTTATCTCTCATCCCTTCAGTGATGAGCCCGGTGCTCGTCTATACAAGACAGGCGATCTCGCCCGGTATCGGGTAGATGGAACCATTGAACATCTGGGGCGTCTCGACTTTCAGGTGAAGCTGCGTGGGTTCCGTATTGAGCTGGGCGAGATCGAGGCCTTACTTAATCAACATCCCGCTGTACAAAGTAGTATTGTTCTCCATCAGGAAGACATCCCTGGTGATGCACGGCTTATCGCATATCTTACCGTAAAACAACGCCATATACCTTCTCTGAATGATTTACGTAGTTACTTGCGAAAGAAACTGCCAGATTACATGATACCATCGGCCTTCTTGATAATAGATGCCTTACCTCTTACCCCCAATGGTAAGGTGGATCGACGTGCACTTCCTAAAGTTGAAGGACTCCTTGTTGAGTCGGAAACAGCATTTGTCGCTCCTCAAACTGAGAGTGAGCGAACCATTGCAGCGATCTGGCAAGAAGTACTGGGCGTCAAAAAAGTGGGAGTGCAAGACAATTTCTTCGATCTGGGAGGAAATTCTTTACTATTAGCTCAAGTTCATAGTAAAATACAGGCCATACTCAAAAGAAACATAATGCTGCTTGAGTTGTTCGAATATCCTACTGTAAGTTCCCTGGTGGAACATTTAAACCCAGGACGACCTGCCCCTTCCTCTCCCCAGGGAAACCTAGGCCGAGCTGAAGTTCGTAGAGAATCTATGAGACGACAGCAACAAATCAGACAACAACGACGAAAAATGCCAGGGGAGCAGGAGATTCAAGCTGAGTAAGAAAAACCTGGTGCAGCTCTATCCAGTGTCTCCAAACAGAAATTTATATCTCATGTCGTTGAAATACCTCAAGATCATATTGTCTGCGCTAATCAGTAACCGCGATAAGATAGAGAAATCACGAGCCAAACGAAAAGATGTGATATCTACCCATACTTTTCAATGGCTCCTAATATTCTGAATGCCTCTTTTTGTGCCATAGTCAAACCTTTTACACCTGTAATATTCATTCGCTCATAAGGTCTATCACTTCTTACTGTCAGAAGGCATGTCCCTGTGCCTACATTCCATAGTTTTATGGTTTCGTCATCACTTCCACTCAGGAGAAGACGTCCATCAGGGCTAAACGCAATAGACGATACATTGCCGCTGTGCCCTTGAAGTGCTCGAATAAGGATTCCCTTGTCTATATCCCAGAGTTGAATTGTTTGATCATTACTACTATTAGCCAGAATTTGTCCGTCTGGACAAAAAGCGACCGGATAGGTTAACGCCTTTCCTCTCTGCAGAACGTTGAGGCACTGACCAGTGCTGACCTCCCACAACCTGATGCTGTGGTCGTTGCTGCCGCTGGCCAGAAGACGTCCATCGGGGCTGAAGGTCACTGAGCGCACCCAGGCACTGTGACCTTGCAGAACATTGAGGCACTGACCAGTGCTGACCTCCCACAACCTGATGGTGCGGTCCTCGCTGCTGCTGACCAGAAGACGTCCATCGGGGCTGAAGGCGACAGCTTGTATCCAATTGGTATGACCCTGCAAGACATCAAGGCATTGACCAGTGCTGACCTCCCACAACCTGATGGTGCGGTCCTCGCTGCTGCTGGCTAGAAGATATCCATCGGGGCTGAAAGCAACTGATAGTACCCAACTGCTATGGCCTTCTAACGCCTTGAAGCATTGCCCACTACTGATATCCCAGACCCGCACAATACGATCCTCACCTCCACTAGCAATAAAATGCTTAGTAGGATCGAGGGCAGCCGAAAAAACTCTGTTGCTGTAACCTTGCAAGGTGGCGATGCACTGCCTACTGCTGATTTCCCAAAGCCTGACATCTCGATCATCGCTGCCACTGGCCAGAAGGCGTCCATCGGGACTGATGGCTACTGCTAACACCCAATCCGTATGATCCTGTAAGACGTTGAGGCACTGACCAGTGCCAACCTCCCACAATCGGATGGTGTGGTCCTCGCTGCCGCTAACCAGGAGACGTCCATCGGGGCTGAAAGCAACTGAGCGTATCCAGGCAGTGTGACCCTGTAAGACATTGAGGCACTCACCAGTGCTGACCTCCCACAACCTGATGGTGCGTCGTTGCTGCCACTGGCTAGAAGATTTCCATCGGGGCTGAAAGCCACCGAGCGTACCCAATCCGTATGATCCTGTAATACATTGAGGTGCCGACCAGTGCCGACCTCCCATAACCGGATGGTGTGGTCCTCGCTACCGCTGGCCAGAAGACGTCCATCAGGGCTGAAGGCAACGGTTTGTACCCAAGCCGTATGGTCTTGCAATGTACGAATACGATTAGCTGTATTCACGTCCCATAGCCATACTCGATCATTTATGCCAATAGCCAAGGTTATTCCATCGCAGCTAAAGGCAATAGACGAGAGGGAACTGCTATGCTCTTCCAGGAGTAGCGCTATACCTAGAACATTGAGAACATGAAGACATTTGCCGCTGCTGACCTCCCACAAGCGTACCGTGTGGTCATTGCTACCGCTGGCCAAAAGATGTCCATCGGGGCTGAAGGCCAATGATTTGATCCAGTCGGTGTGTCCTGAACAGACGAGAACTGGAATACCCTGCAGGACATTCCATAGCTTGACCTCCCCATTAGTTGTTCCAATAGCGAGAAGCTCGCCATTCGGGCTAAACGCTATAGTGAGGATACTACCGAATATATCTGTGAAGACAGAATGCATAAAATGTGCATGTGCAAAACTAATTTCAGCAAGTTCTTGCCCTCTGAGATACGCCTGTCGTATAGTGAGGTGAGTGAAGTCGTAGCCGCGAAGCCTGTAGCCCTGCATCAGTAACATGTTGAGAACATTGCCTGCTGCATATCCAAGGTACTGTGCAGAATTCTTTCGTAAAAGTGCAAGGATGCTCTGGAATTTTAGCTCAATGCTCTCCATCCCTAAGGAGGTGAGAAGTCGCTGTACGACAGGTGTCAAGATGAGACGAACCTGGCTTTCCCGAATGTAGTCTTTCGCTTCAGCTTTGATGAGAGCGTGGCGATCAAAGAGCACAATCTTTTCGCTTCTGATCTCTTCGACTATGCCATCGACAAAACGATCCGTCGCATATTCCATCACCACGTTTTGGAGTAGGAAGAGATTATTACCGACCTCGATAAGATTTCTCCGCAGGAGAGAGCGCAAAGCCTCCTGTATTTCGCGCCTCGTTATAGGACCGATAGGGTTCTGCTGTAAAGTATCGAGGGAGACAGCCTCCCGCTCAATAGCGAGCCAGTATATCAGTTTGCGTTCTAAAGCTGATAATCGCTCGAATTGTTGATCTAAGACACCGCGAATATCCCCAAAAACTGCCTCGCCTTCCTTCAGGAAGCTTGCAATATCGCCTTCAAATAGCTCCCAAATTAACTGAGAGACAAGCTTGAGAGCAAGTGGGTGACCTACATAGCGACGAATGAGGCTTTCTTTGACATCTTTGGCTCCACGTAACGCTTTTGCCTTGAGGATCTTTTGTCCATCAGTCGATTTCAAACCTTTTAAAGGGTAAGGACGAACAGGAGATGTCGCTCCTTCGAGGGACGCAATATTCTTTGGTTTCTCTCGGCTTGTCAAAAGCAAACAGCTTTGGTGTTGTTCCCTTCCAACGATCTCCAGGAGTCTCCCATATGCCTCGTACCCTTCGCGATATTCCCCTGTACGATCGCTAGCCTGCATGATCGTTTCCATGTTATCCAATACGATCAAACAACGGCGTTTGCGCAGATAGTCAAGAAGGAGGAGAATTTGGTCATTGACGCTCTCAGGCAGATCAGTTCTTTGCTGATCAGAAACATATTGCACGCAGTCTTGCAGAACGTTTCGAAATGGAGGCGCATTTCTGAGCGAGCGCCAAAAGATGTAGGGGAAAGAAGCTTTCACTTGATCGACTAAAGCTACAGTAAGACTGGTTTTTCCCATGCCTCCCATACCAAGAATCGAGATGACCCGGCACTGGTTATCTAGAATCCATCGCTTCAACGTAAGTAGCTCTGCAGTTCTTCCATAAAATGGCTCGTTACGAGCAACGTCCTCCCAACCTATGTTCTGTTGGCTTGTAGCTATATCCTCAGAGAAATAATCACTCCCTGTAATGATTTTATTTGTCAGTTGAGTGGTTTCACTATCAGGGTGAAATTCCTCTAAAGAAGGAGAAGGTGCTTGCAGTAGAGTATCATAAGCCTGTTGAGATAGAATATTCGTTGAATGCTCGTTTTGTGATGAGGAAAGATGCACATCCGCTTGCGCTGAAATAGAGGTGCTCCTCGGTGCTTCCTGAGAAACAACAGATTGGGCCGCCAATGATGCCCAACGATCAATCCGTTCTCTAATAGAGAGAAAGCACATATTGAAATCGCCACTGTATAGAACGGCATGCCTATCTATCATATAAAAGGGAAAATCACTATCGTCTATGAGGACAGGCAGAATGTCCTTCCCTTGTTCATCGGCATAGAGGTATTCACGGCGAATCCACTTACTTTCATTCGCGCTTTTCGATACAACACTAATAACGGCAAACGATTCGCTGATGCCTTGAGTTATTTTCTCAATCCAGATATCTCCTCCTGGTATACTACTTATATCTAGCCAAACTACATACCCGCACCTCTCAAGTTCAACTTTAAGCTGAAATGCAAATTGGATATCTACATGAGAGTATGAAATAAATATTTGGCGATTATTATCTAATTTAACGATATTTAACTGTTTTTCACTCATTACCTATCACCTGCTAGAAGCCATTTCCTCTTCTGAAAAATGGGAACTTCCCCATTTCATTCAGGGTGGTGTAACCCCTACATGAACGTCTAACTGAAACGTCCTTACGCAATTGCTCTCCTGTGCCAAGGAGGAGGGATACCTAAGAGGAGAAGTTTTTTCTAGGGACAAAGCGGACACCTTGAGGCAAAAAGCGGACAGCTTCTGCAGAACAAGGGGCAAGTCAGGAGCAAAGCCTGTGCAATTTTCCCGTTACGAAATGCCCTCCTGCTACTTAAACTTCGGGACATCTGACAAATGCCCCGTCCTCAATCAGAACGTAGCCGAAAAAGGAGCATTATGATCGACCGAGAACGTTTGACCCAAGCACAGCATTCTGGCCTGGAACCTGACCGAAAAGCCCGGAAAAGGGCCCCTAGGCGAACTGCCTCTCTCTGGCGAACCAGAGTGCCTAAGCCTACAAGATCCTCTCTCTTCTAAACTAAAGTGCAGAAAACTGGAAAGGGAAGTCGCTTGCTTTGTTCTCAAGGTCAGTCGGAGCTTCAGTGAGCCTTAATCAGTGGCTTACAGTATCAGATCAGCGGATGGCTCCACTCTTCGACAACCGCTGTGTAATTCATTCCGCATTTTAAGAATAGCCAAACACAGGACTTTTTTCAATGCCAAACCATAGACAACTTGTAGACAACTTGGAAGCAATGTGGCCAGAGGTCAGCAAGGCCAACAGGCATGAAAGAGGCATCCAATGTCAAAAATTCTCCCATTCCCACCTTCCTCTGCTAGTCTATCCTAACGAAAGAGAATCTTCTAGGGAGAAAGAGGGACAATTTTCGCATTTGGGAGGTTATGAACATAGGAATAGGGTGGTAAAGGATAGACTATCAGTACTTTGTTGATTGGGGACTAGTCATCTTTTTGCTCTTCCACTGATAACTGGCTATTGTTGGATCAATTGAGGCCAACAGAATGCTACCCCTATGCATGCGACTCGCAGGATTTTCCCGCGTCAACAAAGTACCGATA
>DASYAN010000275.1:0-2355 GCA_036501345.1 Ktedonobacteraceae bacterium
GCATCTCCTCCGGGTAGCTCAATAACTTCGATGCGACCATGGAGATTCAACGCAATGAAATGGCTGGGAATTTTACCAGACTCGTGACCGACATAGGCATCAACCTGGAAAGTACGTGGCCGACCATAACGCAAGTCATCCCACGTTGCCGTTAGCCAATTAGTTGCCAACTGTCCTATCAAGACCAGCACCAGGGCAATCATCATGCCCAGGCTAAGTAGGACAAGCCAGTGCAGGCGAGGTTGAGGATCAGACTTCGCCGTAGGCTCAGCGGCTGTAGATGGCATAGGATTGGAAACCCTTGGTCTAGGTTTCTGGGTCTGAGTCAGAGTCTGAGTACGTGAGGCGCGTGGGATACGAGGTAACTCTTTAGCCACAATGTCGGAACTAATAGAACGATGTCGAAGAACGCTACGAGGACTAGTAGAATGCAAGGAAACAGATTGCATAGACGACGAAGCTGGCAATTGAGACACCTCGCGTGAAGCTTCTGTTACTGGCATAAGCAAGCCTCCTTGACGGGCTAAGACAAGACAACACAACTACAAACATCGATTAATAGAGAAATAGCAATCAGCACCGTCGGAGGAGACAAAACCAGATTAACAACTCACAAAAGAGCAGAGTTGTTGATGTGACCACTGTTAGTATAACAGATAATTGCTCAATTTGCCAGTGGGCTAGGAAATTTGAAAGGAAATTTGGAAAATTCTCAGGGCTTTTTAAGGGGACAGCTACTATCTCTGAACATTATCTTGTTGGATGATATTATCTTCTCTCTTACTTCTCATGTGCGCCAAAGATAATATACCGATATTGCCAGATCAGCATTATTGGCAGAACAAAGAGAAGCACAAGCGACGGTGCCGATAATTCGCCAGCATGAACCGCCACTAAAACGATCAATCCGGCGAGTAGCACGCAGATACACGCAACTCCGATAGACATAGCCAGTGTTTCCTCATTGCCACGATCAGCCAGTGTACGTGTATACATTTTCTGCAGTACAGCAACCCATTTTATAAGCAGTATAAAAGCGATCGATACACTCATAAGAGAGATAAGCATATGAGTTGATATCGCTATCCAAGGGATAGATGCAAATGTTGATGAAACAATTACTAGGATAATTACAAAAAAGTACGCTGGTACACTGAATAGCAGAAGACGTTCCTCAATTATTTCGAAGCGCTCTGAAGGCGCTATACCTAGCTTTCTAGTCTTTTGTTGCTTTTTCAGTATTTCCAGCTTATGGGTTTTCTGTCGACTTTCCTGCATTATATATCCTCTCCCAAAGTAGCTAGTTCTAACAATCTGCTTTCTGTCTAACTGTGACATCTCCCCATGGCTAAAGCCAGGGCTTCTCGTCCTCACGAACGAGCATTCCTGCTTCGTTGGAGGTTGCCAGTTTGAGCTTTCGCCCGAGCGGGTCTTACACCACCTCCACAGGCCGACACCGAGAGCTCCTCGGCCAGAATGTTTTTGGCAGCGTTGATATCCCTGTCGCGCCAGATGCCACACTGGGGGCAGACCCATTCGCGCACATCCAGTGGGAGGTCTTCAACCACCTGTTTGCAATCATGACACGTTTTTGAAGAAGGATACCACCGATCAATTGTGATGAGGGTTCGCGCGTACCACTGGCTCTTATACTCCAGTTGGCGGACGAGCTCACCCCATCCGACATCACTAATGGCTTTAGCCAGACAGTGATTTTTGACCATGTTCTTGACTGCCAGACTCTCCACGCAAATCACTTGGTTTTCGTGCACAATGCGTGTCGAAAGTTTGTGCTGGTAGTCGCGTCTGCGGGCATGGATACGGGCATGAACACGAGCAACTTTCCGCCGTGCTTTCTCCCTGTTCTTGGAACATTTTTTCTTTTTCGCATGCCGACGCTGGGCCTTTGCCAATCGCTTCTCATCACAGGCATAGTAGCGGGGATTACCCACGGCCTCACCCGTCGAGAGGATCACCATCGATTTGAGGCCCAGATCAAGACCAACTTGGCAACTGGTCACAGGGAGCGGTTTGATCTGCTCTTCAACCAGCATCGAGACAAAGTAGCGATCGGCACAATCCTTGGAGATGGTGACCGAGGACGGCTTGCAGCATGGTGGCAATGCTCGATGGAAGGTGATGGCAAGAGGCTGATCCATTTTGGCAAGGGTGAGCTGACCATTTTCCCAGGTGAAAGCGTTGGAGGCATAGATCGCAGATTGAGTATTGCGTCTCTTCTTGAAAGTGGGATACTTGGCTCTTCCCTCGAAGAAGTTCTTGTAGGCACGGTCCAGGTGACGAAGGGATTGCTGAATGGGCACAGAAGAGACATCAGAGAGCCATGGGTGCTCTTTC
>DASYAN010000276.1:0-4723 GCA_036501345.1 Ktedonobacteraceae bacterium
TTTCAGCCGGAAGCCAAAGCCACTTGGCGCATGCTCTGTCGAGAACTTGGTTGGGAGCAGAAGCATACTTCTCCTTTTTGACCTCACCTATTACGGCAAACCTTATGGCACGATTCGGCAAATCATTCTGGCAAAGGGCAATACTTTCGAATTTTCATGTAAAAAACTTTCGAACCTTCATGTAAAGCACCACAACTCTTCACAGTTAGCTATCGGAGGTACATGCTCGATGAGCTGAGCGCTATACTCCAAGCCAGTTAGGATCGGGATAGTCTAAACATGAAATTTTGAGAATGTGTTCGAAATCCAAAGTTACTGACAATTATTCCCGCGAGGGAATAGCGGCTTCTCCACCCCAAACCTCCAAGAAGTCTTTGCAACTGACACCCTTTACCAAGTGCTGGATCTCGATACATAATACGCTCTTCTCCATTTATTGTTTCTATAGCATCAATAATAATAAAATGATTATGTTCGTATTTTGTACTTCCAGGATATACATCTGTACGTTTTCTGCTAATTCTTACGATAATAGGCTCTTCTTTACTCTTTTGGCTAATAGCACTCTTGAATTGATCGACTGTTGTATTTCGGGGATCACTTCCTGTAGAAGAATATTCCTGATAAAGAGGGGAAGTAGGATCATAAGCAGAATAACCCCATTTATGGAATATATTCTCACTCCAAAGAAGCTCATATTTTATAGGGTGCCCTATTCTCCTAAGAACTATAGGATGCATAATAGCCCATGTCTCTCCTTCCCCTGGAGAATATCCTGGCTGTGGCGGCAAGCAGTCGAATGCATACAGAATTTTTGCTGCCCCGCTCGCATGTTCTTTATCAGCTGCTGCCAGGGAGCGCAATTCGTTTTGTCCATCTTGCAGTGATCTTTCTGAGTAACGGTTGTCTTTATCAGCTGCTACCATCTGTACACAGACCTTCCCGCAATTATCCCCCTTCTGCTGAAGGAGCACTAGATTTGTATGCCGTGAGTAATAGTCAGTTTCGTACTTCTGTGAATTCAGGAAAAAATTATCGCCATGTTGAAAGTTCTCCAAGCCCAGATCTTCTGCCACTCTTTTTTGCAGTTCCTGCATTTCTGCTATTGTTTCATCAAAGACGGTTTCATTCGCCTGCTCTACTAGCTTATTTGACATACTCAGGATCAATGGGGAAACCACTTTCGGATCTAGGCTATCTTGATAACGTTGCAACAGGAGATCTTTGGCTTGGGGAGGCAGTGGCAATTCATTAGTGAAAGTTAGATAGCCTTGATATTTTTTTGAAAGCTCACTTTGCAGATTTGGCAGATTTGGCAGATTTCTCAGCTCGTTTCTTTTATCTTTATATTTTTTTAATACTCTTTCTAATTCTTCATATTGCTTTTGCAATATTTCCTGAAGTGAAGTGAGATATGCTTTATATTTATCAAAAGTCTTCAATGCTGTAACTATTCCTTCTTTCTCTGTTTTAACTATTTTTCTTGCATTTTCATTTGCAATTCCATTTTTTTCATCTTCTTCGTATTTTTCATAGTTTTCATGTAATGTTCTTATTTCTTTTTCAAGACGTTTGATTAAATAAGGAATAGGAAAATCCGCTATTCCTGCTGACCTTTCCCAGTCAAGCATCCGAGCCCCGTCTTGTTCGTTCAATCCTAGTTCTTTCTCTTTCTCGCTGTCTAACCCCAGTTTCATCTTCTTCGGTGAGCCATCTTCCTTTAGGTAATCATGTAGATGCTCAAGTACCCCTGGGAGCTGCTCCAATATCGAGTTCGTCTTCTCATCGTATTTCCTGAAAAATTTTATGTACTCAGCTCTTTGGTAGTCTATAGCTTCTTGTAATCTCTCTCGCTCTTGTCTATCTGTAGCATCATCAACTTCCATCGATTCTCTGGCTTCAGAATCATCGCGCTTTCGCTTTTTTTCTGAAGCCCCTGGCTCGTCGTCCAATGCTACTGCTTTCCCCTTTCCCTTAGCGCTTTCTACTGAGGACAGGGCCTTCCTTACTTCTGCCAACAGCTTCTCTCTCTCCTTATTTCGTGCCACAAGTCTCCTTTCTCTTTCTTCAGCTTGCTCTCTTTTCTTCTCTTTTAGCTGCGCTTCTTCGCTTAGACGTTGAAGCTCAGTCTTCCTTCGCTTGGATGGCTTTTCTCCACTGCCTTCCCGCTTACGCTTATCCATACGTTTCCTTATCTGAGGGCATTTCTTAACTCAAAAGGCTCTTTCATTAACAGCCTTCTCCGCTAAGGATAGCCGATGAAAGAGGTTTTTTCTAGGGACAAAGCGGACAACTTGGGGGAAAAAGAGGACAGCTTTCGGAGAACAAGGGGCAAGTGAGGAGCAAAGGCTGTGCAATTTCCCAGTTACGAAATGCCCTCGATTTAATTAGTCGTGCACGCAAAATTGAAAAGGAACTGGGCATTGATACTGGACAGTTCCTCGGTCGCCTCAAACCTCCTCATGTGTTCCTGCAACACGATGCCTCCACCAATCTCATCTATGGAACTGCTCTGCTAGGATGGCTAGTGCAGAATCAGGAGACCTTTTCGGGAATACTCAAATGAGGCTCATATGGACATCCATAATAAAGACAAACCCTCTGAGCCACCTGTTGAGCAGTAAGCAAGCCATGAGGCTCGACGATGTTGCGCTTGCCATGGACCCATTTGGGTTCAATTGGGTTAAGCCAAGGACTTTGCGTGGGCAGAAACAAGGGCAGGAGACGCACGCCTTTCTTTTCTTTCTTGACCTCAATGTTATGCTCGCGAATCCAGGAACGTACCTTTTTGCTTTTATGCCATGATGCGTTATCCCAAATGAGCAACCATGCGGTCTGGCCTTGTTTTTGCAATTGGGCACAACAGCACTCCAAGAATTGCGTGGTGATATCACTGAGAGGTCTTCCATTGACAAAACGTAACGACATGTCTTGGCGGATAGGATCATCATAAGGGCCATATTGCCAGAGAACACCATAACAAGCAAGGGCTTTGGGATCAGGATCATCCTTCTGCCAGGATTGTTCTTCCAAGTGGATGGGATGCTCTTCACTTTGCCAGGTAGACATGCGAGGCAATGCAAAGCGGCTCCACCAGACTTCATCTTGGAAACCGATTGCCCAGTTTGACTGTTGGCTAGCCCAACTTAAGAGCCGATCGCGAGCGTTTTTTTTAGCAGGTATTGAGGGTCAGGACTGGTAATCCAGTGTTTGGCACGTTTCCAGCTCGTTCCCATACTTTTGAGAGCTTGACGAACTGTTTCGTAGGAAATCGGTGTGGTGATGATCTGAACCTCGAAACAGACTTGGGCAGCCAATTTGAGCGTCCATATGCCGCGCTCTTTGCCAAAATCGCGTGGACTGCGATGAAGCAGGTCCTTCAATTGTTGCTTTCCTTCTTCAGAAAAACTGATGTGCAACTGATGAGGCCGAGATGATCCTTCTTGCAAAGCCGAAAGGCCTCTGGCATTGAAGTCGTGGATGGCATTGCGAACCGTTTGTTGGTTGCACCCAAGATACTGTGCTATTGCGGGAACACGTTCTCTACGAGCTGATGCCATTAACATCTGACAACGTCGTAAAACAAAGGCATCTGACGAACGCAATCCCGCCTGAAGTTGGCTTTGTTCGTTCTCGGTCAATGCTCGGATAAAAATAGGTGCTTTCATGCCCTCTATCATACCACATTCGCTATCACGTCTCATGAAAAGGCACTAGTGACTGGCATTCTCTCTCTTGTTCATCTCTGTATTGATAGAACGCTGTGGGGCTGGAAGCTGGTCTCTGGTGTTTTAGGTGTTCTTGCAGGTCTGATCGTCTTACGGGACCCATTATGGAGCGCGATTTTCATACCAACTGTGCTGGTGATCTTCCTGGCAGTAGATGCGCTGGTTATGGGTGTGACACAAGTCATTCATGCGTTTAGTGGTGGAGGTTTCGGCCTCGCATTCCTGGGCATTCTCAATATCATTTTTGGAATCATCTTACTGTTCAACCCACTTATTGGAGCCCTTGCTCTGCCAATTATTCTAGGCATTTTTGCGGTGATCGGGGGATGCCTTATGTTTTTCCGTGCTTTTGCTTCGCGTCACCAACAAATTGATGGAGGCCCAACTCCACAGCCCCGCCCCGCATATGACCCCTAGACAACGGCAAGAGCACCGTGTTTCCCAACGTCGTGAGGTCATTAATGATATGGTCTCGTACAATTACGAAACGCCCTCGTGTAACTGGTAATCGGCTAAGGAGCGGACGGGGATGCCCGCTCCTTTTTCGTGCTCTAACAGGCTTGGAGTATAGCGTTCATCTCATCAAGCATATACCTCCAATAGCTAACTGTGAGTAGTTGTCCAGATGTCTGTTACAGCGGAAGATCGAACTAGCGCATCAAGGCCACGAAGAGCACAATGAGCAGAACAATACCGCTGCTTTGCATAAAGAAGCTTACGAGGAGTATACATACTATGCAAGGTGTGTTATCGCTACTTAATAGAAAAATTCGTCAGCTTGTCCCTAAAGAGGGAGACAGCCTTACGGGAAAGAGAGCTTCAGCGATTGGTTGCACTCACCAGACGCTTACTGGCAATTTATGAGGCCAGCGATATAATTACTTACTCCCTCGTCACTCACCAGCCAAGGCTTCGCGTGAGCAGTGACTATTCGGTCAAGATTGCGAAGCACTATCAGACCGAAAGGGATTCTAAACAGCTTGCCCAAGAAGAAG
>DASYAN010000277.1:0-8728 GCA_036501345.1 Ktedonobacteraceae bacterium
CCACCTTGGCGGCTGTTCGTCGCAATTCCCAAGACCGTCATTGGTTACGACACCATGATATCAGCTTTCAGCTCTCTGCTACTCCTGACAATCTCGCTGCCTGAAGCAGACTCTTGTGGCTAGCTATTTCACAGGTGGAAACTTTTTGTTCCATCTAGTACGTGAAGGTAGTATACGCTTTGTATGAGTTAGGAGAAGAGCGGTGATAAACATGAAAGGAACATCAAGCTATGCAAGAGAAGCAAAAAATTCAAACTGTGCCGGTGAAAGTATACCGTTCTGCTGATCGTATAACAGTTGCGGCCCCGTTGCCCGGACTTCAGCCTGAAGATATTCTAGTCACAGTGACCGAGGAAGGTCATCTGGTGATATATGGTGAGGTCCGTGGGATGCTCAAAGATATCAAGGAACTCCTTGTTGATGAGTGGAGTGTTGGGGAATATCATCGGGAACTAGAGCTACCCGAACCCGTTGATGGTTCACTGGCAAATGTTACCTATGGCAATGGGGTCCTAGTCGTCTCACTACCTAGATCTGCTCACTCGACGACAGCTGTCTTAAGGCTAGAGAAGATAGGCCTTGATCGCGGCGAACGTGTGGGATCTGCTGGACATGTGGGGGAACCAGAGTTGTCTCTCTGATAAGCTGCTTGTTCATTATTGTCTTGAGCATAACAAATTATTCTTCTGACGGCGCTTCTGTCTCAGATGCTGCTTTCTGCGATAATGCCACCATTGCCAGATGATAAAGAGCACGACAAGAACTGCAAACATTACCCATCCGGCTCGCTCGATAATCGTTTGTAGCTGGTCGATTTCAACTGCAATGAGATACCCTATCAAACAATAGGCTGTGTTCCAGAGTAGTGCCGCTAATACTTCAAAGGCTAGAAAGCGTCGATACTTTAGGTGTATGGCACCTGCGCTTATAGCTACAAAGGAGCGTAGGTGTCCCATGGTGTGCGATAACAAAATGGCTTTTCCCCCATGCTTAGTGAGCATCCTACGAGCAAGTCGCAGTCTTGCTGCCAACCGTAGACGTCCTGATCGCATAGTTCTCCAGCGCGTCATCAGAGGGCCGAGCAAGTAGCGGCCAAAGAGATAATCGATGTGATAGCCTAGCACCGTTCCTAGCGTAGCAAAGGCAATTACCCAACCCAAATTTAAAGTGCCTTGCCGTGCGTAAAAGGCTCCAAGGAGGGCGAGTGTCCCCCCTGGCAGGACGAGACCAAGCAAGGCTGTATTCTCAGCTAGTGCTCCTAAGAGCACGATCCAATAGCCATAGCGATTGTACAAGCCTGCGAGTAGCTCGATCCAGAAATGTAGATTGCCCATTTGTCTGTTCCTTAGTTCTACTTTGTACCCGCTATCGAATTATCTACGATCTCGCTTAGTATAAATTATAAATATACTTTATATATCATTTACTGCTTATAGAATATAATCGTTTTATTGTCGTAATAGCCGCTGATTGATACATCGGGTACGTATCAGTGAGGCTACGATGGCTAGCGTTAATATGGCCGCAATAACGAAGAGGGATAGCACAGTGGGAATAGGGTAGAAGTCTACAAGTATCATTTTGATTCCAACATAGGAAAGGATGATGGAGAGTCCCAACCGTAAGTAATAGAAATTCTGAATGATATTAGCAAAAACAAAGAAGAGGGACCGCAGGCCTAGAATAGCGAATACGTTGGAGGTATAGACGATAAAGGGATCCGTGGTTACCGCGAAAATTGCCGGAATCGAGTCCAGAGCGAATACAAGATCAGTGGTTTCGACTACTACAAGCACTAGAAGCAGTGGTGTTGCCAGTATCCGGCCTGCTTGGCGTACCAAGAAATGTTCCCCTTCATAGCCGGTCGTGACGGGTACAATACGACGAACGAGTTTAAGCACTGGATTGCGCTCTGGATGAATCTTTGTTTCCTTATGAAAGGCCATTCGGATACCTGCGATGATGAGAAAGCCTCCAAATAGGTAGATAATCCAGTGGAAGTCTTCAATCAGAGCTGTCCCAATCACAATGAGGAGTCCACGTAAAAGAAGTGCTCCCAATACTCCCCAGAACAGGACATGGTGCTGATAGGTGGCTGGCACGCCAAAGGTGGTAAAGAGTAACACGAAGACGAAGATATTATCGATACTGAGAGACTTTTCAATCAAGTAGCCTGTCAAGAACTGCAAGGCGGTCTCTGGACCCTGCCAGAAGTAGAGTGTGCCATTAAACAAAAGAGCCAGCACAATCCATACAAAACTCCAGATAGCGGCCTCTTTCAAGGAGACCGTGTGTGCAGTGCGATGAAATACACCAAGATCGATAGCGAGCATTGCAAGGACAAAAGCATTAAATCCAATCCAGAGCCAGACCTCTGCAGAGAATAGCATCTCTTTTCCTTTTTCACGTCATGAAATCTCTTTCCAGTGTGTATACGATACGGCTATGCCGACTGTATACACACTACTTTTCCTCACCCTTCTTGGCTCACTTAGGTATCTGACCAATTACCTTATGGCTTTCCACTCTTTTGGAGATGTTGTGGAATATTAGTCACAACGATACTTGGTTGCGCGAGAAATGCCGTTTTCAACTGTAGCGCTGTCTGGTTATGCAAAGGATACTCCCACCAATGGCTGACCACAAATTCGGGCAGAATCACCGTCAGCGGCTCCTCTAAGTGCAATTCTTGCACTGTTTCGATGTATGCTAGTAATGGGCGAAGGAGGGAGCGATACGGGGACTCAATGATTACAAGCTGGGTTTCCTCTTCTTTCGTCAGGTGCTTTTGCAGGTGCTCCCACTTTTCGCGGACTTTTTCTACATCCTGAGGATCAATAGCTACATGTACAGCGGTGACGTGAGGTGAGATCGAACGAGCATAAGCTAGACTTTGGACCGAGGCTCGGTCTAGCTCGGCAATGGGCACAATAAAGCGGTGGCGAATCGCTCGTGGGCGGACAGGCATGAGACTTTTCTGCTCATACCAAGGAACGTTGGTCACAACAATCTCTGGTCGCAGGAATAATGCCATCTTTAATCGGAAACTGGTAGGGTGAGCTAACATCCGTCTGAGCAGGCCAGACTCGGCTATTTCTGGTAGGATGATGGTCATTGTCTCGCCAGGATGTTGTTGTTGCATAGCATGAATATAGTCCAGCAGGGAACGCACAACAGAATGATGCGAGTTTTCGATGATATCTAGTTGCACCTGCTCGTCGTCCATCAGATTCGCCTTCCACTCTGCCCAACTGGCACGTAGAGCCACCGTTTTTTGCTTATCGCAGTTGACATAGACGGCGGTGACTTGTGGCGAGATTGAACGTGCGTAGGCCAGACTCTGTTGTGAGGCCTGATCCAGATCAGCGATTGGTACAATTAAACGATGATGAATGTCCTTAGGCGAAAGAGGGAGGTCTGTTGTTCGCTCACGCTCCACGCGCGTGTAATGGCTGTGGATTCCCAGAAACATCAGGATCAAGAGTGGAATGAGTAGCACAACTATCCAAGCTCCATCAGCAAACTTGGTGGTGGCAATAACCAAAGCAACCAGCAATGTTGCCAGAGCACCTATTCCATTAATAATCATGCTTCGCTGCCACCCTCGGTGAGTGTTTCGCAGATGCCACCAGTGACGGACCATGCCTCCTTGTGATAATGTAAACGAGAGAAAGACACCCACGGCATAGAGATTGATGAGCAGGGTTGTGTCTCCTTTGAACGTAATGAGCAGGATGCTTGCAAGGATGGCCAGAGAGATAATCCCTGTTGAGAATGCTAGGCGGTCACCACGAAACGCAAACTGGTGAGGCAAGAAGTGATCACGAGCTAGCAGAGAGGATAAGCGAGGAAAATCCGAATAGCTTGTATTCGCGGCCAAGGTCAAGATGAAGAGGGTCGCAAACTGGAAGACAGGATACATGAAGAAAAGAGGACCAGTGAACACTAACTGAGCGATTTGCCCGATAACCGTGGGATTACCCGCTGAATTAGCTTCGGTCCCGTATGCCAGTGCCAACACGGTGATCCCAATGAACAGGGTTCCCAGAATGACTGCCATCCAGGTCAATGTAATCGCGGCATTACGGGTCTCCGGTTTGCGAAATGCTGGGATACCGTTGGAAATGGCTTCGGTCCCAGTCATGGCTGCACAGCCATCGGCAAAAGATCTCAGGATCAGGAAGAGACTCAACGACTCTACAGGGCGAACATATTGAAAATGCCCGAACAGTGGTTGGTGCTGAAAGAGAAAGACTTTGATGCATCCAACCAAAATGAGTAGCAATGCGCTCCCAATGAACACGTAAGTTGGAAGAGAAAAGATAGCTCCCGACTCACGTACACCACGCAGATTCACAACGGTAATTATAATAACCAATGCTATATCAATTGGCACCACGTTCGGTGCTAACGAAGGAAAGAGTGTTGCCAGAGCTTGTACACCAGCAGCAATACTGACGGAGACAGTCAGGACATAGTCAATCATTAATGACGCTGCTGCCACTAATCCTGGTAGTGTACCCAGGTTATCTTTCGCTACAATATAAGATCCACCTCCATTGGGATAGGCCGGAATGGTTTGGCGATAGGAGAGGGCCACAATGCTGAGCAGTCCTACAATCGCCAGACAAATAAATAGGGTGAGCCAGAGATTGCCCGATCCGGCGGCAACTAGCGTGATCAGGATGGCCTCCGTCGCGTACGCAACAGAAGAAATGGCATCAGATGAAAGAACAGCCAACGCTTGGAATTTATTCAGTCGTTCGTGTTCTGCCCTCGCAGTGGCCAGTGGAGCACCGATAAGCAGTCGCTTGATTGTGGTAGTAGCGCGCTCCAGATTGGTCCGTGGAGCTCCAGCTTCGGTGGTTGCTTCTAACACTCCTGCACTACGCCGTCGGAATGCCTCATGAGTTGGGCGCACCCAGCGGACACGGACATCGCCAGGCCGACTGCCCTGGCGGACCTCGGTTCGCATCAAGAAGCTTGGGTCTTCTTTCTCAACAATGGGTAGTGTTGCTTCGTCTGCCTTCTCATTGCCTACTGGGCTATGAGGTGTAGATTTTTCTTGCAGATCCATAGGTCATGTTTCTCCTATCCGATGGGTTCTTTTTCATACTGAGTCACAGGTTTGTTATTGTCCGTGTCAATGAGATAGATTGGTTCTTGTACCTGGGATTCGTGAGATGAGCGCTTGAAGGCTATCGACCTTCTGCTCAACCACTCCCAGAATCTCTGAATGATGGTGTGGGTTTTGTGTGTGCGGCGCGTTGATGGGAGATGAACCAGATAGCACGGTGGTCCTCTCTGTTCGATCAATGCTTTGATCTCCTGCTCCTGGAGCAGTATTCCTTTAGTCTCGCTCATAAAGAGCAGCAGACCATCGCATTTCTGAGAGGATAGAACATGAACGATCTGCTCGACGACGTTGTGGGTTACGACCTCGACTCGTTCAATCGCTACATCATACTTCGTTGCTTTGAAGGATACCGCTTCCAAAAAGTCCTGTGCCTGCTGGAACATCTCCAGCCGAACACCACAAGTGGATTGTTGTTCCGGGACAGGAATAAGGATGAGAGGAATCAGGGTGGCATGGCGGTTACAAGCAAAGCTAACGGCAAAGTCGAGGGCCTGCATATCGATACCGTGGGTGAACGGGAGGAGTAACCGTCCAACATGCATAACTATCCTCCTTATACACTATATCTCCGAACAAACCAGATCAGATCAAGTCTTTTCCAGAGTCCAGTGATCAACTCATCTTACCCATAGGATAGTCATAGATATTCTCAACGTTGGCTCAATAGAGTGTTCAGATATCTCAAGATTTGCTCAAGAAATATTCTTCGATGTTCACTATTCGCTCAATAGGGTACGATCGGTCTTTCTCGGGCTACCTTTGAGACAATGCTGTTGGCCGAATGTTTAGTCGAGCGTATGGCAGATGGAAGTTCTTGTCTTCTTGTACTCTGACCTTTTCTTGAGCAAATTTTTAGATGTTTGACGCCTCCTCATACTTTTTATTGATCTCTCTTGATCTATACTGAAGAATGAGAAAAGAGCAAATCCTGTTGGAGGAGGAATGGTTCTTGCAACTTCTTCTCCTTTTACTCATCTAGAAGACATTTCTATAAATTCAAGAGCGGAAAGAGTTTCCTTTTGCGCTCTGCCTGTTTGTGTCCAGGTGGAAAGGTCGCTCTGCTATGAAAAAGAGAGAACGGGGCCCGGTGCTTGAAGTCAAAAAAGTGCCTCGCTGGGTGCAATACTTGCTTGATAGTGTGTTGGCTACCATTGGTTCCCTCTTTGTTACATTGATCATTGCTGTATTTCGGCTCTATCCCTATATCCCTAATATTTCGATTGTCTATTTGTTGGTCGTTTTAGCTCTCGCAAGCACGAGAGGCCGTTATGCAGCGATCTTTGCATCGCTGGTGGCATTTTTCTCCTTCGACTTTTTCATTGTGCCTCCCTTGTATACTTTTACCATCGCCCGTCCGGAGGAATGGATTGCCCTTTTCGTCTTTCTTATCGATGCCATTTTGACGGGACATCTAGCTTCTGCATTACGTCAACGGGCTCGTGAGGCTGCGCGTCGTGAGAGGGAGACATACACACTCTATGATCTGATGCGTGTGACCACTCGTGAGGAAGAGCCAGCACACCAGCTCCAGGCCATTGCCCAAGCTATCGTCGACGTATTTTCTTCATGGGGAGTACACGATTGCGCGATTTTGCAGCTGGACCATCATGAGAACATACAAGTGGAAGCAGATGCCTATCAACCTGCAGAGAACATTGCATTGTCTCGTGATGAACAAGCCATTGTCACATGGGTGATGACGCATGGTCGCAGCATGGAATTCTACGATGATGACGCGCTTCCACCTCTGACATCCGCTCGCTTTAGGCAGCGCGTTCTCATCCATACGACGGCGGCAGGACATACGGTACGCCGCTCCTTGCATCTGATCCCACTCAAAATGGGACAGAAAGTGGTGGGTGTGCTTCGCCTACGAGTCCTTGACGGTTCTGGACAGTTAAAGCAGATAGAACGCCAAGAAGAAGAGCGCGATCATCCCAGTGTGCCAGCTACATTTTTCTGGACATTCCTGGATCAGGCAGCCGCTCTAATTGAGCGTGTACGTCTCCAACGTGAAAACTTGCGCGTCGAACTTTTGCAGCGTACCGATGCACTACGATCAGCGCTCCTTTCTTCAGTCTCACATGATCTACGCACTCCGCTGACAGTTATTAAAGCAGCGGCCAGTTCGTTGTTGCAGGAAGATGTCGACTGGGACGAGGAGGCACAGCGTAGCTTTGCACTCTCTATTGAGCGGGAAGCTGATCGACTCAACCGCTTGGTGGGCAATTTGCTCGATATGTCGCGGATTGAGGATGGCGCACTCAAACCTGAGAAAGACTGGTACCAGCTGAAGGCACTCATTCAGGATGTGCTAGACCGCTTACAACCATTAATTCAAGGACGCAAGGTTTCTTTGCACCTTCCCATAGATCTTCCTCCCGTTGAACTGGACTATCTACAAATCGATCAAGTCCTGACCAATCTGATAGAAAATGCCGTTCGCTATACGCCCCCCGAATCTCCGATCGAGGTCAGCACACAACTGTCAGGGGACGAGATTATAATCAACGTTGCGGATCGTGGCCCTGGCATTCCTGAGGATGACTATGAACGCATCTTCGACAAGTTCTACCGTGTGCTCAACACCAAAGATCGTCACCCTACTAGTCCGCCAGGATCAGGTCTGGGATTAGCCGTCTGTAAGGGTCTCGTTGAAGCGCACGGAGGCAAAATCTGGGCCGAACCACGATCAGGAGGTGGGACGACCTTCTGCATTGTCTTCCCAGTTAACATACTTGAAGGGAGCGTTGCATGAATAAGCAGGGGGGAGCTTACATTCTCGTCGTGGATGACGAAATCGAGATTATTCGTGCCTTGCAGCGCAGCTTAACGGCTCATGGCTATAAAGTGTTCACCGCCAGAAATGGAGAAGATGCAGTTAAGCTGACATTGCAGCAGCGACCAGATGTGCTATTACTAGACTTGGTATTACCAGGCATAAGTGGTCTGGAGGTCTGTCGACGGATTCGTGAAGAGTCCAATGTGCCAATTATTGTGCTCTCGGTCAAGGATACGGAAGGCGATAAGGTCCAAGCGCTCGACCTGGGTGCTGATGATTATATCGCGAAACCCTTTGGGATGAAGGAAGTACTAGCGCGTGTCAGGGTTGCTCTGCGTCACATGGCCCAGGTCCAGACAGGGACTGAACCACTCCTGCTGCTCGGTTCACTGCAAGTCGATTTTGCTCACCGAAAGGTTCAGGTTGAGGAGCGAGAGGTGAAGTTGACACCGACTGAATACGAACTACTCAAAGTCTTCTTGGCCCATCGAGGCAAAATTTTGACCAGACAGATGCTCGTAAACCAGCTCTGGGGAATGGAGCCTGAAGCGCCCGAGAAAGCACATCGTCTCCATGTCTATGTGGCGCAGTTGCGCCAGAAGCTTGAACCAGTTCCTGACCATCCACGGTTTATCCTCACGGTCCCTGGTGTGGGCTACCGTTTCACTGAAGACGGAGAATGATTATAAGCATCATCAAATGGCGTTGCGCCTGAAGGCAGCTCTGCTATTCTGCCCAGGAGTTGCAGTCTTGAACTTGCCACAGCATATACATACTTGAGTGCTGTAGTAGATAGAGCCACATTTTCT
>DASYAN010000278.1:0-10890 GCA_036501345.1 Ktedonobacteraceae bacterium
TAGGATAGACTCCCTTTCTGCTAAGATTGATGACAAGGGTTCTATCTTACCAGTTTTTGGAGCCTTTGATTCTCATGTAGAAATTGGTTCCATGGGCATACGTCTCAATAGAGGTTTGCCTTCAATCATTCACAGACCCTGAAAGAGTCCTGGCTGTTGCTGATCAAATGCGGAGAGAATGTAGGCGCAAAAGAGCCAGGGATCATTATCCTCTTCGTCGAGCGAGACCCAGGCTAGGCGGAAGTTTCTGGCAGTTAATGAGTGAACCCAGCTAGAGAGTAAAGTGGTCTTGCCAAAGCCTGCTGGAGCAGAGATGAGTGTCAGAGGATATTTCAGGCTCTCATTGAGCAAGGAGGTCAGACGAGGACGGGAGACTAGTGGTCCCGGGGTGGTAGGAACATAGAATTTGGTCGCTAGAAGTTGTTTGTGCAAAGGCATCAATTGCTGTGTTATATTCTCTTGAGCTATAGCTATTTTTATTTCTTGATCACGTGGCTTCTCCATGCTCTTTTCATCTCCCTTCTTCCTCAAGATATGTTTGCATGGGCTCTGAAGGTATGGATGGAGCACGCAGGGTTCCTTCAACGAGCAAAATCCAGGTTACTCAAAGATGGCATGTGCACAGAAGTGCCAGTCAGGTGTCTTGCCGACACTTAAGGCTGAAGAAATGAGCCTGAGAGGCCATCTGTCTGACTGTCATCTGAGACGAAGAAGAAGCATCAAGGGGACTCAATATAATAAAGTCATCGCATTGAGAGGCCAGAGGGATGGTCTCTGGGGCAACATATGCATTGTGACTTGTCCTACTTGCAAATACTTCTGTTTTCCTCTTTAGGAACTGATCCATTCTCTTCATCACCTTGCTCCTTAGGAAGTCTATCATAACAAACCACCTTTGTAAAGAATAAGAAAGTCTTGCAGAAGCCTTCCAGATCTATCATTGAGTATCGTCAGGATCTGAAGATGCAAAAGAGGGAGAGCATGCCGTCTTACACCAATCATGCGATAGCGTTGGCCAATACCTCAAAATATGGTCTGAGCTGTAGTCTGTGGACCCGCAATATTGAGAAGGGTCGTGAATTGGCGTCACGAGTCGAAACAGGGAGTTGTTTTCTCAATGGAATAACAACTAGTGATCCACGACTTCCTTTTGGAGGGATAAAACGGAGTGGGTTTGGCAGAGAACTCTCCTCTTTTGGTATCCGCGAGTTTGTGAATATCTAAACCGTTTGGATTGGTCCTAAAGTGTAGAAGATGCCTTTGAGAGTGGCACAACTGTTCAGTAGAGTGACCAGATCTTGCACGACGCTCTATGTTCTACGTTCGAGATCAGCGCTGGCCAGTCTTTCAATGCGAAATGCAAGCTGGTCAGCTCTTTCCCCAAAGGACATGTTTATTACTGCCATTGGTCCCATGCTACTTCACCTACTCAAAAGAGGGCTTTAGAGATCTGGGGATAAGCCGATAGTGATAGTAATGGAAGAGCTTGCATTGGTATCATGACAGACCTAGCATGCTTATGCCCAAATTGTTCAAGAAATATCTTTAATATATCAAACATGCTGTTCCATAGTTTCAATAGTTCAATAGTTCCAATAGCTCCATTGGAAATTTTTAAAAAGAGAAGAAGGCTAGTCATTATGCAGCAAACAGCTTCAGCAGTGAGGGGTTCTGTGGACAATGCCCAGAACGTAACACTCACCCAGGTAGAGCCGCCTCCACATGTGAAACACTTAAAAGCCAAAGAACCGCTAAATATGATTTGGGCCTACCGACTCTTCTGGTTTACCTTTGTCCTGTTCTTTGCTTCGACTGCTCTGGGGAAATTGTGGGATCGCACTTGGCATCTCACCCACTTCTTTGATACGTTCTGGTCACCTCCACACTTATTTATCTTTGTGATGACAACACTAACGGGCCTGCTGGTTGCTGCGATTGCTTTCACACCCAAGCTACGCATCTGGTTTGGCCCAAGCTTGCGCGTCCCATTGATTCCGTTCCCTGTCCCTGGTTCGCTGGTTATCCTGGGTGCTGGTTTGATCGCATTAAGCTGTACAATTATGTTTGATAACTTCTGGCACAGTGCGTTCGGGCTCGATGAAACCCAGTGGTCGGCTCCGCACGACATGTTAACATGGTGTTGGCTAACGATTATTGTCGGCTTTGTGGCAGCACGTCTGGCATTTCGTGTGTACCGACCTACCACCTGGGTGACGGAACTGGTGATGGCCGTAATGGTGCTGGAATTTTTGTGTCCACCCATTCTAGGGCCGTTCTATCTGAATTATACGCCGGGTCTGTTACATGCGATGGAGAATATGCCGATTGTACGCACAGAGCCAACGGCGCAGCATATGTATCACATCTATCTGCAATTTGGTATAACGCGTCTAACAAGTTGCCTATTCATTCCGATGGTAGCGTTGTTCGCCGGGGTTGCCACAGCATTTCTGCACTGCTTGGATCGGCGTGCCAGAATCTTCCTGGCAGCCCCGTTGGTCTGGTCGTTGACGCTAATGGCACGTGATCTGTATACTATTCTGTTCCTGCATTACAAGGGAGTGAAGTTATGGACGCAAATCTTGCCCGTTGCGCTCAAGGAGCCATCGCTGTGGGTGCCCATTCCGCTCTTTGTAGTGGTTGTTGTCTGTGAACTATTGCGTCGAACGAGTTTTACGGAGAATCGAATCTATGTCATCTGTGGAGTTATTTTCGGACTGTGTACGTACGCTATCTGGCATTTTGCGCCCTGGGAGATGTGGCTGGCAGTTGGGGCAGGACTGACAATGCTCTACGGTTCGTGGATTGGCAAGTGGCTCTATCGTTTGCTGGAGAAACCAACATTTGCGGGTGTGATGCGTTTGTTATTGACAACCTGTGTACTGGTGCCAGTCCCGCTGGGTGTGATTGATCTGTGCTTGCGTTGGTCAACGCCATGGTAATAGGGGAGGGTAGAACTGTACTAACTGGTGAAAACAAGGAATTTGAAATCACGGGCCCTTCCAGGAGAAAGTGCTTCTCCGGAAAGGCCAATATTCTGTTCTCAAGCTGAAGTAGTCATTGTCCTCAGCCATTACTTATGAGGAGCTTCTCAATAGATGCCTCCGCAATCATGTTCTAGAAGGGCGTATCCTGGTCCACATTGCACGCGTGTAAGCAATGCGCATCCCTATACGTTCCATGTTAGTCTGGATCACACTGCCAGCCTCTGCTTGTCCGACAATCAGGCTACTATTGGCCTCGGCGGCAAGAGTAAAACGATGAGCGAGTGTTACTGTCTGGCCCCCCCTGTTCCTGAATGAGGGAATAGTGGCACCACCAGCTAGTGATGCCACACCATCCTGAATATAGAGCAGGCCAATGCTGGCTGGCTTCTCATCAACGCTTACCAGAGAGAATTGCCATCCTGCACGCCCATAGAGAACTTCAAGGGCGCTGCCGAGCAGTCCCACTTCGCTTCCTTGTCCATGCAATGCCTCCTGGAAGCCGTGCATATACACATCGACAAAGCGCTCTAGGCGCTCAAAGGTAACATCCTGAATGGTCACAGAGGGGGGAAGCTCCAACGGTACTACTGAAGGGACACCGTATAACATGCTTTGAAACATGGACTCGTGAAATCCATAGTCAACTAGACCTGCCAACAGATCAGTGCTGACACGATAAGGATTGATATCAATACGATATGGTACTCCCTGTAATTCATAGAAGCGTACGATGTCATCGAGCTGAGCTGTATGCTCTGGACCTATACCGATCACACGGTTAAAGAGACCCACATGGGCGAGATTACGGGCTGCGAAGGCCCTGGCTCTCCCGAAGTGCTGGATTGCGATACCGAAGGGATTCCCCGGTTGCTCGCGCATGCTTTGCATCCAGGACTCAATATAGTCTGCTTTTGACTGCTCTATTCGATCTGACTGTTCTTGCGTCATGATCGGAACATCCATCTCTATTTACCTTTCTTGCAATGCAAATACCCATTCTCTGTTGTATATGAGCTGAAGCTATCCTCTCTGTCGATGGCTGTTTGTCTAAGAGCATATTGTACCATCAAAAAGAGCGACGTTTCCTCTCCCTGGTGATAGTTTTTGAGAAGAAAGGTCGCTCTGCCTATTTCACAGTCTATGCATGCCAAATTTGTACTGTTGTATCTCTGCCTGCCGAAGCGATACGAGAGCTATCTGGAGACCATTGCACAGCATTCACTTGGTCAGAGTGACCACTATAAGTCCAGATCTCTGTCCCTGTAGAAGCGTACCATACCTGCACTGTCCCATCAGTGCTTGCCGAAGCAATGCGTGTACTGTCTGGAGACCAGGACAGAGCCTTCAGTGTTCCGCTATGCCCCTCATACGTTTGAACTTGTACGCCTGTCGTTGTGTCCCATACATGTACTGTACCTTCATATATGCTGCTGCCGGATGCAATGCAAGTGCCATTAGGAGACCAGGCTACCGCTGTAACATCGCTGACATGATTTTCATAAGTCAGAAGGAGCTTGCCGGTAGTTGCATCCCATATATGCACCTTCCGATCATTGCCACCCGAGGCGATACGTTTACCATCTGGGGACCATGTTACGGCATACACATAGCTGTTATGACCGCGAAAGGTTTGAGCATACCTGCCCGTGGCGGCTTCCCACACCTGTACCGTACCATCAACGCTAGCTGAAGCAATGCGTGTACTATCAGGGGACCAAGCCACTGCAGGCACACTGGTGACGTGACCGCGATAGGTATAGATCTGTGTGCCGTTGGTGGCATCCCACACCTGCACGGTTTTATCCCAACTTCCCGAGGCAATCGAGGTTCCATCTGGGGACCAAGCCACTGCAAATATCATTCCTTCAGGGATTCCCTCTCCCCTAGCCTTGCTAGAAGCATGACCGTCATATACCAGAATAGGCTCTGCTGTAGCAGCATCGCATACATGTACTGTTTGATCCCAGCCTCCTGAGGTGACGCGAGAACTGTCCGGGGACCATGCAAGCGTCTCTACAAAATGGGTATGACCCTGATAGATAGAGATCTGTGTGCCGACAACTGGTATCAATACAGATGCCTGTAGAGACTGTATAGGTTGATCGGGTACCAATGGCATTGTTACTCCACCGGACAGATCTTCTTGGGTATTTATTGGCTGGGGGGATGCAGATAGTAATGCCTGCATATCGGGCGGGCATGCCTGCTCAAGAGTATTGGCAAACTCCAAGATGGAGGGAAAACGCTGCCGTGGGTCTTTGGCTAGTGCCTTCTGTATAACCTGTTCTACCGCTGTTGTAATACTGGGAACTCTCGCTTGCAATGGCGGTGGTGACTCAGAAAGATGTTGGAGGGCGATTTCGATGGGGGCTGAACCTACGAATGGGCATGCTCCGCATAACCATTCGTAGACCACCACCGCTAACGCATATTGGTCGCTGGCCGGACGTGCTTTGCCCCGAATCTGTTCGGGAGCCATATACCAGACAGTGCCCATGGCATCATGTGTATTAAGAGATTGGGTTTTGTGGGCAACGATAGCAGTGCCAAAGTCACTGAGCACAATATAGCCTTGGTCCCCTACTAACATGTTCTCCGGCTTCACGTCGCGGTGTACAATTTTCTGATCATGGGCATACTGCAGTGCAGCTGCCACTTGCTTTACGTACAATACCACCGCTGGAAGTGGAACCGTTGTGCCTTGAGGATGGCTCTGACGTAATGTGCCACGGGAAGCATACTCCATGACTAGAAAAGGTGTGGCATTATCCAGGCCAAACTCTAGTACGCGTAGGATATGAGGATGTTTCAGGACTGCAACCGTTTGCGCCTCTTTGAGAAAGCTTTGGAAGTCCTGGGCTGTCATCTGTTCAAGCAATACCTTGATAGCTGCCTGCGTATTGAGGTAGATATGCTGACCCAGATAGACATCACCAAATCCTCCCTGTCCTAGCAGATAGGTCAGTCGATAATTGCCGAGTTGTTGTCCGACGCGATCCTGTATCGTCATTTCCTCCCCAGTCAGATAGAAGATATCACATATAACAAAATGAATCATCCTAAGTTTTGATCTCGCTGGTCAATGGTTCCCCTATAGTATTCATTGTAAGGAATACATGGTTTCCGTTGGCATGGGGCGTATAGGCAGCACTCTTCGATAGGCTGTATGTTTACGCAGTCTGGGACTTTTCTTGAACAACAATTTTAGCTTAGCTACAGTATGTACGGTCAAAGATTTGGTTACGTTGCTTGTATCAATAGAACGACCACCTTTCCGTATACTATTAAAATGGTCTAGCTTCATAGTAATTAATGCCCTTCCTCTAGGAAAAATATAGCTATTTTTTAGCATAAGGGCGTCTCTTTTGCTATTAGTTACTGCATATTAGCAGGAAAGTACTAGACAAGCATTACGATTGGCTACCTCTTTACTCTTCTGACGCTTTTTGCTTGGAAGAAGTTCCCGTGAGTAATGAATGAATGGGAAACAACTTACAAGAATGTTTGGTGCTGATGGAATGAGAAAAGTGATCAGTACTATCGGCATCCTTATCGTTTAGATATATCAGTTAATTGACAGTAGAGGTCATTGATCGAACAATGAGGCGCTTGATGAGCGTGACACTCAAATTGGATTGTGCAGTGTTCAATATGGTACTTTCCTTTGAGTAGAGACTCCAGCGCACATAGTATTAAAGAACTTTCACTAGCCTTTTGATCAGCAATAGTCACATGGCAGGAAAGTGATGACATGCCGCTGGAGATACTCCATACATGTAGATCATGCACAGCTTGTATGCCTACCACTCCTTGCATATCTTCTACTAGAGCCGTCATATCCAGGCCTTTTGGTACCGCCTCGAGAAGAATATCAGTCGTCTCACAAACAACCCGCCATGCCCCTATAGCAATTAAAACAGCAATCCCGATAGAGAGAAGCGGGTCGATCGGAGACCAGCTTGTGAGCAGAATGATCACACTGGCGATGATTACACCCATAGATGCTGCTACGTCGCCGAAGACATGGAGTGCCGCTGCCCGCGTATTGAGATTATGGCTTTCCTTCTGTAGTCCAAACGCAATGATAAGGTTAATCACGATACCAATCCAGGCAGAGATAAGCATGATAAGAGGGTTGACAGGTTCAGGTTGCCGGAAGCGTTGAAGGGCTTCATAGAGAATTCCTATGGTAATTAGAATCAGCGTAATGGCGTTGACAAGTGCAGCAAGGATACCTACACGATGGTAGCCGAAGGTATTGCGTGCATTTGCGGGCCGTTCCGCTTGTACAGCTGCGAACCAGGCAAGACCAAGTGCAAACAGATCGGTAAGGACATGACCAGCGTCGGAAAGCAGTGCTAGTGAGTGGGCGAGCAGACCGCCAATTGTCTGGGTGGCCGCTATCACTAGCGTCAGGAAAAAGGCAAAACGTAGCGTCCTTCTGGTCATGCTATGGCTATGATCGTGGTCAGAGTGCCCCGCATGGCCTTCAAGACATTTTTCGCTCATCCGTTATTTCCGGTGCTGAGACCCAATCTGCTGATAGGATTGGTGGGAGCACCGTACCTCCTTCTATCTTTTTGGCGTGCATCTGTTACTTTTCACTGTAGCATAAGACCTATCCAAAAACAAGGGAGGGGAAAGAAAACGTAAAAATGCGATTGTCACCGAGAACAGATCAAGAGGCATGTCGATCTGGTGATATAGGTTTGTAACCATTACATCTCAGCAACTATATGTATGCAATATGGCCGCAGTTTGTTCTTTTGTCTCGATTCACGGTTCCCATTTTTGAAACTTGGATCGAAAAAAATACGTTTTCCTGATGAAAGGAGTGCATTCTATGGCTGTGATAACCAAACACGTACGATCGGTGATAAATCCAAAAAATTTGGTAAGGACCTTGCTATGGCCAAGAAGTCGAATATTGCTCGTATTAATAGTCATCGCTGTTATTGCTGTCATTGCTGTTTTGCTGGCTACTATGACGCCACCAGTAATGTTACACCAGCAAGTTATTCATGTACCGTTAGCACAGTGATGGGAACACGAGCTAGCAAGGATGAGCAAATGGCTAAGATCAGGAGAAATAACAAGCTCAGAGCGATGAACAATGTCTGGTTCAAATCTAGCCAGCTACAGTCATTCGACTTTTGAACTTGAGCAGTTCTTCCTGGTCTTTCTTTGGAAAATGGCATGATCAGTACAGGAGGTGATAGTTGTGAGGCATATGCGTATACCTGTCTCTTGGAAGGAAGGGAATGTGCTGAAAGCTGTTCGCGTGAAGGTAGTAAATTTTCTACGTATCATAACAGTGCTATGGCTCATCACACATTTCACACTCACTCTGCTATATGTATTACCTCTCAATCCTTTGAAGTTTGCATTACAGCCATTTCTCGATGCAACGATTGGAACCTATTTTCCACAGAATTGGAATTTATTTGCACCTGACCCGATCTCTGCCGATTTTGCATTAGTCGTACGACCGCTTAGTAGTGATGAGTTGAAGGTTGCTGAAGCGAAGGGCTTGCCAAGCAACGGATGGTACGATTTAACTTCTCCGTTATGGACGAAGAATCAGAACAATCGCTTTTCTGCGTACGAGAGACTTTCTCGTCCAGCAACTAAAGCCATCTTGAATTATCTTGATCAGCCAGATCAACAACCAGTACAGCTTATGGTAAAGATAGCATCCGCATTCTGTAAAGATATCGGGCGACGTAATGCCAGTTATGTAGCACTGGTGATCTATCAGAGACAGAGTAAGCCGTGGGCTGAAAGAGGAACATCAAAGCAGCCGATTGTCACGACTAATTTCATTGGTGTCTACCCGATTGACAAAAGTGTGGAGAATATGCATCTCTATCAGATTTGAGGGGGGAACAATGGAAACATTTTATAAGGCATGGAGATGGCTTGCTGATGATCCTCACCAAAGGACTGGTGTGAGGGTACTCCAAGTTTGCATAGGAGCTATGTTGCTCTTTCAGGTGTTTACACAATTTCCTTTTGCGGCATATCTATGGGGGCCAAATGGCCTCGGGTACGGGTCTACAAGTCCTATTTTGGGGCCAATGCTGGGTAATATCTTTGATCGTGCTTTCACAACGGATGCTCGCACCTTCTTTGTGCTATTCATCATGGCTATTGGGGCATTAGGGCTTTTGTTTGGCTATTATACTCGTACTGCAACTTTTATTGCGCTTGTAACCCTCTTCTTGCTTAATCAGAGGTTACCAGAATTCTATGATGGTGGAGATAATATTACCCAACTCTCGCTTATGTATATGCTCTTTCTGTTGCCACGTCGAGCAACGTTTTCCTCAGGGCAGCTCCGCGTATGGCTACACAATATAGCAGTTCTAGCGATTGCCTTTCAGTTAATCGCTATGTATCTTGCCTCCGGTTTTGCAAAAGCAACTGGAGAATTGTGGCAAGAAGGGGTTGCACTCTACTACATTAGCCAAGTTCAATGGTTTACACTTCCTGGTGCCTATGAAATCTTTACAAAGCCATTGATTGTCACTGTTGCAACCTATATTGCTATGTTCTATCAGCTGCTGTTTCCAGTGGCTATTATCTCACGCGTTAAGCTCCCGTGGATATTGCTTGGCATACTTTTTCATCTTGGTATTGCTGTGCTTATGGGGTTAGTTACTTTCTCAACGGTGATGATTGGATTAGAACTCTTCCTGATTTCAGATCAAGAGTATGTCAAAATCTGGAGCAGAGGGTGTCTCATTTGGAAGCATGTATCCTATGCTTTTAGACACATTTTGACGTGCATTCCAGGTTTGGGCAAAATTGTTTAGAGGCATCCGTCTTTTGTGCAATGTTTGTATCTCTTTTTTTATAGATACAAGCTAACGAAATGGATGCCTGTTCTGCAAATCTGGGAGGACCTTTCTCCACCACTTTCAGTGGCTGTACCGAAAGAGCACCTCTATGGATTATCAGGGTGTCCGTTAACCCATCCGTCTGAAATGAGATTCACGCTCAAGATCTCAGTTTAGATGAGCAAGATTCCCAGTTTCCTTGACACCCTGATTATACTCCATTACTTTCAGAGACATAAGAAAGTAATGTTTCCGTTTTGCGCTTTTTGACCTATTGGAAGATTAGTTCCTTTAGTACTGCTAGCATTTTCATTAGTACTGTTAGCGCTTCCATGGCCTTTTCGCCCATTTTGGTTGTTATTCTTACCATGTCCTTCGCAGATAAGGATGCTACCCTGGTTAGTCTGAAGGATTTCTCTTGCTTGCCCTGCTTGGTTGCTTTGGTTTACTCCATTGCCTGAAGCGGTTTGGTTTAATAGATTTTGTTGTTGCTGAGTTTTTCCACCATTTCTGTACTGAGATGAACTAGGTGAAGCAGGTGAGGCATGTGAAGCGCTGCTAGCATAAGCGACTGGACCTGAGGTTATAACTGGTAGGATCCCTGCTGAAAATAGCATGGTAGTTACCAAGATCAGGCGTTTCCATGAAGTTAGCTGAATATATTTTTGAATACCTGTGGTTATCTGCGATTCCATTATATTTTCCCTCCTAAAAGAAGCTGAGAGGCTTCTTTACTTTTCTGACGACAAGCAAAGAATTGAGGAGTGCAAAGATACTCCTGATGACTCTCTGTGTATTAATGATTAATACAACTACCTATATTCATCGGCTGGGTTTATTTCTTCAGTAGAGGTAAAGGAGAAAGCCAGAGCCATCTACACTAGTACAGCAGGACTGAGGTTAGTACATGATCGGATCATCATACTCTAGCTCTTAAAAATTTATTTCTATCATTGAGTTGTTTCTGTGCACTTGTGCTAGTACTGCCACGCACAGATAAGCCACCACTTTTTCCCTCTCCCTCGGCTAGATAGCCCTCTCGAGAACTGGCGGGGGATTTGTGA
>DASYAN010000279.1:0-18876 GCA_036501345.1 Ktedonobacteraceae bacterium
GGTGCGAGGCCAGCCCGATGCTCTACGGTTGCAGGTTAAACAGGATTACGAGGGTTAGTGCCAGTGCTTGCAACGCCAAACCGCTTTCTAACAGTGTCGAGGCCACCATTACCCGAGAAATCGGAGGCTCTCAAAGGAGCATACACGTGAGTAACGTTTTCGTGGTAGATACCAACAAGAGACCATTGAATACCATTCATCCTGGAGAGGCTCGATTGCTTCTCAATAAAGGAAAAGCAGCGGTACTAAAGAGATACCCATTCATAATCATTCTGAAGGTTGCCATTGATGATCCGGTTGTTGCAGAGCTACGAATCAAGATTGATCCTGGAAGCAAGACCACAGGAATAGCCATCATGAATGATGCAACTGGAGAGGTGGTTTTTGCTGCTGAGCTCACCCACAGGGGACTGCAAATTAAGAAGAGCCTAGACGATCGCCGTGGCGTGCGTTGTGGCAGGCGGGCTAGACATACCCGCTATCGCAAAGCAAGGTGGAAAAACCGACGCAATAAGAAGGCGGGTTGGTTAGCGCCCTCTTTGCAGAGCCGAATATCCAACATCATTACATGGGTAGAGCGTTTCAGGTGGACGTGCCCAATCGCCGCTATCAGCATGGAGCGAGTCAAGTTTGACATGCAAATCATGGAGAATGCTGAAATAAGCGGCGTTGAGTACCAACAAGGGACTCTCCAAGGATATGAGGTGAGAGAGTACTTGCTGGAGAAGTGGGGACGTAAATGCACCTATTGCGGGAAGGAAAATATCCAACTCCAGATAGAGCATATCCATCCTAGAGCGAAACGTGGCTCCGATCGAATATCGAACCTCTGCTTAGCCTGTGAGAAGTGCAACATTGCCAAGGGAACCAAGGACATTGGGGACTTTCTCAAAAAGAAACCTGAGTTGCTCAAGTCGATCCTCGCACAAGCCAAAGCGCCACTGAGAGATGCCGCTGCTGTAAATACCACACGAAAGGCACTTTTCGAAAGATTAGAAGCCTTGAGGTTACCGATCGAATGCGGTTCTGGAGGACTCACCAAGTACAACCGCACCATACGTGAGCTTGCCAAGACCCATTGGATAGACGCGGCGTGCGTTGGCAAATCGACTCCTGAGCAGATAGGAGTTACAGGCGTTGTTCCGTTGTTCATTACGGCCTACGGGCACGGTTGTAGACAAATGTGCCTGATGAGCAGGTTTGGCTTCCCTCGCACTGATCCCAAAGAGAAACATCCCAAGCACGGGTTTAAGACAGGCGATATCGTCAAAGCCATTGTGCCGTCTCAGCTCAAGCGTGCTGGGACGCACACGGGGAGAATGTCATCAAAGGCAAGCGGGTCTTTTACCATAGCAACGGGATCAGGGACGGTTTCTGACGTTGGAAAGAATTACTGCCGAAAGCTTCAAAGAGCCGATGGCTACGGCTATTCCCAAAGGAGTGCGTGATGAAGGATTTTTCCAGCCTGCGGGCTGTTTCTTTCCTCCCAATCCCTCAAGGGAATGGGTCCCCAGAAAGGACGTTATGGTATAAGGTATTCTTGCTCGCTGCCTTGGCACTCAGTTTGCAGAGCTGCCTGGGGATAGGGGATAATAACCCATTCCAGAGCAAGAACACTGGTAAGAATGGACCGATAGGCATCAACAGCACGGATCAGGCAAAATTTACTGGCAAGATTTATTTTACGCTCGGTCGTAATCTCTACGTGCTGGATGGTCAGCTCAAGCTTACGCAGTTGACACATGGTATGGATGTGCGTAATCCTGCTGTCTCTCCTGATGGAAAATGGATTGCATTTGCCAACTTTTCCAAGGACTATTCTGATCTGATGGTGATGCCAACCAGCGGTGGAACACCACAAACCATTCTCTCAGGCAACGGTAAATATCTTCCCAATCCGGCCTCTCCGATGAATGCCCCTAAGAGCACATTCGAATGGCTTGCACAACCAGCCTGGAATGCCGATAGTGACCATTTGCTCTTTGTGAGCGACCTGGACAAATTAACTATTGGACCATGCAATGTTGATGATTTTCTGCTTGACCCGCTGATCCTTTCCATGTCCATTAGCAACCCGACAGAGCAACCACAAACCCTTGCTTATAGTACCTTTGGAGATGGAGGACTGCGTGATCCAAGCTATCGCCCAGGTCATAGTGATCAGATTATCTACACAGGCTACAATTATGGTCCAAATGCGAGCCAGATGATTCAGATTTTAATGGAAGATCCTAATGCCATTGCCAACCATCCCTACCTTTATCAGCCCGGTAGCACAAACTGTGAAAGCGATCCTGGGGTTCCAATTACGCAACCCAGCGACATGAACCTTGAACCGTCCTTCTCCCCCGATGGCAATACAGTCCTCTACGTACGACGAGAAAATGCTACTCACATGGCTCTGTATGCGATGCCAGTTCCTGAGGGTATTACAGGCGATCCAACCAATCCCGCGTTCAATCCCATCTCCCAGACTAATCTTACCAAGGGTTTGTCGATGTACAGTCTATCCAACAAACTTTTAGAGGGACTGTATGTAAGTCAGCCGATCTGGTCACCGGATGGAACGCATATTCTCTATTACAGCTTTGCTAATAATAGCTTCGATATCTGGATAGCAACAATCACGAAAAATGCCAAAACAGGAGCATTTGCCATAAAGCCCAATAGTCAGGTGCAACTGACAAACGTCCAGGGACAACTCGATGCTGACTCCCGGGCTTGCTGGACATCATAGTAGATGAGTAAAACAATACAAGATGCAAATTAAAGGAATAGATCAGCGTGCACGTGAAATCGACGTGCTAACTTCTTGGCAATCTCTTTGCTGATGGACCGCTTGCCATTGAGAATATCCGATATTCTGCTTTGAGGTGCACAATCGGCAAGATCTTCTTGTTTGAGTCCGTGCTGATCCATTAGGAAGCGTAGCATTTCATGCGGTTCTGCTTCCGGTATTGGAAAGTGCTCATCCTCATATGCTTCAACTTGATTCGCCAAGTAGTCGAGGACATCTGCAAGCGGGTGATCTTCATTGCCTCTGGTTGCATCAAGCAGAGTATCAATAATTGCACTAGCTAACTCGTAATCAGCTTCGGTACGAACTGAAGTCACACCTATCACTTCCTTAAATGGCATCCATGCCTGAAGAATTGCTTGTGGTTCTGGTGCTTCTCTTGATAGAATTTGCATCAATTTCTCCTTTTCCAGTTATTTCGATTATACTCTGCATGAGTGAGTACATGTAGAATATATATCTTCTGTCGATCATAGCGAATATCTGCTATCAAACGATATTTATTACCGCCTATGTTAAATACAGTCAGATCATCTACATAGTCAGCACTGGCAAATATTGCCCGCAGGCTAGTAAAATCTGCAAATACTCCCTTCTTCATCGTACGGAACCATGTTTGTAATGGACCTTCTGCATCTGGATGCTTTGTCCAGAATCTTACGAGTGCTGATTTAGTGATAACATGCATATATCATAGTATATACCATTTTGGCATAATGTCAAGTGTGATTTTTGTTAGATACCCAAGAGAAGTTGCCTCTTGACACATTTGAATGCGCGTGTGTAAACTGACTGCTGGAGAGAAGCCGTACGACTTCTCTCTGTGTGGATTGTCACAATAGTAGAGAAACTGTCAGGGAACCTATCGTATTTTTCAGGATAGGCTGGGTGTGAGGTAGTAGTGATGAAATTCTCCAAACAGTGGTATATATTACTTTTGTCAGTGGTCCTGGTATTCAGCCTGCAAGGCTGCCTGGGCATTAGTGAGGATAGCAGCTCTTTCCAGAATACAGCAACGGGTAAGGATGGTCAGCCGATCCAAGTTAATATGGCTCAGCAGGCCAAGTTTACAGGAAAAATTTACTTTACCCTCAATCGTAACCTCTACATACTGGGCGGCAATCTCAAGCTCACTCAGATAACACAGGGCATGGATGTGCGTGATCCGGCAGTCTCTCCTGATGGTAAGTGGGTTGCCTTTATTCAACGTTACAAAGACTATTCCAATCTCGTGTATATGTCAACAAATTCCCTAGATCATACAATCCATACAATTGTCACTGGTAGTGGCCATTATACTCCACAGGGCAATGGGGCAAATACCTACTATTGGTTTGCACAACCAGCTTGGTCAGCAGATAGCTCACATCTCATGTTCCTGAGCGACTTGCAAAAGAATTTCTATTGGAATAGTTTGGGTGGAGTGTATGCCAATGCCTATTTTCTTGATATGCAGGTATTTTCGCTTCCGATCGATGTCTCTCTTACTGCCCAGCAGGCCATGGATCAGGCTCAGCCGATTGGTTATGCCGTCTTCGGTGATGGTGGAAATCGCGATCCAAGCTATCGACCTGGCCATCCAGAACAAGTAATGTATACTACCTTTCAATATGATCCGACTGGTGACAAACAGGTTGTGCAGATTGTGCTGGAAGATACGACACTAGTGACTGGGGTACGTCGCCAACAATATCATCCAGGAAATGACCCATCTGTGCCTCTCACACCCGATATTCCCGATCTGGTTAACTTTCAACCTGCATTCTCTCCTGATGGTAACACAATTGCTTATGTACAACGAGTAAATACTAATACTAATACTACTAGCCTTTACACGATACCAGTTGCAGAGGGGGTTGCCAATGATCCCAATGATCCAGCTTTTAATCCAACAGCTTCAGCAAACCTACAAAAAGCCCTGATACCTTACAGCACAAAATCAGTAAAACTTCTCGCAAACTCCTTTGTGAGTCAACCTGTCTGGTCACCCGATGGTAAACAGCTTCTCTATTACGGTTACCAGAATGACAAATTCGATATCTGGCTAGCGACGCTCAATAATGATCCTAAAACGGACAAGGTCAGCATGAAGCCCGATAGTCAGGTCCAGCTAATGCAGAGCAATGGACAGCTTGACGGTGACTCACGAGCGTCATGGGCGCCTTGAGTGTAAGGGCATCCTCTTCTCTCTCACCAAGTAGGCTATCAGTAGACTCTACAAGTGACACTCCGCAAGGGCGAAAGCCCTGCAGCTTCTGACACTCTCGCGTAGTCGCTTCCCTGAGAAATGTGGCGTAGCCACGACTCAAGACGGGACGCGTAGTTGGCAGGGAATATCTGATAGGTGTCTCGCCATCCCAGACAACACACCTTGAGCGGTGCCATGCTCGTTGGTGTTCTCATGCCTTGCGCCTCCAGTAGATGGCTGGGTCCCTACGCTTTTGGCTTCTTGGAGAAGACCAACACCTGCATCTTTCGATGCTACTCCCTTGGGAATGTACCCACAAGGGTGGAGGCTTTTCCTGGGAAAATATTTGCTGCGCTACACTTCCTAAAGCCGTGGATTGGATACCCGTACCTTCGTAGCGTTTAAATGTCCTACTATCTATAACGTTGCATATCCAAATCTGTAACATCAAATATTTGTGTAACAAGATAAAACTTCTTGTGATGTACCACGAGCGAACAGACTTCTGGCTAAAGCCACGGACAAACCCACCTATCCGCCTGGATGAAAATCACAGTGGCTTGCGGCGGGTTCTTTTGTGTCATAAATGGTATAGCTAACGTTGGTTAGAATTATGGCGAATGCATGATTCTCCTTGACAATGCTTGCATGGTTGTGCTCTTGCCTTTCGTTGTCAATCATGCTATTATCATGGTGTTCTTCGATAACATTGCAAGTGCCAGAGACCTTACAAATTATTGGTGAAAGGCCAGACGGGTGCTGCAGAGCATTTGCTCATAGGTCCTATAGAACGTTCAAGCAGGTGGTTTGTAAGCGAGGTAAACATATGCTAGTGAGAGATAATCATAGGAAGGGCGAAAGCTCGCACAGGCAAGATTCGATGAGGCAGGAAAGCTATCCCGTGAGGGTACTCCGCGATCTAGCGGATTGGAAATCCCTTGCACTTCACGCATGGGAAGGGATGTCAATAAGTGTTTGCCCAGGCTGCTTGAGGTAAAAAACCTTGAACCAATTTGAAGGCACATTAATCGCTGGACGGTACGAAATTCGCGAGCATATTGCCACAGGCGGTATGGCGAGCGTCTTCAAAACCTGGGATCATCGTGTAGAGCGCATTGTAGCGATCAAAATACTGCGATCTCTAGATAAAAACGATCAACGCGCAGTTGAGCGCTTTCGTCGCGAGGCACGTGCTGCTGCTGCACTTGCTCACCCGAATGCTGTCACCATCTATGATTTTGTTGAAGAAATGGGGCAGTATTTTCTTGTGATGGAATATATCCATGGCCCAACATTGAAACAACTTGTCGGACAGCGACGGCAATTGCAGGCACGCGAGGCGATAGAGATTGCGCTTCAGGTCTGTTCCGTACTTCAAGTAGCACACGCACGCGGCTTTATCCATCGAGATATTAAACCACAAAATATTATGCTAGCTTGGGGGGGTACAGGAAGCCTCAGCGATGGAGGGGCGTGGGTGAAATTAACTGACTTTGGTATTGTACGCGTAGCTGAGGATGCGGGCCTGACCAATAGTGGCATTGTGCTCGGCACTGCCGATTATCTCTCCCCAGAGCAAGCACGTGGTGAGACCTTGACGGGTTCCTCCGACCTCTACTCGCTTGGTGTCGTGATGTTTGAAATGCTAGCCGGGCGACCACCATTTGTGGGTCCAACAGCCGTTTCGATTGCTATGCAACATGCTTCAGCTAGTCCGCCACCATTACGACAGTTCAATCCAACGATCCCATCCGTCCTAGAAAAGTTCATAAACCGGGTACTGCAAAAAGAGCCCGAAGATCGCTTTAGTTCGGCCACAGAGATGCAACAGGCATTACGTACCTGCGCACGTGAACTTTTTCGCGGTAAGTCACCAGCTCGCCCTTACTCGTCTAATACATCAACTGGGTAGTGGTCAATAGACCCTCCGCTGAGCATAGAAGGCTTGTCCCTCAAAATATAGATACCACTGAGGAACAAGCCTCAAGGGCTAGACTCGGCTCTAAAGAGCTGTAAACTAGGCATGTATGCGTTTTGCAGCTTGATGAGAAAACTCCGAACCATAGAAAACACTTGATAGGGACAACAGTACTGCTATCGCATCTAATGAACACTATAGGAGACATGTATGGAAAAGATACAGCTTATGCAGGTCACAACACCAGACGCACCAGCAGCAATTGGTCCGTATAGTCAGGCCATCCGCTGCGGACAGTTTGTATACACCTCAGGCCAGATCGCTCTAGATCCAGTCACGGGAGAACTTGTTGGTGAGGATGTACAAGCACAAACTCATCGTGTCTTACAAAATTTGCAGGCAGTACTCGACAGTGCAGGTACTTCACTTAAAAGCGTGATCAAAACGACTGTCTTCCTGACACATATGAGTGACTTTCAAGCTATGAACGCCATCTATGCAAACTATTTTGGTAGTTCAGCTCCGGCACGCTCGACAGTAGCAGCTGCCGAGCTACCACGCAAAGCGCTAGTTGAAATTGAGTGTGTTGCACTAGTCGAGGGCTAAATATGGGGGATTTCGGGTGAATACCGCTATTATCTGGCGTACTGCACTTGAACGACTTGAGACGTCACCAATTGATGCTCTCACCAAGAACTGGCTGTTGGATGCTCATTTGTCAAGTGCTGCTCCTCCTGGAAAAGGTGATGCTGCTACTCCGCAGTCCGAGCAAGATATCCACCTGACATTGCAGGTCCCTAATGATCGGGCTTGTGATGTGGTGAATGCGCACTGGCGTTATATCCTCGAAGAGGTTCTTAAGGATGTGACAGGGCAGCCGGTGATGCTTACTGTTGCATATATAGCGTCAGGCATGCCCGCCGAACCTTCTGCTTCCAATGGCTACAAAGAGTCTCCTGGCCGTGGTGCAAGCACGATGGCTTCTTCGTCGAGGCAGAGCTATACCTCTTACCATGACAACAGCGTCAATGGTCCTGTGCAAACACCGTTGCCATACACTTCTGGGGCCTCGTTGGAGGATTGGGAAAATGAGCAGCGTGCCAATATGCTCATGCATAATCGCTTGAATGCACGCTACACATTCGATGCTTTTATTGTTGGCAATAGTAATCGTCTGGCACATGCTGCTTCGCTCGCCGTTGCTGAAGCTCCCGGCGAGTCGTACAATCCACTCTTTCTCTACGGTGGGGTAGGTCTGGGCAAGACGCATCTCTTGCATGCAATTGGCCACCAGGGTGTGCAAACAGGACTGGCTGTACTCTATGTCTCCTCGGAGCAATTTACCAATGAAATTGTTAATGCCATTCGCTATCGCACGACCGAGGAGTTCCGCGCTAAATATCGCTCCGTCGATATCTTGCTCGTTGACGATATTCAGTTCATTGCTGGCAAAGAATCAACCGAGGAAGAGTTCTTCCACACGTTCAATAGCTTGTACGAGATGAGTAAACAGATCGTGATCTGTAGCGACCGCCCACCAAAGGCTATTCTCAGCCTGGAAGAGCGCTTGCGTTCACGCTTCGAATGGGGACTAATTGCTGACATTCAGCCACCAGACCTGGAGACTAGAATGGCCATTCTGCGCGTTAAAGCAGACCTATTGAATTATCGCGTGCAGGACGAAATCATTGCCTATATTGCTGGACGCGTACAAACGAACATCCGTGAACTAGAGGGCTGCCTCAATCGGCTGATGGCTTACCAGCAACTTCATCGCACAGACCTTACGCTTGATGTCGCACGAGCTGCAATGTCTTCATTAGGCAATGATACGCGCGAGCAGCGCCTGAATAGTCAGCAGATTATCCAAGCAGTCGCGGAATACTATCACATCTCTGTAGAAGATATGTGCAGCAAACAGCGCGACAAATATATTGTGATGCCACGCCAGATCGCGATGTATCTAATCCGTCAGGAAACGCAGGCTTCACTGCTAGAAATTGGACAACTGTTCGGCGGACGCGACCATAGCACGGTGCTGCATGCCTGCGAAAAGATTGATCGTGCAATCAATACAGACTCTACGTTACGTCGTGAGATTGTTTCTATCCGTGAACAACTCACATCGTGAAACAAGCAAGAAAATAGAAATAGATGCAACCGCAGATAGTACAATTTACAACCTATCTTATTGATCTTGATGGTGTCGTCTACCGAGGAGAAGAGTTAATTCCGGGCGCAAAGGAGTTTGTTAACTGGCTCAACAGCAATCATAAAAAGTATCTTTTTCTTACCAACAATTCCTTTGCTAGTCAAGCCCAGGTAGTAACAAAATTGACACGCCTGGGTATCGCTACTGGCGAATCCCATGTGCTGGTTGCAGCTCAGGCCGCTGTCATCCATATTGCGCATCGCTTCCCCTGTGCTCACGTTTATGTTGTAGGAGAGCAGCCACTCGCCGATCTGGTCCTTGCGAACGGTTTACAGGTTGTTAACACTAGTAGCCATAAAGCCGATGTGGTCCTGGTTGGTCTGGATCGCGCCTTTAACTATAAAAAGCTTACAGAGGCGGTTCTAGCCGTGCGAGCGGGAGCCACGTTTATCGCAATCAACCGCGATTCGCTCTTGCCTATTGAGGGAGGCTTCATTGCTGGTTGTGGAACAATGGCAGCAGCAATCGAAGCTGGGAGCGGTGTTACACCGGAAGTTGTTGGGAAACCACAGCCGATGTTACTCCAGGAAGCTATGTCTCTGCTCGGTAGCCAACCTGAAGAGACAGTGATGATCGGCGATGGGCTTGAAACCGATATCCTGGCAGGCAAGGCTGCAGGAACGCATACACTACTAGTACTCTCTGGTAAAGATTCGCGTGAGAGTCTGCAAAAAACAAGCATTAAACCTGATTATGTGTATGAAAATCTAGCGGCAGTGATGCAGGAAATCGGAAGTAGCTAAAGTAGCTTCCGATCTATCTCTTGTTTATTGAGCATTGCCATTTTCTGATGATCGATCGACAATAGCGACAGTACAACGCGAAATACAGACTAGTTTATTGTTCTCATCAGTAATGCGGATATCCCAGATGTGCGTGGTACGCCCGCGATGCAGTGGGATTGCAACTGCTGTCAATATGCCCTCACGTTTTGGGCGCAGGTGATTAGCATTGATTTCCAAGCCAAAGGCTACCTGTCGATCTGTATCGATATTGAGCATACTGCCCCATGAGGCGACCGATTCAGCTAGTAGCACTGACACTCCTCCATGCAAATAACCCATTGGCTGATGATGGTGAGAAGTGATCGGCATTATTGCGACAACTTTATCTTTCGTGGCTTCGCTCAGCTTGATACCCATCACGTTCAAGGCTGTATCTTTGTTCATTTCATTGAGCTTTGCAATTAACTCTTCCTGGGAAGACTCCACAGACCTTTTCTCCTCTTGCAAATAGTCTCATCAACAAATCCATGGTTCCTAGTCTAGCAATAAATGGTTCTGCTGGCAAGGTTTGTCGAAACAAGTGGACAAGGTAGGGAAGGTGTGGTAAGGTGAAGAAAAGGAAGGTGAAATAGGAACGATCTATAGTCATGAATCGTAGTTTACTCTCAAGGCTTCATACGAACGGAGTCTCTTATCTCATCAGCGGTGTGCTCTTGCTCATAGGCATACCACTCTACCAGGTAGTAGTCCTCAATCCGGCAGGGCTTGACGATGTCCTCAATGGGACTGGAACAGGCGGCTTTACTGCTTACCTCACCTGGATTAGCCAACACAGCTTCCAGTTTATCATCTACCGGGTGCTTCTGATATTGGCCTTTGCTCTGCTATTTACTTTGCCATTCTCGCTCTATCGCATCATTGTGGCACAGGAAATTATGGGTCAGCGTGATCGATCAGAAGAAGAAGAGCAGATAGAAGATACAAATGGGACAAAGACTGTACAGGAGAGCGATCAACAAACAGAACAGGGAGAGACGAATGGTATGCCTCCCTATGCTTGGCGTGGCAGAGGTTTCGTCGTCCTAGCGGCATGGGCTGGTATTATTAGTCTTGTGATTTATGTCCTGGGTGCAATAGCGAGCACACTCTATTTTATGTTTATCCTGGGCCGTGTTGACCGCGGTACCGTTGCCTCGTTTGTGAGTATCTTCGCTATCAGCACAAATACAATTGGCATTGGGCTGCTTGGTCTGAGCACCCTGTTTTTTGGTGCAATGATTTGCAGAACCGGGCTCAATCTCTGGCCTGCGCACTGGGTTGTTTTCAGCTATACAGCAATCCTAGTAGGTGGACTACTCTGTATCAGTGCTGTAGGAGTTGCCGGCACGCCAGGAGTTGGCCAGAATACAATAACAACCATTGCTACTCTGCTGTTTGCATTGTGGGTGTTCTGTCTTGGCCTTATGCTTATACGCCTTAGACCAGAGGCCTGAAAAGGCTACAAAAAGATCTAGACGAAAACCCTCAGCTTCTAAGTGTACTCGAGTATAGACAGATTTTGAGCCAGAATATGAAAATCCCTTCCTTAATGGCTGAAACTCTTCCATTAAATCATACTGAGACACGATCATATTATTCCTGGAAGAGTCCTTTCGTCATCCATCATCTTCCATATTTCAGATCATTTCTTACTAGCAAATTTTCTGAAATCTTCCTATGATCTCTCTAAGCCTTTAAGACCAGTCAGATCGTTTTTTCTGGTATGTTCTTCATTTATACATATATTTCCGCCAATCCTTCTATTGATGATAATGGATCAGAGGAACTGAAAGCTTGCCCGACCCTCTCGTGGGATATCGTATCACTCTCAGAGATTGTTTGGCAAGGGTTGCTTGCTATCATATAATGGTCAAGAGGTAGATCATTGTTTAAGGAATGGATCAGTTCCTTACAGCAAAGAAAAAGGAATAGTTGCGGCATGAAGAAAGAAGAGATCATGAATACCTCTTGGGTTATCCAGAGCCAGCTTCTGGCTACCAAATTCTATATCCCAGTTGCACCGGGGACGCTCATCTGGCGTGCTCGCCTCTGTGCTTTGCTCGATGAGAGCCTCAAGCACCCCTTCATGCTGGTGTCGGCTCCTGCAGGCTTTGGGAAGACAACTCTTCTCTCAGCCTGGGCACGATCGCAGCTCGCAAGCCATGCTCGGATAGCCTGGGTGTCTCTTGATGAGGAGGATAACAAACCACAACTCTTCTGGAGCTATGTTCTGACAGCGTTGGGTAAGCTGCAACCCGAACGCTTCACTGCTTTGTTAACAGAACTGCAATCGCTACAATCTCCACCCCTTAAGTATCTGCTGGGAGAGCTGATTAACCTGCTGGCGGAGGGAACAGATGACTTCTTGTTGATCCTCGACGACTATCAGGTGATTGGCGAGCAAGAGGTGCATACGAGCCTGGCCTATCTGATTGAGCATCTTCCACCTCAATTGCATATTATTGTAGCAACGCGTGCTGATCCGCCTCTGCCCCTTCCGCTGCTGCGGGCACAGCGACAAGCATTGGAAGTGCGTACGGACCAGTTGCGCTGTACGGCAGAGGAAACCAAGGCCTTCTTTGATGAGGTGATGGGCATTCATCTGCCAGAAGAGACGGTCCAGCAGATCACTGCTCGGACAGAGGGCTGGCTGGTGGGCTTGCAATTACTCGGTCTGTCTCTCCCAGAGCGGGCTGATCCTCTCAGCTTGCTCCAGGAGCTTAGTGGGGATCAGCACTACATTCTCGACTATTTGACCCAGGAGATCTTGCAACGACAGCCACAGGAAGTGCAAACGTTTCTGCTTTCCACGTGCATTCTCGAACAGCTCAGTGCCTCGCTCTGTGATGCGGTTATGCAACAGACAGGCAGCCAACAGATATTGCAATGGCTCGAGCAGGCCAATTTATTTGTGGTCTCCCTGGATAGCAAAAGGCAACGGTATCGCTACCATGCCCTCTTTGCCGAAGCCTTGCGCTATCAGTTAGAGCAGGGACATGCAGATCTCGTGTGTGGCTTACACTATCGTGCCAGTCTCTGGTATGGCTGAGCATGACCAGCTCACTAAGGCTGTCTTGCATGCTTTCAGTGCTCACCAGTGGCAGCGGGCGGCTGACCTGATCGAGCGTAAGCATCTCGCATTAACCACACACACTTGGGCTGCAAGTGAACATGAGCTGACCTTGCTCCAGCAGTGGCTGGAGCAGTTGCCAATAGAGGTTCTGGCTGCTCGGCCTCTCCTCTGCCTTACCTGCGCCCAGATGTTGTGGGCATTTGCCCCACATACACTACTAGAGGCCTGGCTCGATGCCACAGAAGCGACGTTGGCTGCTTCACTCACGATACAGACGCATGAGCACGAGTCACATCCGATGCTCGTCTCGCAAGCGCAGCAAGAGGATCTGCTTGGAGCGGTATTGAGTACTCGTGCCCACTTACGGAGCTATCTTCAAGAGGAAGGCCAAGAAACCCTTCTGCTCTGCCAGCGGGCTTTTACTCTGCTCTCGGCACAGAATGTTGTTGCTCGTTTACTTGCTACCAACGCCCAGTGCATTACCTATTATTTTTCTTCAGTAAACGATGCAAACGCCGCTATCCAGGGCATGTTGCAAGCAATCTCCCTTGCCCAGACCACAGGGCAGACCCTTTTGACAACCAGTGTCATGGGTGGAGCTGCTGTGTTCGTGCTAGGAGCAGGGCGGTTGCATGAGGCACATCGGCTGACCCAGCAGGCGATTTAACTGGGAACACAGCCAGAAGGACTCCTTTTGCCTGAGGTGGCCTTGCCCACTGTCTTGCAAGCGGAGATCCTGCGCGAGTGGAACCAGTTGGATGCAGCGCTCTCCCTTGCAGAAGAGGCTCTATCACTGTGCAAACGAGCTGAATCGATTACATCGAGCCAGCATCAATTCTACGGGTACGCAATACTGGTAAGTATCTATCTTTCACGTGGAGAGCTAGATGCAGCACGCTCTACCCTCCAAAAACTTGAACGCTTCGGCAAGAGTATGAACCAGGGGAGCATGGACCAGGCTGGCTATTTCCAGGTCTATTCTTTCTTCACCACAGTCGACCAGGTCCGACTCTGGCTCGCTTGTGGAGAACTGGACCGCGCGATATGCTGGGCCGAGGAACGAGATGTGACAGAGCGGCGTGGTACTCCCTTTGCTCGCGAACGCGAAGAGGTGGCACGAGTCCGCATCCTCTTGGCAAAGCAGCAGCCCGATCTTGCTCTGCAGCGACTGGAACCTGTGCTCCAGAGGGCAACCGCAGGCGAGCGCTGGGGCCATGTGATAGAGATCCGACTCTTGCAAGCTCTCGCTTACCAAATGTACCAGCAGGAAACACAGGCACTCGAAACCCTCTCCGAGGCGGTTCGACTGGCCGAGCCGGAGGGTTACATCCGCAGTTTTATGGACGAAGGAGCCGGCATAGAAGCTCTGCTTTATCGACTACACAAGTGCGACCGCAAGCACGGACCAATCCCCTATCTGGACACATTGCTTGTCGCTTTTCAGCAGGAGAACAAGGCTCATGTATCGGCAGGAGAGTGCGCCAAAGCTCAGCCTCTACCGATGCCCTTGAGTGAGCGAGAACTGCAGGTTCTACAGTTGCTGGCACAGGGTGCGTCCAACCGGGAAATTGCTCAAGAGTTGGTCATTGTCCTTGACACGGTCAAACGGCATGTCAGTAACATTTTCTCCAAATTGGGCGTCAGTAACCGCGTCCAAGCCATCAGGCAGGCACGGGCATGTGATCTGCTAAGTGAGCAACCCTGAGCACTTTGCCTGAACTAACCGTGAGTCTTGCCATATCAATTGACCTTTTCAGTTTATTCATGTATGCTTACCCTCACGTGGAGGTGTGGTCAAGATTCAGAGTCTGCACTCTTTGGAGAATCCGCTGTGAGGGTACGGTACAATGTTTTCTGCTAATAAATCGCCGCAGTCCTGGGGACGCTATCCACAAGTAGAAGCAAGTCGTGTGATTCCTGTTTTTTGGCGCGATGAATTGCCTAATCTAGCAGAACTGGAACTGCCAGTCCTGCCCCATGGGTATGGGCGGAGCTATGGGGATAGCTGCCTGAACGAGAGTGGCATCCTGCTCGATATGAGCCATCTAACACGATTTCTCTCATTTGATGTTGATAAAGGGCTGTTGCGCTGTGAGGCTGGAGTCACACTTGCTGATATTCTGGAACTGATCGTGCCACATGGCTGGTTCCTTACAGTAACACCTGGCACTAAATTTGCCTCCGTTGGTGGTGCAATTGCCAACGATGTGCATGGCAAAAATCATCACAGAGCTGGAGCGTTTGGCTGTCATGTCACATGCTTTGAACTGCTACGTTCGGATGGTCAACGGCTGATTTGTTCTCCCGAAGAGAATGCTGATTTGTTCCGAGCGACCATTGGTGGTCTAGGTCTGACTGGCGTGATCTTGTGGGCCGAAATACGTTTGCGACCCATACGTAGTCCATTGATAGATATGGAACGTATTCGCTTTGCCTCGCTCAGAGAATTTATAGATATCGCAGCGGCATCAGAGCAGGATTTCGAGTATACAGTAGCCTGGGTAGATTGCTTGGCAAGTGGGAAGCAGCTTGGACGTGGCTTTTTTACGCGTGGTAATCATGCAGAACAAAAAAATTCTGATATCATCAAGAAAAAAAAGCCTTTGGTTATCCCTCTAGATTTCCCGTCCTGGATCTTGAATATGTGGACAATCAAGGCCTTCAATACAACCAATTATTCTTTGCAGCGAAAAAATAGTGTGCAGAAAACAGTCTTATATGATCCATTTTTTTATCCTCTTGACGCTATTCATAAATGGAATCGCATGTACGGAAAGCGTGGATTTTTTCAGTACCAATGTATTGTGCCGTATGATGATGGTTACGATGCCATGAAGGAATTGCTGGAGCGGATCAGTCGTTCTGGTCAGGGTTCGTTTCTCTCGGTATTGAAAACATTTGGAGATAGATCCTCACCCGGTATGCTCTCGTTTCCGCGACCTGGATTGGAACTGGCGTTGGATTTTGCCAATCAAGGAAACAAGACGCTCGAGTTGCTAGAGGATTTAGATGAGGTTGTACGCCAAAGCGGTGGCGTGGTGTATCCAGCCAAGGATGCTCGCATGAGTCCTGAAAGTTTTCAGACCTATTTTCCCCATTGGCGCGAGTTTACACAGTACATTGATTCCAAATTCTCCTCTAGCTTCTGGCGTCGCGTGACGGCGGCGACCGTTGGAGAATTAGAGGAACTTCCCGTAAAAAGATTGTAAGAAAGAATAATGAGTATGAGAGTAGTGATTATCGGAGCAAGCTCGGCTATGGCCTATGAGGCTGCAAAGTGTTTTGCCCGTGATGGAGCAGACCTGTTCTTGGTTGGTCGTAGCGCTGAGAAGTTAACCACGGTAGCTGATGACCTGAAAGTGCGGGGCGCTAAGCGGGCCGAAACATATGTATTGGATCTCTGTGAGTTAGATCGGCACCAGGAAATGTTCGAGCAAGCTATTGCCTCGCTGGGTGAACTAGATATGCTGCTGATTGCCCACGGCACGCTGGGAGATCAACACAAGTCTGAGCAAAGCGTAGCCGAGACCATGCAAGAGTTACAGACCAACTGCCTCAGCGTTATTGCACTATTAACTATCAGTGCCAACTATTTTGAGCAGCAGCGGCATGGCTGTATTGCCGTAGTCAGCTCGGTCGCAGGAGATCGTGGACGAAAGAGCAACTATGTGTATGGGACAGCCAAAGCAGCAGTGAGCGCGTTCCTGCAGGGCTTGCGCAATCGTCTTTCCTCAGCAGGTGTCTCTGTCGTGACGATCAAACCTGGCTATGTGGCTACTCCGATGACCGCTCACTTGAAGAAGGGACTGTTGACGGCGAGTCCACAATCAGTTGGCTATGGCATTTATGAAGCGATGAAAAAGGGCAAAGATGTGGTCTATCTGCCATGGTTCTGGCGACCGATCATGTTTATTATCAAGTGTATCCCCGAGCGGATTTTCAAGCGGCTCTCGCTGTAATCAAGGCTTCAGGATGTAGATGACCAGAGGGATAGTATTGCACATTCTTTTGTTGAAGCCTCTCGATCACTGAGGCATTCTCTATTGGCCAAGCTTCTCCTCGTCCAGCTTCTGCTGCTTGTTAAGAGCAAGTCTTCCAGATAGCGGATTTATTGCATGCGTGAAGATGGCGCTGCCCCTGATGGTGGTCTTGATACGGCAAACATGACTCCTCCTGCAATCACACACAGCAAGCCCAGTCCTCCCAAGATAAAGATTAAGGGCGTGAGGCCGCCATTGCCATTTGATCCTCCTCCAGTACTAGCTGTTGGTGTTGCCGTGGGTGTTGCCTGACCATTAATCGTAATCATGGCAGTGCTTGGTTGGTTTGTCAGTGTTGACTCATCTGGCGCGACAACGTCGATCTCATATTGACCTGGCTGTGCATTATTATCAATCGTTAGGTTAACGCTAAAGTGGCCATTGCTATCTGGGGTGGTAGTTGCGCTAGCAATTGCGTTGGTATTTCCTCCTGTCTCTTGCTTAGGAACGATACTCACCTGGAGCTGGAGGGGAGGCAGCCAGTTATCGCCAGTAATAGTGATACTATCACCAGGATTAACACTGTTTGAAGATGCATTGACTGTAACATTTTGGGCGACGCTAAAAGTCTGACCAGAAGCTATACCTTGTCCGCTTGATGGAATGGCGCAGACATAATAAGCTGTCCCGGGTTGGCTGGCATTACTTGGCCACGTTGTCTGGAGGTCAAACGTCCCATCGGCCTGTACATTTTCTGTGGGTTGACTGCTAAACTGTGTTACTGTTCCCCCTGTTACACATTGGTTTGGATTTATCGCCGTGTAAAGGCTTACAGAACTATTTGGCGTAAATGATAGCCCTGTGATATCGACCTTTGTGCCTGGATGGCCAATTGGCTGGTTATCACTGCCCGGTTGTGAGAGTGTAAGTGTGGGCGGGGGGGCTGGTGTAGGTGTTGGCGTGGATGTAGGTGTGAGTGTGGGTGTGGGTGTGGACATGAGTATAGGTGTGGGTGTTTCAATGCTAGGCATGGGCTTGTAGGCATATTGACCTGCTGCCAGCGTTATAGATGCAAAAGCGAACGCAAAGGTGAGAAATCCTATTAAACTACAAACAAGCGCTACAAATTGCTGGGTAAATATCTTGAACACAATAAAATACTCCTATTGCAGTATCATCAAAGTGGACTGTGACATAATGTTGATTCTGAGCCTCAATCCTACCTCTGCGTGAGTCCTAGTATAATCTGAGGGTTCATTCTGCCTCTGCGTGAAAAGAAGTATATATGAATAAACTGAAAAGGTCAATTGGTTTGGCGTTGACGCAAGGCCTCATACAGTGCAATGCTACCAGCGACAGCCGCGTTCAATGAATTGATATGTCCGTGCATGGGGAGCTTGATGAGCAGATCGCAGTGCTCGCGTACCAATCGGCTGATGCCTTTTCCCTCATTGCCCACGACCAAAGCGAGCGGACCAGTCAGGTCAGCTTTAGTATATAACGTCTGGGCTTCTCCAGCCAGACCCACAACCCAGATCTGCTGTTTTTTGAGGTATTGAATAGTCCGTGTCAGATTGGTCTCCTGGGCGATCAACAGGTGCTCGGTTGCTCCAGCTGCCGATTTGACCACGGTCGCATTGATTTCTGCCGCACGATGTAGCGGGATAATTACTCCGTGTGCTCCAGATGCCTCTGCTGTGCGCAGCAACGAACCCAGGTTGTTGACATCCTGGATGGCGTCAAGCATCAAGAGGAATGGCTCTTGCTGCAAGTGCTCGGCATGGGCCAGGATATCATCAACGCTGACGTATTTGCGCTCTTCTACCTGTGCAAGGCATCCCTGATGAACTGCCCCACGGCTCAACTGATCCAGGCGTGCACGTGGCACCGTTTCAACGGGAATATTCCGGCTTTGGGCCTCTTGTATGATAGCTGCGATGGGGG
>DASYAN010000280.1:0-7132 GCA_036501345.1 Ktedonobacteraceae bacterium
AGCACTTGTTAAGCGCAATCAGGTTGAGATTGTAAGTGGAGGCTACTACGAACCAATCCTTCCCGTGATTCCTGATCGCGACAAAATAGCTCAGATCCGTCGTCTGAGCGAACGTATCGAATGCGACTTTGCGGTCAAGCCAACGGGCATGTGGCTTGCAGAACGTGTCTGGGAGCCATCTCTTGCACGTTCGCTTACAGAGGCTGGAATTGAATGGACCATCCTGGACGATATTCATTTCAAGAATGTTGGCTTGGAAGATAGTGACCTCTATGGTTATTATGCAACCGAAGACCAGAGCAGCGTTCTTAAAGTTTATGCGACCAGTAAGACCCTCCGTTATACGATCCCCTGGCGACCAGTTTCTGAGACTATTACAGCTCTACGTGCTCTTGCTACAACTGATGGCGGACGTATTATCGTGATGGGAGATGACGGCGAAAAGTTTGGCAGTTGGCCGGAGACGCACAAATATTGCTGGGGAAAAGACGGACGCTCTGGCTGGGTAGAAGAATTCTTCAGTGCTTTGGAGCACAACAAAGAATGGCTACATTTGACACTGCTGGGAGAATATGCAAGTACCCATTCGGCTCTTGGGCGAATCTATCTCCCTACCTCCTCATACATAGAAATGTCTGAGTGGGCACTTCCTGCGCAGAAGTCATATCTGTTTGGCAAGTTGCTTCATCAATTGGAAGATGAAAAACGCGACGATGTGCTTCAATTTATGCGCGGAGGTTTCTGGCGTAATTTTCTGGTGCGCTATCCTGAAGGCAATAATCAGCACAAAAAGATGCTACGCGTCCACGAGCGTGTGTATGTGGCTGGAGCAACAGAGGCAAGTGGCATCGTCCACCTATGGAAAGCCCAAGCTAATGATACCTACTGGCATGGTCTATTTGGTGGGATTTATATGACACATGTACGCTCCGCTATCTACCATCATCTTATTAAAGCTGAAAACGCAGCCGACCGAGTTCTCTACAGTACCACACCCTGGCAGCGTTACGAAATCGTCGATTTCGAGCGCAATACTCAAGAAAAACTGATCATTGAGAGCGACCAACAAAATCTCTATATTGATCCAGAGCATGGTGGCACGCTATTCGAATGGGATCTGCGACGGAGTGCTCATAATATGCTCTCTGTCATGACTCGCTCTCAGGAAAGTTACCATCCGATGCTGCGTGAATACGAGCAGGAACGTCGCCGAAAGGTAGCGCAAGCTCTCCTGCAACGGCAAAGAGCGACACATGACGAAGAAGAACCTAGTTCGCCACACACAACAATCCGTATCAAGGAGCCAGACCTAGATCAGTACCTTGTTGTAGATCGCTACCGACGTGCTAGCTTGGTCGACCATTTTCTCCCTCCAGGTTTACCAATGGCGAATTTTGTTCAGGCGCGTTATGAAGAGCAGGGTAACTTCGTAGATCAGTGTTATGAGACTAGGATCGAGCAAGATGAAAAGGGCCTGAGCGTTATCATGGCTCGTGATGGTCAGGTGCGACGAGCTGGGGCACTCAGCCCAATTCATGTGCATCTAACCAAAAGCCTCTTTCTATCGCTTGGAGAAGAGAAGCTGGTTATACGCTACATAATCGGAAACAGGAGTCTGGCACGCTTACAAACTTTTTTTGCATGCGAATGGAATGTAAATCTGCTTGGCGGAGGAGGAAATCCTCAGGCTTACTACCAAGTAGTTGGGCAACAACTGGAGAATAGTCACTTTGATAGCGCGGGCGAAATTGCCGATGTCTATGAGTTCAGCATTGGTAATACTTGGCTAGGGCAGGAAGTTAACTTTGCATTGAGTGAACCTGCCGCGCTATGGCGTTTCTCAATCGATGCAGTAACTGGTTCAGAAGCTGGCTTTGAACGTACACACCAGGGAAGTTGCTTTGTCCTGCGGTGGCCGCTACTGCTGGAAGCTGGTCAAAACTGGGGTGTAGAAATTATCGCCCACGGTCGTCTACCTATATAGAGAATAGAAGTAAGTCTGGGTATGTGAGCAACATTAGGTCTGCTCACATACCCAGAAGGTACGCTGATTGCTTGCTGACAGAGAAGTCTTATGGAATTTGGGACATCTCTATCTAAGATAGTATCTCTAATATAGAGACAAGTCTATGCGACCAAAGTGGTAATAGTAAGAGGGCAGTGAAAACCATCCTTTAGTGTGATGACATCATCTACCTACAAGTCTATACTTATAAGGTGGGTGAGTGAGACTAAATGCTTCTCTTATAGAACTTGCGGCACATAGCCTAAAAGCGTGTTCCTAACTTAGCGCTAAGCCTCCTAGAGCGATGCGTATTCTGCAACTATTCACTCGAAGGATTTAGCTCCGCTCATCTAAATGTAAAGTGGCACTGGAAATTGTTAGGGAAAGGGCCGAACCCCTTTCCTTTTCATCATACTATCTGCTATACTATTTACTTAATAGCCTTATTGGGTCAGTTCAAAAAAGCTTGTTTGTGCTATTAATGGGCTGCATAAACAACTACCTGTGGATAGCAAGTCAAAAATGATATTAGAAACAAATGTTTGGCAATGCACAATTATCGGTTTGTCAACAATGGACCAACTGGTCTGTTCTCTCTAAGAGTAAATGGTAACGATATATGCATTATCCAGTGATAAGAACCACAATCAACTCTATGGCGACAACCTTTGAAAGGCAGCATTCAACGAAGATGCCGCAACACAGAACCAGACGGTATAGACAAAAAGTCCTTGATAATCATGTGCAAGAACGGTCTCCGTTTTCCTATGCTTACCGCAGTGTTGCAAATGAGCGTCATCCGATGCGTAATGAGGATAGCACTCTTATCGATGAGCAGACAGGATTGGTTGCAGTTTTTGATGGGGTTGGGGGGAGTGCTGCCGCCGAAATTGCCTCACAGACAGCTGCAAGAGCCACACTTGAGGGCTGGAAACGCGTTCTTACCCAGTATCAGCGCAGGCGCAAGGTCTACACAATGTTAGAAAATTGTGACCAGCGTGATTTTTGTGCCATTTTAGAAAAGCTCATCCTAGACGCCGATGAGCAAGTTCGTATAGAGGGTGCACAGCGTGCAGGAACTGATGATCTGGCAACAACAGTTGCTCTAGCAGCATTTTGTAAGCAGCCTGACGTAAGAGAATACACGATGATCTCTGCGCATGTTGGAGATAGTCGTATTTACTTGCTTCGTGGGCAAGAGAAGCTTGAGCGGATTACTAATGATGACGGGCTTCTCACAAAGCTAGTGGAAAATCAGGTTGTTGATGAACTACATGCGTACCAGATTGACCAAGCGACCCAGGCCGACCAATTATCAGACATGGATTACCGCTACTTCCGACTGCGTGGTGGCATTACACAGGCTATTGGAGGACCAATACCTCCAGCTGTTCACGTAAATAAAACGACAGTCTACCCCGGTGATCGCATCCTTCTTTGTACTGATGGTATCCACGATAATCTTACCGATGAAGAGATTGAAGATATTCTCAGGAATACTGCCAGACCCGCCTTTGCCAGAAGGCTTGTTGAGCTCTCACAGCAACGTTCCCGCCAGGACTACAGTCTAACTATTCGAGCCAAGCCAGATGATATGAGCGCAATCGTTGTGACCTGCCGCTTTTGAATAAAAATAAGGCTATATAGGTAAGTATCAATTTATTGGCATGACTAAGTTAGAATGGAGTAATGTGCAATGATTCCCCATGACGATTTTACCCCGCATGGCTACCTGGATAACCCTTTTCACTGCTGGAAAATTAATCCGAGTGGTGTTTTGCGCTCATTGTCCCCGCTTGGCATGGGCTGGCATGTGCCCAATCTTGGTAGCTATGTGCGCAACCAGTTCCAATATACGGCCCATCTGCAAATCGGTCTGAAAATAGGAGAAACCGTCCTGATCACTCCCGAGGACTTTAAACGGCATCACTGCTCCATTGTCAGCCATTTGCATACGAAAAATCGCTTTGAATATACCTGTACTGTACCCAAACATAATTTGACTCTTACAGCACGTTATTTCCTTGTCCAAGAGCATGCTCTAGGTTGTATCCTCACTCTCTCGACCGCTGCAAAGCAATCCTTGTCTGTAACTTGTTATTTGATGCATCAACACAAGCATAATCCGCAGACGAGTCGTCTCTGGGAGCATGGTCTTTATGCGATTAACGGACCCCAGGAGGGTGTGTGTATGCTAGGTATCGCTAGTGAAGGAGATGTCTTTGCACATGGTGCTCGTTCTGCTGATGGTGGTGCATTGGCTTTTGGTCAGATGGGCTATGTCGTTACTCTAGAAGATGCTGTAACCTGGGCACATGAAGGCCCTGTTTTGCGTCCCAATATTACAGAGCATGAAGAGAGTACGGGATGGCAGGTCCGGACTGTTATTTTACCGTTTAATATTACTTTAGGCAATAGCGATACTGAGCAATCTCAACGTATTATCAATGCAGTATTAGCACGTGGTGTCTCACAAGACCAGTCGTATCAATATTGGATAGATGGTGTTGAAGAGATTGTCCGCGCCGAGTCCGACCACCGAGCTGACGATGAGCGATTCTGGCAGTTGGCTCCCCAACTATCTGGCGATTGGCCTGTACACTGGCGGCGTGGTCTAGTATATGATCTGGAAACTCTACGTATGGTTATCCGTCACCCTGTAGGTGCCGTTAATCATTTTTTCGACGGTATGCAAATTCAGGCTCCTCGGCTGGTTTTGGCTGAAGCTGCGATGGATGCCCTTTTCCTCAGCTATGCCAACCCTGAACTTGCGGCTGAAGTCATTCTGGGCCATTTTGAGTCCGCACCACACCCACAGCTTCCGTGTATGCGTGAAGATGGTAGTTATAACATGGTTGCCGACGATGGACAAATCTGCGGTACAGCGCCGGAATGGGGTTATCCTATTTGGTGTTGTAACCAGATATGGCTTAAGACAGGAGATATGCACTGGCTGCGTCGCCTCTACCCACATGTTGCTGCATACTTACGCTGGTGGTTGGAGAACCGTCGTGATGCTGAAGGCTGGCTAGTCTATGCCTGCTCATGGGAAAGTGGGCAGGATGTTTCTAGCCGTTTTGGTCCCCAGCAAACGGGCGGAACGATTATTCAACACGTGCGTCCTGTAGACTTACAAGCAAGTATGGCACAAGGCGCAGCGATTCTGAAACGCTGGGCTATACTTCTGGCACAAGAAGAAACGCACCTTTCCACTACTAAGTGCACAACCATAAATAACTCCGACATATGACCATCAATATCCAGGGAGATACGTTTCACCCGGCCTGGAACTACACGATTCGGCTGCGAGCATAAACGTCGGAGTTATTTATGGTCGTCGACTAAACCATCCGTTGATTTCTCCTTAGAGGCAGCATGGTGGAAAGCAATAAAGGATGAATTTGCCGTGAAGACGCGTCTCATGTGGCAAAATGGCTGGTTCCGTGATTATGATTCGGTCACCAAAGAGTGGTCAGAGCAACAGGATACTATGCACCTTGCCCCTATTTTCTGTGGTACATCTGATCGGGAGCATATTGAACAACTCCGCCCCTATTTTTCGCAACCACCTGGACATAGTGGTTGGGGTCCTCTCTCCTGGCCGCCTGTTGTCATGACTCAAGTAGGAGGTGTTGCATATGCAGAGATACCACTGGAGGCTGCAGAATTGGCTTATCGTTTCATTGATGCCTCTTATCGCAGTACCGATAGCCGTGAATTGGATGAGCATGGGGGGCTGCCTGGCGTGACCCGTGAATATCTTCGAACGGTTGTGACGAGTGAGAAGAGCGAAATGGATTACGCTAATACTGGTATTGAAGGCTATGGTTGGGGTGCGTTAAGTGTGCATTTACTGATGCGTTATTTAGTAGGGCTGTGTGAGGAAGAGGCTGGTAAGATAACGATTGCTCCTGCACTACCTCAGGCGCTTCGTCGTGTCGGAGCTGCCTATCGTGTAGAGTCTGTGCCCTGGGGGAACTATATGTTAGCTATTGAGTGCACAATACAGGAGGTAGAAAGTTATACTGTCCATCTATGCTGTATGGAGAGAGAGAGAGAAGAAGTAGCCAAAGTTGAGGAGCTACCACGGTCTGTACTCGTGCAAGAATATGAATGGAAGGGTATATGGGGGGAGAAGCAAACTCTTCAGTTATCTAGAATAAGTTAGGTGTCTTTGAGAATGATGTATATCAAGAGCATCAGTGGGTTGCGAGTGGAACAACTTGCAAGATAGCAACTGCAGAACCTGCAGTATGGGTCTGAATTGTATCACTAGGTGCTGGGATGGTTGTCCAACTGGTACCAATCAGATTGTCTGACGGACGTCGATGGGCCCAAGCTGTCGTTGCATTCTTTTGCAAGAAGCCCAGATACTGGCTTTGATGATAGGTGATCGCTAGCTCAGCTAGATATTGGGCATAGATTCCCTTAAACCCTCCACCATCACCCTCGCCTTCATCCTGGAGAATACCTTGTGTTGTAATGCTAGAACCTGATTTATTAGCAGCATTTTTGGCGTCATCCAAATATGACTGGTTCTTTGTGACTTGATAGAGAGCATCTGCAGCACCAATAAAAGTGCCATAGTTATAGGTAAACTGCCATGTACGCAACGTACCAGAATCATAATCATCGTAGACCATGCCTGATCCATTCGTCAACTTGCTCTTTACCCAAGCATAGATACTTTTGGCCTTGGTGAGATAGCTACTATCAGACAAAGCAATAGAAAGCTGGACTGCTGTGATTACAACTGGAGCGTTGGTAGCGACATTTTTCTGCGCCGGATTAGAACGAGTCCACCAAATTCCTCCACCGTACTTGCTAGTATCCCAAGAGGCATAGATTAGATCAAAGAGACGCTTAGCACAGTTGAGGTAACGGCTGGTATGAGTAAGATTAAATGCACGAATGCTGGCCTTAGCCCACCAGCCAACGTCGTCATTGTAGCTGTTAGCCAGAGTGAAAGGCTGGGACGTGTTGCAGGCGGTGGACATACCTTGATCACTGGGGTCATTATGGGCCATAAAGCCATTGTAGACATCATCGATCATCCGTCGGTACGTCAAATTCTGAGGAGTACGCTGGTAGGCATCCATCACAATATCCCAGCTAATGGCCTCCGTC
>DASYAN010000281.1:0-10925 GCA_036501345.1 Ktedonobacteraceae bacterium
TTGCACGACTTCGTCGAATGTGCTAAGATCCATTTACGTCATTTCTCGCTTTCTCACAGTTTTTTAATTTTCACTATTAAAGCCGCGAAATGGCTTTTTTTTCTCTCTTTTGGGACCTTTCGGGTACACCGAAAAGCCCTGCCCATTTGAGTCGACCTCAAGCCTTGGTCTTCGCATTGTGGAGTTGTGCGATGATTCTGGGGAAAAGCTGTGGGACCACCACAGGAGCCTTCTGGTTAGCAGAGGTGGTGGGAGGAACATATGAAGCATGGCGACAACGCTTGCGGGAATGGTGTTACGAGAAAGAGGAGAAAAAAGGGAAGCATCGTGAGCAGATAGCAGTGGTCACGTGCTTTGCCTCGTTACTGCGATGGATCTTGAGTTGGTGGGCACCAGGAGAGCATCGGCTCGCTCTGGCGATGGATGCCAGTAATCTGTCAGATCGTTTTACCGTATTGGCAATCAGTGTTGTGTATCGAGGCTGTGCTCTTCCAGTGGCTTGGGCTATTGTGCCAGCAGGCAAACCGGGAGCTTGGGAGCCGGAATGGATAGCCTTGTTTGATTGTCTGACTGGTGCAGTGCCAGCTAACTGGACGGTGATTGTGCTAGCTGATCGTGGGCTCTATGCCCGCTGGCTCTATGAACATATTCAGTTCCTTGGGTGGCATCCGTTTTTGCGCATCAATCTGGGTGGCAAGGCACGTCCTAAAGGAACAGATACCTACCACTGGTTAGCCACCTTTGCTCCTGTGCAAGGCTATCGCTGGAGCGGCCAAGTCCGCTGCTTTACAGGAGCATCCAGTCGTCTGGATTGTACGTTACTAGCCCGTTGGGATGATGATTACAAGGATCCATGGCTCATCCTGACCGATCTGTTGCCAGAGCAAGCTGATGTAGCATGGTATGGCATGCGAGCTTGGATCGAATGCGGGTTTAAAGACACCAAACGAGGCGGCTGGAACTGGCATCACACCAAGATGGAGAATCCGGCTCGTGCAGAACGACATTGGTTGGTCATGGCTGTTGCCAGCTTATGGGTCGTCAGTGTCGGTGGGGAGGTCGATGCTACACGACCAGCCAGTACGCTGGAGTTATTACCTGACACGCATATCGCTCGTCGACTCAACAAGGGACGCAAAAAGCCGCGCAAGATGAGCTGCTTTGCTTTGGGCATTCTCACCATTACGGTCTCTTTGCTCCAAGGACAGCACATTCCCACCGGACACTTTCTACCTTTTACCTGGCCCTGTTCACTTACAGAGGAGATCCACGATGCGCACCTTCTGCTTGACACACAAAAAACCTACCCCTGAAAGCGGATCTTGCACAGGGACTCAAAGTCTTGACAGCACGTGAGTTGGAAATCTTGACCCTCGTTGCCAAAGGATTGACCAATCAGGCAATTGCCGATCATTTGCGGCTCAGTATCAAAACCGTGCAGTCCCATCGTGCAAATATGATGGAGAAATTGGGTCTGCATGATATTACCCAATTGGTTCGCTTTGCTCTTCGTCAGGGACTGATTGACCCAGAACCATGAGCACATGGCACTTGTAACTGAGAAGCCTCTCTTTATGAATCATTATCGAAAATCAGGTACCCATCGGCTCATACTGGCCGCTTTGCCTTTGGCATTGCTGGTCGTCTGGCTTTTCCGCAAGAGGTTCGTGCGCATGCCATTCTGCTCTTAAAAAGCAGACCCTGGCAGTACCAAACAACCTCGTTACTCTCGGTGCTGCCACGTTACTCCTTTCTGATGGAGCTCTAATAGAGTTCATGACTCAGGAGAAAAAGGCACGTAAGAAGGTTTCATGTTCCTACCGTACACTGGATGGTGGCTTTGGTATCATCAAAGCCTGTGCGTCGTACAATCAGCTCCATCTTCCAGTGCCCCGACATACTTAAGACACTCGCTGTTGCCCCATAGGAGCCAGGTCTCTGCTTGATGGGTGAAAAGTCTAGCACTTCGATTCCCATATCCATGTCTTCCATAATGAAATAAGCCACGACCGCATCTGTATGCTGAACTGGCTGCCCATTTTTCTCCGTTAATGCGATTTCAAACGTGTTTGGACCAACCTTCCCGGGGTTGATAGCCAGATAGTAGGAGAGATCGGCCATCTGCCCTTGGCGAATGAGCGGGCCATGAGCAACCGGAGCACTTGGTGGCGCAGGTGGAGTGAGGCTGGTTAATCCTCCAACGACCAGTAAGAGGCAAAGAGCGACGAGCACCTCACTTTTGACCGTCCACTGGAATGTTCGTTGTAATCGCCCTGCTGCAAATGATCCAGCTCCATCTTCATCACTCATTCGTATCGCAAAGCGCTGCATGCGAGAACTGATCCTCAAGGCATTGAAGGCTCCAAAGCCGATGAGGGCAGCAAAAAGAGCACTCTTGATGGTCAGAACTTGGCCATAGGAGCTTCCTAGGAAGGCTGAGAGCACTTGTCCGTAGTTCCCACTCAAAAAAGCAGGAAGGACATTCAACTGGACAAGTGCTTGGAGTATTCCTGTTAGGGCCAATATTGCCACGGAGGTCATAGCAATAACAGTAAAACGTGGAATAATGGCTGCAAAGACACGTGTGCGATCGCCTGTTCCAGGAACAAGTGCCCGAAGAGCCACTGGAAGGATCAGCACAAAGGAAAATAACCCTCCCACCCAGAAACCTGTACTCACAAGATGCAAAAGATCTGCGGGAACGAGAAACCATGCTGCTCGATTGGCGGCAGCATGAGAGTCAAGCGAGTTTGTCAGCATCATCCCTACACCAGAGAGGAAGATCAGCCAGAACAAGATTAATGGGCGATCTTTCGTGGCTTTGTTGTGATAGAGCAAGAACCATAGGATATATGCAAGTATCAGCACCGCGAGTCGTACCAGCCAGAGCACTCCAAAACGGCTATGCAGGAGCACCGTGGTCATGGCACTGTTGCCAAAGATCTGCCAGGGAGCACTTGCACTGGCAGTACTGGCCTGATAGATCAAAAAGCTGGCCCAGCCGAGCAAGAGGATCAGGAGACAGCCAAACGAGAACCACAGGGTTCGCACCTCGATCTGTGCGTCAGCCTCATCCAGCGGGACTCCCAGACGGATCTTGAGCTCTTGAGCACTGGGTCTCCAAACTAACAGCAGAAATGTCAAGCTTCCCACCAATCCAGCCAGCCCAAGATAGTTGAGCCAACGAATCGTCACGCTCCAGACATTCACGTTGGTATCGGTCGTCTGAATATGGCTGAGTAAGGCGCTGGTATTGGTTGGCAAGGCTGCTCCACCGACGACAAAACTGAAGCCACTGGTTACCTCATGACCGTCTTCAGCTGAAACGGTATGAAAGACCACGGTATAGGCTCCATCTGGCAAGCCTGGGTGCAGTGAGATGATCAGGGAATAAGGATCATTGGGAGCCATATGGCTATTGCCAAGGTCCACGTCACGGCGCTGTTGATTGAAAACGGCCAGCTTGCTGAAGTTGGGATCGACCTGTTCTGTAAACCAGACTTGTACTTGTGTGGGAGGATGCCCGCTTGATAATCTGGCATTGGCTGGCGGATTGCTGTGATCATACTGGGCGTGAAATGGGAGCTGTGGATGAGCCTCTACGAGGAACGGAACGAGGAGAAACAAAGGCAAGACCATACCAAAACTCACAAGAAGCTTGCGAATGAAACGCTTTTGCCGTCTTGGTATGGAACACATCGGCTTTCTTTCCCTTCTCTCTTGCCGTTGGTTAGAGTACAAATCATACACAGAACAAAAAGGGAGAGAAGCGACTTCAACGCTCATCTCCCCCATGAGAATAGGCTTCTCTAACCGCGCAAACTCTCGGAAGGCGTTTTCGTTTCTGTATCACTGACTCCCGCGAACTTAGGCTTGCGAGCTAACGCAAATCCTGAATGCATCCTTCTGTGAAGAGATACGCCAGTAGGTTACAGCAACGAGCGATGTTCAATCGCCGGAAGAATGGTGGAAACTCCACAGTCTGCTGCTGATAACCTCATGTCACCTACTTGAGAAATGTCCCCCAAAATGGTAACCTCTTAGCAGATCCATTGAGATCTACGAAGAGCAAAGCAGTCTCTCGGCGTGTTCTCGTAGTGTTAGCTGTAGTACTTACTGTACGAGAGAACAAGCAGGAGATACCTACTGTGGATGAACAAGATGCCATTCGTTGTGGAGACTGCATTGAGTATCAAAGCAGGCCCAAGATACGACAACAACGAATGCTCTCTGAGGTCATCAAGCTACCCGCGCACGCGAGGCGTCCCATCCCTTGGATGGTGATCTTCTTGTTCGCCACTCTTGCTTGGATCCTGACCCTTCAGCAAACGCTAAGCATGCTCTCAATGCCTATGCCAATGATTGGTCCTATGGGGATGCCGCTTGGGACATTCTTGCTCTTCTGGACAGTGATGATGGTCGCCATGATGTTTCCTGCCTTGGCTCCTACTGTCTCCGTGCGATTTGAAGTCCTTCGTCAACAGACAGATACTCCCATGGCATGTTTGCACCTCCTCATTTTTCTTGTCGGCTATCTCCTGATCTGGACTGTTTTTGGCCTGCCTATCTTTTTGCTCTCGTTGCTGGGTGAACACCTTTTCCTCTCCACTCCTATCCTGGGCATGAGCTTGGGTATTGTTTTGCTTATTGCCATTGGTCTCTATCAGATGACACCATTTGAAAAGCGTTGTCTCTCCTACTGTAATCCTGCCCTAGGGTGTCATATTGAGCTACTATCTCCCAATATCACGCTTTCTCACCTGAAAACAGGGTTGCTGCATGGTATTCACTGCTTGGGTGCTTGTGGAGGACTCATGCTCGTGATGGTGGTTGTTGGCTTGATGAACCTTCCCTGGATGATCTTGTTAACCGTTCTGATCTTCTTGGAGAAAACGTGGCAGTATGGACATCGTCTCAGTTTCTTCATTGGAATCGGCCTTGTGCTCTTTGCTCTATTGGTATTCATCGATCCTGCCGTTCTTATACGTCTCTCTCTTTCAACACCGTAGGGATTTCTACCAATAGACAGAAAGTCTTCTTCCTCGTATACTTTGAAGAGACATCATGGTGAGCTTCAAACCCGACGAAGTCTCAATGAAGAAGACAAAGCTCTTGTAACTCACCTACGGGAATGCTTATTGAGCAGCAAGCTCCGTCATTGGAAACGATACCACGAAAGGACAGTGCATGTATACCGTTGAAATTACGCCTGTTGATCTCACTCATCCCATCGATTTGCCACCTCCTTGGCCTCAACTGCAAGCCAAGCATTTTCATCACGATCTCACAGAGCTCGCACAACGCTATCTCTTACAGGCTGATCGTCTTGGCTTTGGAGAACTGGGAAGAGAAGTTCTGGGGCAGCTCGGGACCGGTTTTCTTACCCCATTTGATCGCAAGCAGTTTGAGCATCTGATTGGGGGTCCCTATGCCAGTATGCAGAGCAAGGTCCTCGATGTGCTTGAAGCACTCTCTCAAGAATTTGGCGACCGTATTTCTTCTGTGGTCTGGGATTCATTCGCCTTTTTGGGAACTGTTCCCGATCCGACAGTCGAGACAACGATTCTTAGCCGCCAAGACAGCTTGACCCATCCCTATTGGATCGTCGATTCTTGCTTACATGCCGTCGGCAAAGCCTATCGCCTGCTTCTCCACATCGAGACGTGTATGAGCCGTGCAGGAGCTGGACTCTTTGAGCATGGATGTGGCTGTGATTGCCGGGTGGCACCATCAACGCTTGGGACTGTCGAGTACCATCTTGCACCCGCACTCTACAAAACCGTGTCTTTTGAATTGTGGAGTCATACCCTGAGTGAGTCTCTGCTCATCGGAGGATTGCATATGCCATTCGCCATGGGTCTTTCTCCCTATGCAGCAGATGTCATGAAATTGCAGGGAAAACAAACAGGCGTTGTCGTAAAATCATAGGAACAACCTTCTTTTTGCCGTGCCATAAGAGAGGACTTGAGGTGAAATCTCCTCAGGTCCTCATTTTTCAGTAAGAAGGTGTGACAAGAAATGTGGGATGTACTTGCCCTTACTCCTCCTGCAGGCATCACAGAGCTGGAAGAAGCCACTTGTGCTCTCGGGTTCACCATGCGATCAGATCCTCTCACTTTGAGTCTTTTACGAACGCTTGCTGCAACAAAGGTTGCTGGACAGTTTCTTGAACTGGGAACAGGGACAGGAATTTCAGCCAACTGGATACGAGATGGAATGGATACACAGTCTCAACTCATAACAGTAGATCATCACGAAGAATATGTTGCTCTTGCCAGACGCTTCCTGGGACAGGACTCGCGCATCCACTGTGTACTCACAGAGGGGAAGGTGTTCATTCAATCTCTGCTTGAGCAAGGAAAAGCATTTGATTTGATTTTTGCTGATATGGAAATTGGTAAGTATCAGTATCTTGATGAGATCCTGGCACTGCTTGCTGTTGGAGGCATCTACATCATCGATCATATGCTTGCACAATCATCTTGGGATCAAGAGCATCGGCACAGGGCATGTCAGCTGATTTCTATCCTTGAAGAGCGTCAGGATGTACAGATCACCAAACTAAACTGGTCGACAGGAATAGTGCTTGCCGCAAAAGTGCAGTGAGGTAAGAGACTGATAGATGGCTGTTCTTCAGCCATCCCCTAAGGTGGAAAAATAGGGACGATTCCCGATAGACAAATGCCTACCCAATGTTTATGCTGAAATGTATCGAGCGCAATGTTCATCCTGGCAGGGCAAGAGGCATGCCAAGATGAGAAAGACACAAAGACATTCTGTCCAAGGATATATTGAAGAGGTAAGGACAGGTAAAGCCGCTTTTTTCTATTGAAGACGCGTATGAGAGTGGATACTCATCAGAGCGTCTCTTTTACGATTCGCTCTCTCGTGGTTTATAAAAGAAGAGTGCCATTGAGCATGTGTGAAGTGAAAAGAGATACGTCTAGTGAAGATAACTTATCTCAGGCTAGAAAAAAGGGAACTATCCCTTTTTCCCCCTAGAAATGTGTAGAACCTTCTCTTACAATGTACAATAGACAGTATGCTCAACAGAAGGTCACTCTTGGGTGTGATGAGTACGGACTGTCCTCGTGGTTGCTCTTTCAACCAGGGTTGGTGACTGATTTTGGAAAAGGCGCACACTATCTGGAAGCTCACGCTTTCCCAAGATGCTGCAAGAGACGAGAAGGCTTTCGTTCTTGAGATGAGTAGACAGCTCAGAGATATGGGAATAAAAAGGATACGCAGAGAATGACAAAAGAAACAATTGTAACAATTCCACGCATGAATTGCAATGGATGCTTGAAGAATGTGACAAAGATTCTTCAAACCTTTCCCAGTTTGGCAATCATTGCCACTGATCTTCCTGCGAAGACCCTCCATCTGCATTATGATCCAGAGCAACTCTCTATGGAGCAGATAAAAACAGCACTGGGACAGGCTGAGTATCCGATAGAGAAGGAACTCCCGCTTGTGGAAACGCAGGAAGGGGCAGGCACAACCCAATCATAACGCCAGACAGATCAGGATGGCTGTTCTCACCTTGAGCATTGGTAAGAGAAGAGCCATCTTCAGAACAACACATAGAGAGATGATGAGTGGCATGTGCTCTGAGTTGCCAAGCTCACTCCTTGGTGCTCCTGGAGAGTTCACCTCCAATTCATCTCTCTGTTTCTCTTTTGGGGATCACCTATAGATGTTTTACGAGCATTCGTTCTCTGATGCACCATCTCGTAGGTAAAGCCTGCTTCCATTGATGAGAGGAAGAAAACGGCAAAGGCCGTGAACGAATTCGTCCACCTGAAAACGTTCTTGTCTTTGACAGACAAGCTTTGTTTGCTTTTCCTCACGAGTTAGAATAGAGGTGAAGAAAAGTCTCTTCTTAGGAAGCAAGAGGGAGGCCTCATGGCAACTCACGTCCGTCCATCTCGCGAAGTTCCTGCTGCCCGGAGACAGAGGATCGCAGAAAATCACACCCTCCTGAAAATTGAGGGCATGAGTTGTGCCTCCTGTGCCATGCGGGTCGAGAAAGGCTTAAACAAGCTTGCAGGCGTGCTCTCTACTACCGTCAATCTGGCAACCGAGCAGGCAACGGTCTCCTATCTTTCTGCTGAGACAAGTCTTGAACAGATCGTGCAGAAAGTTGAAGCTCTGGGCTACAAGGCGACACCAATCGTTGAGCCATCCCTTCAATTGGCAGAGAAAGCAGCAAGCCATGAAGTTCAAGCGTTTCTGAAAATTGAGGGCATGAGTTGTGCCTCCTGCGCTCAGCGGATCGAGAAAGGCTTAAACAAGCTTGCGGGTGTGCTCTCTGCTACCGTCAATCTGGCAACTGAGCAGGCAACGGTCTCCTATCTTTCTGCTGAGGCGAGTGCTGAGCAGATGATACAGAAGGTCGAAAACCTTGGCTATACAGCTACGCCATTGGTATCAGAGGAAGTCCTCTCCAGAGACACTATCCACATATCCTCTGGGGAGGGAGAAAGACTATCTGTTTCCTCACAGCGAGAGGAGCCTCGTGTCGAGAAAGAAATGAGACTCCGGCGTCACTCCCAGAAGCTGATTCTTGGTGTCATCCTTACTGTACCGGTGATTATTCTTAGCATGTTCTTCATGAATCGCTTTCCTGGTGAGAATTATTTGCTCTTGCTTCTGACAACGCCTGTCTGGCTTTGGATTGGATGGCATTTTCATCGCAATGCTTTCAAAGCCCTGCGCCATGGTGGCGCGACGATGGATACGCTCGTTTCACTGGGTTCTACGGCCTCCTATCTGCTGAGTGCGGCGGCAACGCTTTTTCCCCATCTCATCAACACCATGACCACCTATGACTCGACGGCACTGATTATCACGCTGATCTCTTTGGGCAAGTATCTTGAGGCACGAGCCAAAGGACAGGCCAATGAAGCTATTGGCAAGCTTGCAGGACTCCGAGCACGAACAGCCCATGTCGTCCGCGATGGCCAGGAGCTTGATCTGCCCATTGAGCAGGTTCAGGTCGGCGATGAACTGATCGTTCGTCCCGGCGAGAAGATCCCTGTTGATGGGATGGTTATTGCTGGCACCTCATCTGTTGACGAGTCAATGATGACGGGTGAAAGCGTGCCTGTTGAGAAAGGTCTAGATGATCCACTCATTGGGGCCACGATCAACCAGCGAGGGTTGTTGCGCATGCGAGCCACGAAGGTTGGTGCCGATATGATGCTGGCACAGATTATTCGTGCAGTCGAGGAGGCACAAGGCTCGAAGGCTCCCATTCAGCGTCTCGCCGATAGCATCTCCGGTGTCTTTGTCCCAGTGGTGTTGCTTATCAGCGTACTGACGTTCATTGGCTGGGCTATCCTAGGGCTTGTGAACCCAACGCTTGCCATGGCAGGGATGCGCATGGGTGGTGTCTTCGCGATGAATATGAGCACTTACAATCCCTGGATGAGTGCGCTTATTGCTGGGGTTTCGGTGCTGGTGGTTGCCTGCCCATGTGCGCTGGGACTGGCAACTCCAACTGCCATTATTGTCGGAACTGGCAAAGGTGCTGAGCAGGGTATTCTTATCAAGGGTGGTGAGAGTCTCGAACGTCTGCAGGCCATTCGTGCTGTTCTGCTCGACAAGACCGGAACCATTACCAAAGGCAAGCCAGAGTTGACTGATGTGCTGGTTGTGCCAGGGATGCAGGAAGATGAACTCTTACGGCTGGTGGCCCAAGCGGAACAGGGATCAGAGCACTCGCTCGCAGGTGCTATTATTGCCGGAGCACGTGCACGTGGTATTAGCCTGGGTAGCACGCCCTCCTGTGTAACCGCGTTGCCTGGTCGTGGGCTTGAGGCCTCTGTTGAGGGTCATGCGCTGCTGATTGGCACACGTCGCCTCTTTGATGAGTACTCCATCCCATACCGCTCTCTGGAGGTGCAGATGGAAGGGCTAGAGGGCCAGGGCAAAACGGCTGTACTCGTTGCTTGCGATGGAGGAGCTATTGGATTGATCGCTGTTGCAGATCGCGTCAAGGTCGGCTCGGCGGGAGCCATTCGACACCTGCAGATGCAAGGGATCAAGGTTCATATGATCACGGGTGACAACAGGCAAACTGCGGTCGCGATTGCCGAGCAGGTTGGGATTGCGGCCAATCAGGTGATCGCCGGAATATTGCCCGAGGAGAAGGCCAAACACGTCAAAGACCTGCAAAGTCATGATCTCTCCGTGGCCTTCGTTGGTGATGGCATCAACGATGCTCCCGCGCTTGCACAAGCCAATGCTAGCATTGCAATGGGGACCGGGACCGATATTGCGATGGAGGCGGCGGACATGACCCTGGTCAAAGGCAACCTCAATAGCTTGGTGACAGCCCTCGAACTCTCCCGTGCGACCATGCGCGTGATTCGCCAGAACCTCTGCTGGGCCTTTGGCTACAACGTGCTGCTGATCCCAACGGCGATCCTCTCGCCGTTTATCCCTTTTCTGGGTGAGCAGATGCCTATCTTTGCGGCTGCAGCCATGGCGTTCTCATCGGTCACGGTGGTGAGTAACTCGTTACGGCTGCGTTTCTTCAAGTCCACATGGGATGCTGTGGAACAGCCCTTCTCCCAGGACAAGCAATGGGCACCGCTCGTGCTTGGTCTAGCACTCATGACTCTTGCTCTCTTGCCTGTTGTGATGGGAATGCTGCGCTACAACACGGTGCGCCCGTTGGCAGCACAAATAGTGGGGACGAAACACCAATTTGTCGCAACCAAGCAGACGAGCGATGCTCAGTTGACCACCACCCTCTCTATTACTCCAGACCGCTTCGGACCAAACGTCTTCACCGTGACGGTGCGTGATCAGCAAGCAGCACCAACAAGGCCTCTGAGTGTCTCCCTCACGACCACGATGCTGGATATGGATATGGGAACCGATACCATCGAGCTTTCTCCTGACAACCATGGGCACTT
>DASYAN010000282.1:0-4551 GCA_036501345.1 Ktedonobacteraceae bacterium
TTTGGAGCGGAAGTCTTCGCCATAGCGATCGTACCAGCAGTGTAATTGCCTTTGACGGGCTCATCATTAATGCTGTAGCCAGGGCCACCAGATCCATCGCCTTTAGGATCACCACCCTGTATGATACTTCCCGGCAGAACACGGTGGAACTTCAAGCCGTCGTAATAATGATGCTGAGCCAGAAAAACGAAGTTATTGACCGTATGGGGAGCCTGGCTAGGATCAAGTTCTAGGACGATTAAACCACGGTTCGTGTTGAAACCAGCACAGTAGACTTTCTGTTGATCAATAGACATAGCTGGCTCTTTGCTATAGGTATGAGTAATCTTCTGTATGTCGGAGGCACTCGGAGCCGCTGAAGTATCGGTTATCTGGCTCAGGATGCTTGACTGGACACAGGGTGAGCCAGCAGCTTTCACCGCCGTTGTAGCACTAGGTTTTGCTGCCGCCGATGCTGCAGCATGCGCCTGAGCTGATGCTGTAGCACGCGCCTGAGCTGATGCTGTAGCCTGTAACTGGCTGGCAGTAGGATGAGGTTTTGGTTGGGGCAGCGCAAATGGACCGACATGATTGACATAAGCGGCAATGATACCAGCTGCAATGAGCAACAAAACAAGTGTTATAGCCCAGGGATAGCGGGCAATGCCACGAGCAGGAGCCTTATAACTAGCAGAACGCTGACGTTCCGTCTCTGTTACCTGTGATTCAGGTAACTTGGTAGCATGAGCTTTGGCAATTTTAGCAGCTCTTCTTGTTTCTGCACGTTTATTCGTCTTTGGCATAAACTATATATTGACGCTCCTTCATTATTTGACAACCAACAGGAACTCGTGTGTGTTTCGTCTATGATAACCTTTCTTATCTAACGGGGTCAAGCCCTGAGTCACCTAGCCTAGGATTCCCCCTTTCATCATAGACAGAGGCAACCAATTTTGTGTCTTTCATGACCAATTTTTGGTGGATAACTTCGTGGATAACTTGTGGATAGCTGGGGATAACTCAGCTTTAGTAGTGGATAAGTGGGGGAAAAGTCCATATTATCACCTGAACTATCTCTTCTCAAGCTCAGAGCATAAGGCAAGATATCCACATATCCACACTCCTCAGTAATTATCAGCATTTGATTTCGAGCGCGAGATTGGTTACACTGTTGTACACATGAGATTTAACAGTGCCAACCCATACCCATTCCACCTGATAGATAAGGGGTAGGTAGGGTTTGATTATACACAGCTGCTGGGGGAGCAGAAGGCGTGGAAAAACTCTTACCACAAAATATAGAGGCTGAGTGTGGTGTACTCGGCAGTATTATTATCGATCCTGAGGCTATCGTCCAGGTGGCGGATTTTCTACTGTCCGAAGACTTCTATCGTGATGCTCATCGTGTCATTTACCAAACGATTATACAGCTTTACGAACAACACGAGCCAGCCGACTACATTACAATTTGCGACGAACTGGAACGTGCCAACAAATTAGAGGAAGTGGGCGGGGCCAGCTATATCACCTCGCTCATTAACCAGGTCCCGACCAGTGGAAACGTCGAGTACTATGGGCGCATCGTCGAACGCACTGCCATCTTGCGCCGTCTGATCCATGCTGCGGGGCAAATCGCCGCCATCGCATATGAAGAAGGCGACGCCAGTATTGCCCTGGACAAAGCTGAACAGCTTATATTCGCCATCAGCCAGCGCCATGCCCATGCTGACTTCTCCGCACTCCGCGACCTGCTCTCCGACTATATGAACAAACTCGATCAATTGCATGAGCGGCGTGGCACAATCGTCGGCGTCCCCACAGGTTTCACCGACCTGGACCGACTCACAGGCGGGCTGCAACGCTCGGATTTGATCATTTTAGCGGCCCGGCCTGCCGTTGGGAAAACTAGCCTCTGTTTGAGCATTGCACATAACTCTGCCGTCAAACATGGTCAATCTATTGCCGTCTTCAGCCTAGAAATGAGCAAAGAGCAGCTTGTACAGCGCCTGCTCTCTATGGATGCCGGAATAGACCAGCAACGCCTACGCACTGGTTGGATCGAAGACGAAGAGTGGGACCGCATCATCTATGCTATGGGAACACTATCTGAAGCTAATATCTGGATCGACGACACTCCTGGTATTTCCACCATGGAGATGCGCAGTAAGGCACGTCGCCTACAAGCAGAACACAGCCTCGACCTGATTATCGTTGACTACCTACAGCTCATGCAATCATCGGTCGGCGGTAAGCGTAACGAAAACCGTGTGCAGGAAATTTCAGAGATCAGCCGTAACCTGAAAGGGCTGGCCCGTGAGCTGAATGTGCCAGTGATGGCGCTGGCGCAGTTGTCACGTCAGGTTGAATCACGCCAGTCGAAAGTACCGCAATTGTCTGATTTACGTGAAAGTGGGTCTATCGAACAGGATGCCGATATAGTAATGTTTATCTATCGAGAAGACGTATATAATCCCGATACAGAACGTAAAAATATTGCAGATATTATAGTGGCAAAACATCGTAATGGGCCGGTGGGCGAAGTCAGTCTCTATTTTCTGGCTAGCCAGACGCGATTCTGCGATCTGGAGGTTACGCCTCCAACTGATGCATAATGGGGGAGTTGAGCATCATGACAACTTTTGCGGGCTTTCCCACCGGGAAGAACCCATTTGTGCCTGTGCCAGAGGTATTCTTCACGCAGATCCTGCCTCAGATCCAGGATAGCGCTGAACTTAAGGTGACTTTGCACCTCTTCTGGCTGCTAGCAAAAAAGCAAAACCAGCCACGTTGTATCAGTGATGGCGAGTTGCAACAAGATCAACTCTTGTTGCGTAGCCTTAGACGAGCAGGTGACCCACGTCCAGCACAAGAACGCGTACTTCAGGGGTTGGAACAAGCGGTCGCACGTGGTACACTTTTACGTATCTATCTGCATATGGTCGATGAAGAGCAGGATGCAGATAACACTATAGCTTGGTATTTCTTCAATACAACTCGTAACCAGAAAATCGTTGCAGAACTGGAAGGGGGCGAAATGATTCCCGCTCGCCAACTCCTCGTACACAGTAATGGGTACGAACACGAGTACCGTGAGCAAAAAGAGGAAAGGGTCGTTGGGGCAGGTATGTATGCTAAACCTGGAGGATATGAAAACGTCAAAAATATGTACGTTGAGATAGATCGCCCAAATATTTTCACCCTTTATGAACAAAATATTGGATTACTCACACCGCTGATTGCAGAAGATCTCAAAGATGCTATCAACCACTATCCAGAAGAGTGGATCGAAGCTGCATTTCGAGAAGCATTGCAGCATAATAAGCGTAAATGGAGTTATATTAGCGCCATTCTCAGGCGCTGGGAAACGGAAGGCAGGCAATAGCAATCATGGAACCCCTCAATAATATTCTTGGGAGAGTAACGCCACGGCGTCAATCACCCAGCAATCACTCAACATACCAAGGAACCTCCTCCCCGAGTTCCAGGGCTGCTCAGCCATCGCAGCCACCGATACGCCAACAGCAGCCAGAACAGATGACACGCCTGAGGCCACAATACCCTTATGGTTCTCAACAGCAGCCAGATCCTGTCACAGTAGACCCACGTCATCCCCTCGATGGATCGGTAGTGTCCCGCCAGCTGAACAGACCTGCAGATCAGGAGAGCACAGCTTATCGTGAACCGGGCAGATATCAGACTTCTCCTTTACACCGCTCCGAAAACAGGCTACCAGGTCATCGACAGACTCAGCCACAGAGAGGGCCGATGCTATCACGAGCCCAGCAAGAGCTGCCATCAACTCGGCCTCCCGAGCCCATACAACCTCTTTTGCCGCCTGGAGCAAGCAAAATGGGCCAATACCATCGTGCCGACTCCACCTCTTATTACGATGGGGATGTTATTGATGACTGGGATCAAGAGGAGGAAGATAGTGACGATGAAGGGATGCGCTATGGCGATTGGGAAAGTGACGAGCCGGAACCTATCTACCAGAGGCCGGAACTGGAGGTACTGCCCAATCCCAGAACACATCATCCATCATATCTGCGAGAAACGGTGGCTCCACATAGAGCGCCTATAAGTCGTCCGACACGTGATCTGCGCAATATATATACTACCGACACCCATGCTCCTGTAGGAATGCCAACATTGCCAACGCCACTACCGCATTCCACAGCACGCACACAGGATATACAGCCATACCAACGTGTCACACAGCCGCTCAGTCCAAAGATTATTTCAGGACTGGAACGCGAGCATGGATTAAGAGTACCCGATGTCCAACGTGCAGGTAGTGGAAAAATAACTCCGGCGATGCCCTCGCGTGATCGCATCTTACAGACTCATCAGTTGCCAGAACCACCAGCAACTCTCATGCCAGCCAAAAGCATCTGCCTGAAGTGTCAAGGAGCAGGATACCTACGTGCTGATGTTCCTTTTGGAGATCCTCATTTTGGCAAGGCAATTGCTTGCGAGTGCAAAGAAGCCGAGCGAAGAGCAAAACGACGTCAACAGTTGCGTGAAATGTCTAACCTGGATGCCCTTCGCGACCAGAATTTTCAGACATTCAAT
>DASYAN010000283.1:0-13099 GCA_036501345.1 Ktedonobacteraceae bacterium
GCAATCGTTGTGCCATTGTATGGGTTAGGTGCTGACACAGGTGCTGGTAATGGCTCTGCCAGCTGATCTTTTGAGAGAGTAGGAGACTGGCTCAGGGAGAGATGCCACTGATTCTCCAGGTGTGCGGAATCCAGCCCAAGGGCCTGACGCATATCTGCATCAAATCCTTGATTGGGGTTATCCATATCATGAATCAACGCACCCATCTTTTGCAATCCAAATGTCTGGTACATATAGTCTACCAGCTGCCAACTCTGTGCATAAGCTAGGTATGCTTGATCGGCATCAGCCGGAAAATTCTGAGCAATGGTGTTCAGTCGTATCAAGTTATGGTCATAGAGAGCCGTTTTGAACCGTACTAGCATCTCGCTTTCATGATAATTCTGGTTGTAAACCGCCAATCCCTCATCGAACCAGGTTGGTGCTACTCCCGGCGCGATGAGCTGATGAAAGACAAGATGCGTCAATTCATGTGGCATATCACGCTGGAGGGTGTCGTCGTCCGATGATTGGACAACAATAGAAGCTTCAGATACTGCTGGGAAAGCAATACCCCCCACCCATTCGTGAACATTGGGTGGTAAAGAGCCCTGGAAATCGTTGGCATTTTCATACACCCAGAGGTTAATCGGGTGCTGTAGACCTCCGCCCAGATTATGACTGATAGCCTGGACATCGGTATCTACTTTCCCAAGGACCATTTGACCAAAGTCTGTCCCACGATCATACCAGTTGACCTGGTAAAATCCTTGTGAGAGGTGTTTCCAATTGAAACGGTTGTCTACGACATTAACTGTCTGTGAGGAATCGGTATAACTATTGCCAGCCGTATCAATAATAGTCCAGTAATAACCAATTTGTGTACCAACAGGAGGAAAGTGGTCACTATTAGCTGTCAAATCGTCGTGCCATTGGAATGTGTAGGTAGATACAGAAGCAGTAGCATTGACTTGATGTGATTCTTGGTAATTAAAACCTTTGTACGTGAGAGAAATGGTCGCTCGCGCAAGAGAGCCTTTACTATCGTGCACAGTGATCTTGAAATCAATGGCTTTAGGAAACGTCAAGGTATTGCTACGGGAGTTTACTTGAATAGGATTGTTAGCGGCTCGAGTAATAGGAGAAGATATTAGAAGTGCTACATCTAGCAATAAGCACATGCAGAGAATATATGCACAGACTCTTAAAACGTGGATAGTCCGTAGGAACATAGGTAAATCTCCTCGTTAGCAATCTGAGAATAGCAATTCTTATTGTACATGATATTGCTGTGTTATGCATGCTACTGAGGGGATTGGTAGTACCTTCTCTCTTTATGGCCTTGAGCCGATTTGTTATGTCAAGATTTCTCGCCTATAGTCGCATCCGTCTGGAGCGTCTCCTCATAAGCAGGATTAGCCATCAGAGGGAGGGTAAAGCAAAAACGGCTTCCTTGACCCGCAATCCCCGAACTTTCAACCCAGATGTGCCCACCCATGGCTTGTACAAGCTGCTTACTGATATAGAGCCCCAATCCTACGCCACGAATAGAGCTTGAAGCATCACGATTGAGACGCCCAAACTTCTCAAAAAGCAGGGAAATGTCATCGGGTGGGATACCAGGTCCACTATCTTTCACACTAATGCAAACCGATGGGGTAGCAGGTGCCCCGGCAGGAGTGCTGTCGGCTAGAGTAGCATTTACCAGCAAGGCTGTTTGTGAGGGCGTGTATTTGAAGGCATTTGAGAGAATGTTGCGCAATATCCGGCGTAGATACTGTGGATCAGCCCTGACTATGAGTGTTTCAGAGACAGTAATTTGAAGCTGATAATTTTGCAAAGTGCGTATGTCAAAAAGCTCAAGTACTTCGTTCACAGCTTGAATTAGCGATATATTCTGCAAATATGGTACTTGGGGCTGGTTGTCGGTGCGAACGGTCTCCAGCACATCGTTAATCAGCATTTGTAGTTCTCCGCAGCCGCCAATTGCACGTTTGAGGAATGTCATTTGTGTGGTGTGATCAAGCTGATCATTGTACTCTGTCAGTAATTCAAGGTAGCCGTAGACCTCTGTCAGCGGGGTACGCAATTCATGACTCACATCCAGCAGAATTTGATCTTTTAGTTGATTGAGGCGCTGCTGTTGCACGTGGGCACGATGTTCTTGCTCCATAGAACGCAGAATTGGTGATGTGATACGCCTCCCTGTCCATGAACCGACAATAATGGCAAGGCATAGGAACAGGAACGCAATCAGCAATGTACTTAACAATTGCTGATCGGCAAGACCGGTAACCGCACTTAACGGCTTCATGACAAAATAGGTCCAGGGAACAACTGCGCTGCTATACCTGGCAGCAGCGAAGGTCTGATTTTGCTCGACAGGATCAATTTGGAATGTAGCTGGTGGTTGCTTTTGACTTTGAATTTCCGCTAGCTTAGGATCTGCTAGAACGGTCAATGGTACTTCACTATTGCCATATAAGTCCTCAGTGGCAACACGTCGCTTTAAATCTGCTGGTAGTGGAGCGATAGCCTTGAGCAGAAAGGGAGGGCGTAAACCGTTTGTAGGATTGGTATTTGTATAGGCAATACGTATTCCATTCTCATCAAGTAGAACTCCATAGCTTCCAGGACCGTTTGCCTGTGGCTCACTATCCACAATGGACCAGATATTCCGCAGATCCAGTGAGGCACGTACAAAACCGAGCAAGTGAAAGTTGTCATCAACGATATGGGCATATAGATCGACAGATTCTAGATTGTTGATGGCATCATAGAATACATCAGAAACCAGCACTTGCCCCGATTTCTGAAGCTGCTGGCGTTCCTGTGGAAGGATGATGTATTTACCGTGAGTATCAGGAGCAGTTGGATAGGATAGGACAACATTCTCAGATGGATCAAGCAGTGACCAGCTCACATAGTGAGATACATCACGATGTTGAGCAGTGACAAGTGCGTCGAAAGCTTCATCTTTTGCAGATTGATCACCTGCTAAGAAATCCTTGATGAAAGTCGATTGGCTCATGGCCTGGACCTCATTCAAGTGCTCAATAAGATACGTCTCGATCAACTGCACCTTAGTTTGTGCATCTCTCTCCAGCGCATCATTGACCTGACTAATCAATGCTGGTCGCAAGAAGAATTCAAGACTCAGTATAGTCGCAAGCAGAGGTATAATAGCCGTCATCGCAAGAAGGAATGAAATATACCTCGGTAGAGAGTATGGCATCTTGCTAGGACGTATATTAGTCTGTTGAAAGATAGAAGCTGCCCCCTCAACTGCTAGTTGTCCCGTCTTACGAGGCAACTGAAGCATCTGTAAGATGCCAGTGAGTTTATCTGTGACTGCTCCTCTTGCTTTCATTGTGCACTACTCATCGATGGCCTTCTCTATTGCATTTAGATCAGTGATTATGCAGAAATACCCTCACAAGAAGAAAGCGAAAGAGCACAGATCAAGAGAGCATTTCTGCATGGCCCATTAAGGTAATAACCGCCCTACAAAGAGAGTATCATACAGATGCCATATACAAGAAACTTTAGCAACTGCTCATGCAGACAAAACCCTATGAGTTCACAATCACCTTCAGATCACTCTCAAGACCTGCTAGTGCCTCAGCCGGGGAGTGTTGCTTCATTAAAGCGCTAGAAACACGAGACTGAATAGCAAGTGAGAGATCAGCATAGCGTGGCGACGTAGGACGAGGCAAGGCTGTTTGTAGAACAGACCCAAGATTTTTAAAGAAAGGATTCTTCGTCAGGACATCTCGATCCTGATAGACGCTCTTTAAGGTTGGGGCAAGAGAAGCTTCGAGAGCCAACCTTTTCTGAGCTTTTTCGCTGAGCATATACTGAATGAATTGCCAGGAGGCATCAATTTTGTCAGGTTTCGAAAAAGCATTGATGCCAAGCTGCCAGCCACCAATGGCAGAATGGCCAACCCTATTGGTACCGCCGTAGGGAATAGAGGAAATATCGAACTTATGAGCAACCTTTGAGGTTGATGCATTATCCAGCGCATAGGCATATGTCCAATTACGCATAAAGGCTGTCTGCCCTTTTTCCCAATACATGCGCATGTTTTCTTCTTTGCCCTGCAGCACATCATCAGGCGAGATAGTACCCACCCAATTTACCATTGCAGTTAAAGCATCGGTTGCCTGTGTCGAATTGATGGTTACCGATTTTGAGTTCTGTGGATCAAGCACGGTGCCACCATAGCCATAGAGAACCTCGGCAAAATCGCAGACCAATCCTTCATAACTGGCACCCTGCCACACATACCCAGACTTGACAGAGCCATTTGCTTGAAGGCGCGTTGCAGTGTCGGTCAATGCTTCCCAGGAGCTTGGAGGAGTAGAAATAAGGTCTTTGCGGTAGTAAAGCAAACCCGCATCAGTATAAAAAGGAGCAGCCCAGATTTGATCCTCAAAACTGCATCCCTGAATAGGTCCGGTAAGATACTTCGCACGCTCGCTTGCTGGCCACTTATTATCAATTGGTACAACCCACTGGTTAAGTGCAAATTCAGCAGGCCAAATAATATCCATGGACATAACATCTATAGCACTCCCGCGTGCAGTCAGCATATTTAAAAAAATACTATGAAGCTGAGTACTATCATTGGGACCACTTATGTAGGTAACATGAATGCCATGCCCATTTGTCTGATTAAAATCATCCACGAGGTTCTGGTACACTTTATACGTGTCACTGGAATGGTTTTCCCAAACGATGTTGAGAGCCGGGCCATTACCAGCAGAGCTATTACTGGAACCGCCACAAGCTGCCAGTAGAGAACTTGCGGCGCTACTGGTCAAACCAAGAACTAGCCCCTGCTCAATGAATGTGCGTCGTGTTATACAACCGGAACGCATCTTACAGATAAGATCATCAAGTGCTTGAAATCCAAATACTTCCATGTTAAATCCTCCTTCTACATTGAAGAAATGCAAAGTTAGATTCTCTGCTAAATAACAATGATCAATTACTTCCAGCAGTGCTGCATGAGTCATCAAAATATACTTTTTGCTCTCTTATTAATTTCTCCTTTCTCCTTACCTATTATTCTTTTTTCAATCTACTGCTTAGATAGCCTTTTATAACTATTTAGAATAGCAGAAAATAACCGCTGTGTCAATGACAGGGATACTGACGTACCGATGTACTAATGCACTGTTTTCGACACTTTGTTAGCCGATGAATCAAGGGTCGAATACTGATAGACTGACAGATCCTTTCAAATTGTGTTAATGTGTACTATACTGTTCGTTGAGATAAGTAGTACCAGAGCACTCGCAATGTCTGATAGCAACATTGATCTGGAAACTGAGAGGGGTAGTAGTGGAAAGGGTAGTAGTATGATGAAGAACGATGTCGATCAATCACATGTGAGTACTCAATACCAGGAGAACAATCCAGCACAACAGACCACAGGTGTATTGAGCAATCATTATCAGCAACAGCTCCAACAACAACAGTCACAGCATTGGCTCAAACAGCAGGCAGTTACCTTCAACAACATAGCCACTATAGATGGCCCAGTTGTCCAGCCTCCAGCTCCTTATGTGGAGAGCTATCGTCCCAGTTCCTCAAGATACAAGAAAAAAAGACTCAAACTACCTGCGAAGCGCTGGAAACGTTCGTCTACTCTGCGCGTTGCCATGCAAATGCATCAGCGACGAGAGCGTTGGAAGCGTACACAGTCTGACGCAGGGCATCTCTGGTCCAGTATACTGCTTGCCCTATGGATATTGTGTATGATTGGCAGCTTCTCGGGGACAGTGTACGGTTTTACCTATTATCAGAGTCAGTTACAGAAATTACAACAGGTGGATCATCGGGTAATCTCACAGACCACACGCATTGATGACCGAAACTTGACGCCGCTCTTTGAAGTCTATGATAATCGCGAAGGTGGTGGACGACGCACTCCCGTAACTTATAACGAGATTCCTCAGGTCATGCGTGACGCTCTCATTGCCGCCGAGGATCACTCTTTTTGGACTAACTCTGGTATCGATCCGCAAGGAATAGTCCGTTCAGGCTTAGAGTTTCTTGAACACAGTATGGTGCTGGGAGGGGGTAGTACGATTACACAACAGGTAATCAAAAATCTGACAGGTAATGATGCTCTAACGCTCAATCGTAAGATTGGCGAGGCTGCACTGGCAATCGGCTTGACGCAGCACTATCCCAAGTGGAAGATTATGGAGATGTACTTTAATGTGGCCCCTTTCGGCTCAATGGACATTGGAGTCGAGGCGGCCACTAAGGAATATTTTCACCTGCTGCCCAATTGTGACCAGGATTTCAAGTGTATTCCTGGTGTCGCTCAGTTAGATTTAAACCAGCAGACCCGGCAGCATGACCCATTGCTTGCTCTAGCACGTGCCTCGCTATTGGCTGGTATGCCACAGAAACCAGTAACAGATAATCCGACAATTGATGCAACACACAAACAAAGTGCTCTGGTACGACAGATCGATGTGCTCAATCAAATGATCACATTGCATATGTTAGTAGCAGGGCTGGGTCGTATTACTCCGGCACTAGCCCGACAGGCCGAGATTTTGACTGCAAAGATGCAATTTGTACCTTACCAAAGAATCAAACGCGCTCCGCACTTCGTAGACTGGATTATCAACAAACTCGAAACAGCCCTGGGCAATGGAGATCCCAACCAGGGAGTTATTCCCTTTATAACAGGAGGCTTCAATATTCGCACGACCATCGATGTCAATCTGGAAGATTATGTAGAGCATGCCGTACAACGCCATCTAACGCAGCCAGAATTCCAGATGTACACGAATGACGACGGTCCATTAAATACGGAACATAACGTGAACGATGCCGCTGTGGTTGTGATGAATGCTAAGACGGGCGAGATATTAGCCATGGATGGCAGTGCTAACTATGACTCGACAGATCCCAGTATTGGCGGTGAGTACAATGTGGCGGACCCACCGCAGGGCATCGATGGTACCCCATCTGGGCGCGGTCCAGGCTCAAGTTTTAAACCGATTGTTTACGCCACCGCATTTCAAATGGGCTGGTATCCAGGGATGGTCCTGCCAGACTTTAAAACCTATTTTCCCAATGGCAGTCCAGCGACCACACTGGCAAAGAGCATGTACACGCCCCCAGACTATAGTAGGACTGGTGACCCCGAGTATCACCACAATACCCCCTCAACTATCAGAGAAGCCATAGCCAATTCGTATAATGTACCAGCAATCAAAGCAATGGAATACGCTGGGCCACAGAACGTACTGGTCACGGCCAAGCGTATGGGTATTACAACATTGCAAAATAACGGTATCGCTTGGGGACTGGGGTCCCAAAACGTTCCATTGATACAGATGGTTGGAGCCTACCAAGTTTTTGCCAATGCTGGTATGCGTGTACCACCACAGGGTATTCTGAATATCTGGGATAATTATGGACATGACCTCTACCACTATGATCCCCAACATCCCCCTGCCACAGAGGTCCTCTCTCCACAGGTGTCCTATCTTATGACCTCCGTGCTGATAGATGAACCAGCTCGTCGGTTAGAGTTTCCAGGAGATCATGATCTCTCATTTACGGATCACGATCCCTCCTGTGCCTATAATCCCGCGTGTCCTTACCAAGTAGCAGCAAAGACGGGCACTACTGATAATTACGTGGATAACCTGACGATTGGGTATACGCCGAACGTTGTTGTTGGGGTCTGGGCGGGCAATGCCAACAATTCGCCGATGAGGAACGTGACTGGCATTACAGGGGCTGCTCCTATATGGCACAGTGTGATAGAATTTGCAGGGATGGGCTGGTGTAACACAGCGACCGACCAAATCGCCTGTCCGCCAATCAATCGCCGGAACTGGCATTTTGCCCCGCAGAATACATTTCCTGTCCCATCAGGTGTATACAGACGTCTTCCCCCAGGCCCGGATGGTGACCGACTTGATTGGACAATCGATGGCTAGGAAGATATTACAGTACAAAACGGTCCTCTCAGTGAGAGGTAAATATGCTCGATATCCCCCAAAGGGTAATATATGTTAGCGTATGTCACCCGTATTCGTTATAATAGTCGACAGACTCAACAAGAGTCACAATGCGGATATCTATCAGAAAGAAAGCGGCACTCCTTCCCTTCCTATGGATCTCCGAGCCGCTGATTTGTAAATATAAATACTGTAATAGATTAAGGATTGGCAAATGCAAAAATACACGCTTCGTAGGTCGGCAAGAGGGCAAGATTTATGAGTAGCAATTGGCAGCAAGAACCAGGAAACAACCACCGCTCAGAGAATAATCCTCCTCGTGCGACAGGAGGTCTATTAAGCAGTTATGGTCGATTGCCATCCCAGCAACTGCCGCCAGTCCAGCAAAACAACCAGCCAGCTCCTGGTTTGCAACCTGCTGCGCCCGCTGGGCCAACACGTTCAGGCCTTTTATCACAACAAAGAAGCCAGCAACCTCAAATAGCCAATGGAAGTCAGTATCCACCAGCTGGCTTGCTGGGCAACACTTTTCAGACCATACGTGGCTGGTCTGGGAAGATCTCTGTAATCTCTAATAAAATGGCTGCGATGGCGGGCTATAGTGTGCAGCCACCGGCTCCCTATATGGAGCGTGCCCATCCTCCTGCGATGGCAACGCCTGAAACAGTGGTTCAGCAACAACCGGAGCCGTGGAAGCGTTCACGGACCCTGCGCATTATGATGCTGATGCGCAAGCGGCGTGAGCGCTGGGGGCCTCAAGCTGGACGCCTCTGGTATAGTCTTGCAATCGCTTGTGCTGCACTGGCAGTGATTCTTAGTTCCTCAGGAGGTGCTTACGGCTATGCATATTACCAGAGCCAGTTGCCCAAAGTACAGCAGCTTGCGTTCAACACGATCACACAAACCACGCGTATTTATGACCGGAACATGAATCTGCTCTATAATGCATATGATAGCACAGGGCGCCGTACACCTGTGACATATGGCGAAGTACCACAGGTAATGCAAGATGCAATGGTCGCCGCCGAAGACCACACCTTCTGGACCAACTCCGGTGTTGATCCGCAGGGTATTACCCGTGCTGCCCTCTCCTATTTTGCGCATGAGAACTCAATCCAAGGAGGCGGTAGTACTCTTACCCAGCAGGTAATCAAAAACCTGACAGGGAACAATCAAGAGACTATCAACCGTAAGATTCCCGAAGCAGCGTTGGCAATTGGTTTGACACAACAATACTCCAAACAGAAAATCATGGAGATGTACTTCAACGTGGCAGGTTTTGGTCCCTTGGATATTGGAATTGAGTCTGCAGTAGAAGAGTATTTCCATCTCATGCCTCAGTGTGACCAGAACTTTAAGTGTACTCCCGGCATTGCCGAGTTGGATCTGAATCAGCAGACCCATCAACATGATCCATTGCTAGGACTGGCACGAGCCTCGCTAATGGCAGGCTTGCCGCAGAACCCCGTTGGCTATTATCCCGCCGGTGGCGATGCGAGCAAGCAACAAGCATTGGCCCGTCAGCAATATGTCCTAGATCAAATGATACAGATGAATATGTCAGTCCAGGGTCTGGGCCCTATCACACCAGACATCGCTCAAAAAGCAGAAAACCTGATGGCTAACACAACGTTTACACGCTATCAGAGTGCTAAGAATGCTCCCCACTTTGTAGACTGGATCATCCATCAGACCGAGACAGTGCTAGGAAATGGAGACCCAAACCAGGGAATCATTCCTTTTCTCACAGGGGGCTTCAATATCCGCACCACCGTCGATTTGAACCTGGAAAACTACGTGGAAGCGACAGTGGACTTTCACCTGACACAACCAGAATTCCATTACTATGGGGATAGTACACCAGTAAATATAGCACACGATCTGAATGATGCAGCAGTGGTAGTGATGGATTCCCATAATGGCGAGATTCTGGCGATGGATGGCAGTGCCGACTATAACAATCCCGATCCCACAGTTGGAGGTGAGTACAATGCGGCCGATCCCCCCCCCAACGCAGATGGGACACCAGCGGGACGGCCACCTGGTTCAACCTTCAAACCGTTTGTGTATGGCACAGCCTTCGAAATGGGCTGGTATCCAGGTATGATCGTTCCTGATACACAAACATACTTTCCCAACGGGGCATCGGCAGGAGCAACGAAGGATAGTATGTACCATCCCCCCGACTATAGCTCAACTGGTGACCCAAATCACTATGGCGGAAACGCACAGGCCACGGTTAGGATAGCGCTTGCCCAATCACAAAACGTTGGTGCAGTGAGAGCGATGGAATACGCTGGGCCGGAAAATGTACTCACGACCGTGCATCGCCTGGGACTGACCCAAGAGCAGAATCTCGGCATATCCTGGGCCCTGGGTACAGAAAATGCTAGCGTTCTGCAGATGGTAGATGCCTATCAGGCATTTGCCAATGGTGGGGCACGTATACCATCACAGGGAATTCTGGATATCTGGGATAACTATGGGCACAACCTCTATCACTACGATCCAACTCACCCGCCGGTAATACAGGTGTTTTCCCCACAGGTGGCCTATCTCATGACTTCCGCGCTCATTGACGAAAAAGATCGTTACGCCGAGTTCTTTGATGACCATGACCTCTCGTTTTGGGATATCGATTCAGCCTGTCAATATGAGAGTTATGATGCATGCCAGCATCCGGTTGCAACAAAAACAGGCACAACTGATGGTCCCAAAGATACCTGGACTATTGGCTATACACCCAATGCAGTTGTAGGTGTCTGGTCTGGTAATGCCAATAATGAGACGATGAGCCCAGGTACACTGGGTATTGTAGGTGCGGCACCGATCTGGCATAGCATTGCCGAAACGCTGGAAGGAGTTTGCCCTTCCCCAACATATAGGACCACCCCGTGTCCGCAGAACTACAATCCTACGACATTCAGTCAAGAACTAGGCATTGGTCAACAACTAACCTTTACGCCTCCTGCTGGAGTGCATCAAGCCTGTACTTCTAGTGTTAATGGCCTGCTAGGCAGTGGCAATTGTGATTGGGTAATTGACGGTGAGGAACCACTTCAGGCTGGAATCCCACCCAATAATAATGGGGGTAGCCAAAATGGTGGCCAACCCAGTGGAGGCAACTAAATCCTACGTCCGACGGGCGCAATGATGAAATTGGGAACCAACGGGCGCAATGAAATTGGGCCCCTACACTCGGGCAATAAATTGCTGGATGGGTCGTTGATACCTATAGGGTACATGGTTGCCCAAGTGTAGGGATTTGATTTAGGTGTGCCCGTTGGGTATCACGTCCGTAGTGGAAGCTAGCAGGGATCTGTTCGCAAAAACGTTACGCATACCCGCATTAGGTAGGCAGGAAGACGGAATCTTCCTCAGGAACGAGAGGTTCTGTATCGATGAATAATAATAAGCTACAACAAGATGAGAATAACCTAGCTTTGAGCATGGAGAGCATCACAAATAAGCATGGGGAGCTCCAGCTACAAGACCAACAATTGAATCAGCAACCTCTTGGGATTGGCCCTGCTCCAATGGGAGAGTCATCGCCGACTCTCTCAGCGAGACCTGCATCGCCTCAACACCCAGGTATTATTCCGAAACGTCCACGTAATGTGTCAAGCCAGATACATCATCTGGTTGCCAACACGATACAGACAGTGCGTGGCTGGACGGGTAATATGGCCGCAATACAGGTGATGCGTGACTGGACTGGCAAAATGGCGGCAATAGATGTAGTGCGCGACTGGACTGGCAAAATGGCTGTCATAGCAGACCAAGCGATGCAGCCACCAGATCCTTATATTGACCGTTACCCTGCTCCAGCATCGGGAGTTAGTACTCCTCAGCCTGACCACACAAAACGATGGAAGCGTTCGCGTACCTTGCGTACTTTGATGATCATGCGTCAGCGACGAGCACGTTTGAAGTCTACACAGCCCATAGCTAAACAGATCTGGACTGGTATTTTAATTGTATTAACACTATTGCTTGTAATCATCAGTGCTTCAGGGACAGCATATGGGTATACCTATTACCAGAGCCAGTTGCCTCGCGTGCAACAACTAGAGCACCAGCAGATCTCACAAACCACACGCATTTATGATCGGAACATGAGCTTGCTCTATGATGCTTACGATAACGGAGAGCAAGGTGGACGACGTACACCCGTAACCTTCGATGAGATACCACAAGTTATGCAAGATGCGGTAATCGCAGCCGAAGACCCCACCTTCTGGACCAACTCCGGCGTCGATCCGCAGGGTATCCTTCGAGCAAGTATTTCATTTTTGCAACACGACGACACAGTACAGAGTGGAGGCAGTACTCTCACCCAACAAGTAGTCAAAAATCTGACTGGGAATAAAGAGGTGTCACTCAACCGTAAGACCCTCGAAGCTGTATTGGCAATTGGTTTGACACAGCAATATCCCAAGAAGAACATACTAGAAATGTACTTTAATGTAGCCAGTTTTGGCCCTTTGGATCAAGGAATTGAGGCTGCCGTAGAAGAGTATTTCAATCTCATGCCTCAGTGTAACCAAAACTTTAAGTGTACGCCTGGCATTTCCCTGCTAGATATGAACCAGCAGACTAATAAACATGATCCGCTACTAGGCCTAGCACGAGCATCGCTGTTAGCAGGCTTGCCGCAGAATCCGGTCAACTATTATCCTGCTGGTGGTAGTGCAACTTTGCAGAATGCCTTGAATCGACAAAAGTATGTACTACAGCAGATGATAAAGCAGAATATGTCAGTCGATGGCCTGGGACCTGTTACCCCTACGATAGCACAACAAGCCGAGGCATTAACAGCACAGATGACATTTACGCCCTATCAGCATATCAAACGTGCTGCCCACTTTGTGGATTGGATTATCCAGCAAGTTGAGACGGTACTAGGTAATGGAAATCCCAACCAAGGAATTGTTCCTTTTCTAACGGGAGGCTTCAATATCCGCACGACCATCGATGCCAATCTGGAACAATACGTGGAATCAACGGTGGACTTTCACCTGACACAGCCAGAATTCCATTGGTTTGCTGATTCGACGCCAACGGATGAGGCACACAATCTGCATGACTCTGCGGTAGTAGTGATGAATGCTCATACTGGT
>DASYAN010000284.1:0-7250 GCA_036501345.1 Ktedonobacteraceae bacterium
CGGTTTCTCATCCTTTTTGCTCACTGCCAAGCACCAAGCAACTGCAAGACCTTACGATATCACCTGAATTGCCATTCTTGCTGCTAAAATAGGACCAAGAATGGCTTTTTCCCCTTTCTGGATTGTGCGAATGGTGAGAACAGAGCAGAGAAGATATGGATTTGCAGTTGGATCTGGAGGACGGAACTCAATATGATTTGTAGCGGAGCTCTCAGTGAGCGAAATACGTACAGCAGCGCTACGGTTACTCTTTGAAAAGACAAGGTTGACAGGCGCTTCATATCCTGGCATGAGATGCTTATAGCTGTTTGTCGTGGCAGCAACAAGCGCAAGCGATGCAGGAGCATGGGTCAGCAAACCTCCAACATAGTAACGGGCAATCTGAGAGAGACTGGCATAGCCTTCAGGGTCATAAAACAGGGAATGCTCACCTTTCCACAGGCATTGATGAATATGCGTCTCTGAGCCGTTATCATCGAATACTGACTTAGGGCTAAATGTGGCCGCCTTGCCATGCTTACGTGCAGTGTTCTTCACGGCATATTTGTAGAGCATCATATTGTCTGTGGTTTGCAGCGAGGTATTGAAGCGAACATCGATCTCGGCTTGTTCTGGGGCACCGACCTCGTGATGTTGCGTCTCAACCAGAACGCCGAGTCCCTCAAGCTCACGGATTGGAGTACTAAAATGTTGCCATGTGCCTCGTATATCGACGAGCTTAAAGTTCACCGTCCTTGCGCCACGCTCTTTGGCAAATTGTATTACTGCTTGCGAGTTCATTCCCTTAATACGCATTAAAACTAGCTAATAAAACGACGCAGTACATTGGTCTGCCCTTCTAAATGAGAAGCCTTTCGGCCATAGGAGGGTCTGTTCATCTTTTTGCAAAAGCATCGTTCCTGCTCTCTTCGCGTTGCCTATCCTATTACAGCCACATCCACATGGCTATGAGAGAGATATCCACTATTATAACGCTAATATATATCTATTTGTTTCTTCCTGTGAAAAAGGTACTCAGGGACCAGTAAATCAAGAGAGTGATATAACTCTAACCACATCTCCCAGTTCGATTTGCTCCTTGGCTTCCCATTCCTGAATCGGCATAAAGTCTAGTGGGAAGACGAAACATTGTGAGCACAAAAAATAGAACCTGCTCAACCTGAGCAGGCTTTTTTCTTTTCACAATGCACCTCAAAACTGGACAAAATAGCTCCAACTAGGTATACTAGTAGCAGTAATTGTGGAGTTAAGAGAAAAGTATGTTATCTTTAGCACATATTCATCCACCATGTCCACTTTGTGACTTGCAACGTATCTATTCGCCATCAGGAACTGTTTACGCAAGTGATAGTCTTCTTTTCAAAGATGCTTTTTTTGGCAGGGATGCATTAGAGGTTGCAGAGGATCTCCTTGAAGCATACCCGCAAATAGCCCACAGCGTTATCCTCTCTTTAGCTCGTCTCCAAGGCGTAACGGTTAACAAACAAAGCGAAGAAGAACCTGGAAAAATTCACCACGAGTACCGAAGCCTCTACGTCGATGGGCAGAAAATATCCGAAGCATCGCAAAGCATTCTACACTTTCTTTCTCAACAATGGGGAGGCACTGATACTGAAGTGCTCTATTATGGCACTATTGACGCCACTCCTTTGTACGCTTGTCTGATTGCCGATTATTGTCATGCATACAAAAACGATCTCTTAGAGCATTTCCGGCACAGGGATTCCTGAAGAGACGCAAGCCTGGACCATATCAGCAGTAGTTGCTATTCAGCATGCGATGAAAAAGCAGCAGAAGCCTCGGCAATCCCACGATCAATGGCAAACACCGCTCGAAGAGGTATTGCTCAAGCAAGAGCCACATATGACTCTCTTGACAACTCTTGAAGAAATCCTATCGGCCTTTCCAACGAATTATTCCTTGAAGATTGATATTACTACTGATAAAGCAAGCGAAACAGTACAGGTTCTTCAGACACAGACAAGCGCTACCGACGTAGATACAACAGATCACTCATGATGTCTATCTTCACCTCACTGTCTCGTGAGTGCTAGTGGCAACCTTCCCAAATCCTAACTGAGAGGACAAGCTTTGGCACAAGTTCTATCATATTGACACGATGCATATAGCATGGTATTCTTGAAGAGGTAAGTAGAAGAGTACTTGCAGTGGAATAGGGAATATAAAATAGAGGAGGCTCTATAATGGTAGCCCAGCCTTCACGATCACACTCTATGACCGTTGATGAGTGGCGCGAACTAGAACAGCATAGCGAGATTAAGCACGAGTACATTGATGGTCAGATCTATGACATGGCAGGCGGCACCCTTGACCATTCGTTTGTTGCAGTTAACGTGGTTGCTCTGCTCAATAGTCTGTTTCGTGGGAGGCCATGTCGGGCCTATAATTCCGACGCTGTCGCACGTCTCTCCCCCACACGCTACACCTACCCTGATGCTACGGTAACATGTGACAAACACGATCGCGGACGTATCACCGAAATCAAGACCCCCCGCGTTATTATAGAGGTACTTTCAGACAGCCGAGAGGCATACGATAGAGGAGTGAAGTTTGGCTACTATCGCGAGTGCCCACTCGTCCAAGAGTATGTACTTGTCGCCACTAGGTACCAACTTGTCGAAGTGTATCATCGTACCCCGCAGGGCTGGACAGAGTACCATGTCTATGGACCAGGAGACGAGGTAGAACTGGTCAGCATTGATGTGCATTTGCCAGTCGCCGCACTCTACGAGGGTACCGATGTGCCGGAGTCTCTGAACACTCCCGAAGGCGAAGTGTAATCAAGCTGTATAAATGTGGGGCGGGCAATAAACTGCCCACGGACATGGTAAAATCAGGTCCGTGGGGTGAGGCTTTTATGCGCCCATGATGTTATAGCCAGCATCGACAAACAGGATTTCACCCGTGATGGCACGCGCCAAATTGCTGCTGAGGAAGAGAGCTGTATCCCCGACTTCGCTCTGCTCGATACTGCGACGCAACGGTGCAGCATGAGCTGACTGTTCACGGAAGCCTGTGAAACCCGAGATACCACGAGCGGCTAGTGTGTTGAGTGGGCCCGCTGATATTGCGTTAACGCGGATATCGTGCTCACCCAGTTCGTAAGCGAGGTAGCGTACAGAGCACTCGAGGCCAGCTTTTGCCACTGCCATGACGTTGTATTTGGGCATCACACGCTCGCTTGCCATGTAGGTAAGAGCAAGGATGCTACCCCCCTTGGCTTGCATTAAGGGTTTGGCACGTTTAGCCATGGCGATAAGTGAGTAGGTGCTGATATCAAGTGCGGTATGAAAGCCAGTCCGAGTAGTCTCCACGAAGGGATTCTCTAATTCGCTGGCGGGAGCAAAGGCAACACAGTGGATTAAAGTGTCGAGTTCGCCGCCGAAGATCTCACTAGTTTTGGCAAATGCTGTATCAAGTTGGCCGTCGTCCTGGACATCGCAAGGGATAGCTTCTGTGCCAGGGATTTTCGCCGCCAGATCGCGTACATATTTCTCCATGCGTTCCTGATAGGTGAGAATGAGCTGTGCCCCTTCGCCTGCCAGTGCCTGTGCGATTGCCCAGGCAATAGAGCGGTGATTAGCAACACCAAAGATAAGAGCTTTTTTGCCTTCTAATAAGGGCATACAATACCTCCGTTTGAAAATAGACTTGGACTAGCGTTCAATGGGATAGCCACGATTTATCCATCCATGCATACCATTGGCAAGATTGTATACTTTGTGTAGACCGAGCAACAAGGCTATTTCGGAGGCAACAGAACTGCGCTGACCAGATGCGCAGACAAAAATCACATCCTCGTCCGCTGGCAGGTTGAGATCTTTGAGTGCCGAGCCGAATGCGTAGATGCCATCAATCGTTACTAGTCGAGCTTCAGCAATATGGCCACGGTCCCACTCTTCTGGCCTGCGTACGTCAATGACATGCGCACCAGTTGCGATCATGCCTTTGGCATCGTCGGTCCCGATAGTAGTATACGGTAATACTTCATCATCAAATTCTTGTGCCATGATTTTATTCTCCATTATTATATTGCTCTAGCCAGAGGCGGCCTAACAGTGTAGGAGTCAGGGTATACTCATCTCCGACAAAAGACATGGTCAGAAGCCCTTGCTCCTCCATTTCTCTGAAATCGTTGGTGACGAGAAAATAATCATGTATCATGCGTGCTGCATCGCTTTCTGGCAGTTGTTTCCAGATGTGCAGAGTACGCAGAACGGCAGCATACTTAGGACTGCTATCGTCAACGGCTCGCATGGATACCTCATTTTATTCGCATTCTGCTGTGTAATCAATGATGGCGCTTGGCGGGGAATACGAAGGTGGCTCTTTGCTCGAAAACTACCCAATATTTAGCCTGATTTCCCTTTCCTCCCCATCTGTTGTGTCTCAATGTGTATTTGCCTCCATGCAATCTTCAACTTAAGTATACCCATGTGAATACAAAAAGTAAACCCACGTGACAATCATCAATGACTCTGCTGCCAATTTTTATGCGCCTGCCCCATCCCTGCGGACGCGATAAATGATTCTGACGACAAAAGCAGGCTCAGGATGCTATCACTGTCCTGTTTAAAAGTTGCTGGATCAAAACGTCAAAGATCATAAGCGGGTCCCTACCGCTTTTTTTGCCAACTGTCCGCTTTTTCCCTTGAAAAAGCCGGTCTTCCCTGGTATCTTTGGCAGAGACGGACAGTTATGGAAGGACTTTTCAGTCAGGAAATGCCCTCCTGAGAAAAAAGCTCACTATTGCAATCCTGAGTAGCAAGAGTACCGCTTTGCAAAGTTGAGAGCGGGCATCTAGATACTTAGACTAACCTCTTAAGGAGGATGATATAGCAACAAAAATAGACACATTCAAACCCAAGAAGATGATATATGGGTGTATACTGAATTATGAGACAATTACTACGAATGCTCTAGCTAAGAGATTGTATGAAACTAAAACATTCATATCTGACCCTGATCATAAAACGTATCCAGCATATATTGCTATGTTAGCAACGCATTTAGGCTATAGATCAATCTTTTTGGTAAATCAGTACGAGAAATTTTCCGATTTGAGAATTACCAAGATAGAACAAGTGCATGCAGATGAGGCTGGATATCCAGATATAGAGATTACCTTTGGACCAAAACAGTACAGCGAGGGCGTTTCGTAACCCAGATAACCAGAGCCGTTCTGAGCTGAAGTGGCTCCTTTTGCTGCTAAAGTTGCCCCTCTTTTCCCCTGGAAAAGCTCTCTTGCATTTGCTATACTGAGTCGAGAAGAGAACTCAAGCAGTAGAGCTTCTTGAGAGTTACGAAACGCCCTCAGTACAGCCACAGGAAGTGATGGAGAAAGGTCCTATCAGACTAGCAAAACGGGCATCCATTTGGATTAGCTTGTATCTATGAACAGAAAAGATACAAGTACTCCACAAAAGTTGGATGCCTGCGAACAGTTTTGCCCGAATTCAGATCAATAAATTTGCTCTTGCTTCCTTTGCCTGCTTATAGACCTGTTCTAGGTTATCGCCAATAGCGGTGATATGACCCATTTTGCGATCGATCTTGGTTTCGCGCTTGCCGTAGAGGTGAACAAATATGTGTGCATGGTCATAATCTGTGTGCCAATGGGGATTAGCGGGACCATTGCGTGTACCCAGGATATTTTCCATGACGGAGGCGGGATAGAGCATGTCAGTTGATGTCAGTGGAAGGTTGGTAACGGCTCGCAGGTGCTGTGTGAACTGGGATGTTCGGCATGCCTCGATTGTATAATGCCCCAGATTATGTGGGCGTGGAGCAATCTCATTGAGCCAGATTTTACCCGCTTTATCCAGGAAGAATTCTACACCAAAGATCCCTATACCACGCAAGGCATCAATGGCTTGGCGAGCAATTTCTTGAGCTTCGATGAGTAATGAAGCGGCAATAGGAGCTGGAGCAAGTACGGTCTCGCATATATCGCGCGTGTGGATCATCTCAACGACAGGATGCGTAGCACTCTCACTACGCTCATTGCGAGCAATCATCAGGCCTAATTCTTTGTCCAGATCCAGACATTGCTCAACGTATAGCTCACGCTCACCCAGCTTCTCCAGTGCCGCAACAATATCCTCATGCTTGTTGATACGAGCGTTGCCACGACCATCATAGGCATCTTTTTTGGCTTTCAGCACCAGTGGATAGCCCCAGGCTTGCACCGCTTGCTCAATATCGGCTGGAGAATCGATGGACATAAAAGGTGCAACAGGAATACCATGGCGAGATAAAAAGGCTTTTTGCTCATACTTATTCTGAATAATTGCCAGCAGTTGCGGCGATGGATATATCTTCACACTCTCCTGCTGCAACGCTTGCAAGGCCTGGGTATTAATATGTTCGATTTCATAGGTCAGGATATCGGCACGTTGCGCCAATTGACGCAGAGCTGCTGGATCTTTCAGGCTGCCGAGGATTTGATCTGCCACAACCGAAGCTGGACATTCAGGCGTCGGGTCCAGCACAGTAACGGCTGCATAACCCATCACACATGCGGCCTCACTGATCATTAGACCAAGCTGACCACCACCAATAATCCCAATGCGCGTTGAGCGAATAATATCTACTTCTGAATAATTCTGCATGCTATATCTCCATTGTACAATGAACCCGATGATCGCGTCCGCTGGTAGCCCACACACTCACCTTCTGATTGCCTTCTGCAAGGAGCATTCCATGCTAATCATACCAGAATCACACATCTTTAACCAACGGATCCCTGGCTCAGATGCATTCGCATGGCCCGCTCGTGCAATGCTGTCGTATCTTTTTCGATCAGAGGAGCGAAGTACGATGGCAGACTGTTTCGATATTTTCTCGCCCGGGTGTGCGAAGGATTGTTGCATGGAGGTATCCACGGTCAATGGCCCCTCCCCGCCCCACGGACGCGATAAATCGGGTCCCTACACTCAGGCAATAAATTGCCGTATATACCTGAGATATCAAGTATATATTTTTGTGCCTTCTGAGAGGAATAGCCCTCTTTCCGAGCCAGTGAGAGCGATCGAGGAAAAAGAAAGCGGTGTTGCATGAAAAAAGCAATTTATTGCCCGAGTGTAGGGGCCCAATTCATGACTCTGCTGGGAAATTTTGTAAGCATGTCAGGAAACCCTTGTAAGGACGTGCAAGCATCATGCGACCTCCAGCGGTTGCAAACGAGCGAATGGTGATCGCGGGCGAGAAGGGCGAGAAGTCTTTCCACG
>DASYAN010000285.1:0-12264 GCA_036501345.1 Ktedonobacteraceae bacterium
TGGTATAACTATAGCCGATTCAACTGTGAGAATTTCCGCTTGTGGTATTGTCTCAAGCATTAGAGCAGAAGACTCGCTAGGTGTTTGCCCCTTGAGTGGATGAGGTAGGCTAACATTTTCTACATTAAGAGGATTTGTATCCTGTGAAAGGGAGGAAGTCTGTAGCTGAGACTGCAGAGCGGTTATGGGCGATGCGGTCGCAGAAGTTGTTTTCCTTTGCAAGGGTATGCTGGCATCGATGAGGGCTTGAGCCTTGGCCGATTCTATTCTCTCAGACTCAGCTCTAGAGGGAGCACCAGACGATTTAGATGACTGAGATGCTACACGCTTGGTGGCACGCTTGCGGATGGGGGATGAAATATTTTCTGCTTTGGCTGATGGTATAGGATGAGATATAGACTTGTGCTTACCAGCATAGATTGAGCGTAAAAGAGGGAAAGCAGGTGGAGGTGACAAAACGGATTGAAGCACTTCTAGAAATAGTGAGAAGTCAAAAAAGCGCTCATCAGGATCATTCGCCAGGGTTTTGAGTACAGCTACTTCAAGGGAGGCAGGTAGATCAGCTACACTCTGGGAGAGTGGGGCAGGCAGCCCGTTGCTCTGGTGTCCCATCATGGAAGAAAGACTCTGAGCGGCAAATGGAACTTGTCCGGTAATTAGCTCATAGGCCAAGCAGCCCAGAGCATATTGATCACTGCGTGTGTCACAGGTGCCAGAAAATTGCTCTGGAGCTAGATAACAGAAAGCATACTCTTGTGAGGTCTGGTCACGGATGATGGCATCCTTCCTCTCAACAAGAGAGAAATCTGTCAATACAATTTGACCATCGGCCTCCAAGAGAATATTTTCCGGTTTGATGTTGCCATGAATGATGTTGCCATGAATGATGTTGCGTTCATGGGCATAAACCAGAGCTTGCCCAACTTGTGACACGATGGTGAGAGCCTCCCCTAGTTCCAGACGCCCAGAGGAGAGCTTCTTCAGGCTGTTGCGTAAAGAACCATTGGGCCGATATTCCCGTACGACAAAGGGTTGCTCTTGCTCTATCCCCATATCCAGGATTGGTGCCAGATGCGGATGCTCAAGCTCTTTGATGCGTTGGGCCTTCTTGAGCAGGTTCTCACGCTCATGGGGGAAGCGGAAAAGCGACGAAGCGAACACAGTGATGACTACCTGACGTTCAGGTTCAGTGGTTGTAGATGCTAGGTAGGTCGAATGCGAATGCTTTTTTGCCAATTCTGTCGTGAGATTGTACTGACCAAATATTTTTTGCATACCTATTCCTCTTTCAACAGGCATTTTCTGTTTGACGGTTCCCTGAGTAAACAATCGCGTGTATTCAAGAAAGTTCTCAGTGACTTTTGCATCATTCAAACTGTCACCATGAACCGCCAAGGTCGAGTATAGCAGCAAAGGACCTGTCTGGGAACTGACAAGCACCTGACAACTTGCACAATCTCGAAACGCGAAATTTGTCACATAGATGTCCTACCAATGTTAGTCTCAACTAGTAATAGGGACCCGAGCCGTCAACACACATTTGTGATAATTGTCCCTGTTTCCCTCTCAAAAAGCATTGAGGATTCTGCTATATTTTCCTTAGCACGAGGTTACTGCGTCTCAATCGAGAAAACTGCAAAGATAGTGAAATATGATCATGTTCTTGAGGAGCAGCAAGTATACAAAGATCGGTCCCTATGGACTCGGTGTTTTGTTGCTCATAACCGTGGCTGTGACGCTTAGGCTGATCTTGATCAGTAATGGATGGCCCTTGACCAATAGTGATGAAGGAATCTGGGGGCTCCAAGCTCTGCATATTCTCACTCTGGGCGAACGGCCCATTTTTATGTATGGACAAAACTATATGGGCACTATCGAAGCCTATCTGGGTGCTTGCTTCTTTTGGCTCTTTGGCCCATCTCTCTTGGCCCTACGTCTGGGTGTTATGCTCATGTATACCGGGTTCCTGATCGCACTTTACTTGTTGGCTCGTCTGCTTTATAGTAAAGGAGTCGCACTTGCAGCCCTTTTCTACTTGTGCTGGGGATCTAGTGATACACTCTTTGGACAACTTATGGCGCAAGGAGGGTATGTCGAGACACCGCTTTTTGGAATACTATCGCTCTTGCTGGCAAGCTGGCTTGTGCTCTCTTTCCATTCAGACATGAACCCGCAAGGGTTATTCCCAGAGGGGACACGGCGAAAACGCCATCTCGCCTATGGATGTCTCGGAGGAGTGATCGGTTTGGGCATCTGGATCCACCTGTTGGTCCTGCCTTTTGTTTGCACCTCTTTGTTCTTGCTTCTCCTGTTCTGCCACCGCGAATTACGTACTCGAGCCATCCTCTTCGGAGTTCTGGGCTTTGTGATCGGCGCATTTCCTCTCCTTCTCTTCAATATTCAGCATTTCCAGGATAATTCACTACTGGTGCTTTGGCATCTGTATCGAGCAGGAGGTTTGCAGTTGCCATCAGGCGAAAACCTCGGAACATGCATTCTGGGAGCGATTCTGATTACCATTCCCACAGCAACTGGCGCTAATCCCCTTTGTCCGATATCTGAACCAAACCCGTGGATTCATCAACTCTCCTTATCATGCATGGGATTTCAAGCAAACTGGGGCGTGGGTGTCGTCATCCTATGGGCTCTGGCAATATCTGCTGTCATTAAAGAACTGCTAAAGCAGCGTCAAGTCCTTTCTACTTCAGGCTCTCCTGCTGAAAAAGAGCATTTGGTTCGTTGTACCTGTCGATTCATGTTGCTAGCGAGTGTAGGCCTGACTGCGCTCTCCTACGCGACTAGTCCTAATGCAGCACTTTATCCGGCCAGCACTGCACGCTACTTGGTTGGGCTCCCAGTGGCAACTCCTGCAATCATCGCATTTCTCTGGCCTGGACGTACGCTCAGTAAGGCGGCATTGACCCGCTTGGTAACTGTATGGACGATTGGAAAAATTGCTACTATTATAGCATTATGCATCTTTTGTTTTGTTGGTGCAGCATTAATTCTTGAAATGATCAATACCTTTCGTCAGATTTCTGCAACAATCCTTCCCGTCAAAGCCGGATTTTACTTGATGGAGCCGCTGGTGGTAACTTCTGCACTCGTTGTATACTTCTGGCTCAAGCGTTCTCAAGCAGGCTCTACATTGCCTCATTCAATTGTAAAATGTTATATTAAAGATATTATAAAAATATTCCTTTTTTGCTTCATTGTTTTTATATTGCTCTGTGGAACTGTCAGCACCTTTCGGAGTATTCCTGATACACAAAAAAACATGCAACGTCAGAACACATTAATAAATAGTTTACTTCACCACCATGCTCCGCATATCTACTCTGATTACTGGACCTGCAATCGTCTTATCTTTCTCAGCGATGAACGCATCATCTGTAGTGTCCTCAATACAGACTTGAGCCTAGGACAAAATCGCTATCAACCCTACGAGCAAATTGTGGCACGGGATCGCCACCCTGCCTATGTCTTTGAGGTGGATAGTGGTCCTGGCGATTTCCAGGATCAGGCTGTCGTAGATGGCATTTCACTGAACTGGACTTTTACACAGCACTTCGCGGCATCGTATCATCGCTTCAACCTTGCGGGATTCGCAATCTATCTGCCAGTGAGCAATGGTCCTACCTGAACATTATCAATATAGATATCTGATGCGTTTCGTGCTCATAACCGGGAATGGCTAACCATCACTATTTAGTACCATTGGTGGCAATTACTCTCGCTGATGCCGCTTCGAATAAAGAGTCTGGTATTGTATCCTTCGGAGGATGCGATAAATCGTCGGGTGATCCAATTCGCAATTCGTTGTGCTCCTCCCTTTATTTTGAAGAGCAAGGATATGATCAATGTTAGCTTGGAATAGCAAGTATAGGAAGATTGGTTCCCATGGACTTGGTCTTCTGCTCCTTATAGTCGGAGCAATGCTTCTGAGAGTGGTTTTAATTAGTAGCGGATGGCCTGGGATCAATAGTGATGAAGCAACCATGGGGCTCAATGCTCTGCACATTCTCACTCGGGGCGAACGGCCCATCTTTTTCTATGGACAAAATTACCTGGGCACTATTGAAGCCTATCTTGGTGCTTTCTTCTTCTAGCTCTTTGGTCCATCTCTTTTCGCCCTACGCCTAGGTCTTGTGGTCATATATGCTGGGTTCTTGCTAGCGCTCTATTTGCTGGCTCGTCTGCTTTACAGCAAAGGTGTTGCTCTCGCTACCGTCTTCTTCTTGTGTTGGGGATCTAGCAACACACTCACTATACAACTTATGGCAATCGGCTCTCTCGAAGTACTGCTTTTTGCAACACTATTGCTCGGGTTGTCATGCTGGCTAGCATTCTCTGTTGATTCAAGCATAGGTTCGCAACAGCAACCCTCAGAGGGAACACGGCGGAAACGTCTTGTCGCTTATGGATGTCTGGGTGGTGTGATCGGTTTGGGTCTCTGGAGCAATATGCTGGTCCTGCCCTTTGTCTGTACTTCCTTGCTTTTGCTTCTTCTCTTCTGCCGCAGCGAATTGCGCACCCGAGCCAGTCTCTTCGGGCTGCTTGGCTTTGTGATCGGTGCATTTCCCCTTCTTCTCTTTAATATCCAATATCCCCTAGAAAATTCGCTAGTGACGCTTTGGAATCTTCACAGTTCAGGTGGAGCTTCGCTGGCGGGGCAAAATCTGGGTCTATCGTTATTGTTATCTAGGTTAGAGGGAACGATCGTGATTAGCATCCCTATGGCAACTGGTACTAATTCCCTCTGTCCAATATCTGCTGAACCGAGCCAATGGGTTCATCAACTCTCGCTATCATGCACGGGATTTCAAGCATGTTGGGGTTTGGGCGTCATCATCGTGTGGACTCTAGCTTTGTTTACTGCTGTCAGAGATCTGCAGCGACAGCGTCAAACCTTCTCTATCTCGGGGTCTGCTGCCGAAAAAGAGCATCTTGCGCGTTGCACTGGCCGACTGATGTTGCTAGCGAGTGTAGGCCTGACCGTGCTTTCCTATGCGACTAGCCCTGCACCTGCCGTTGTTCCAGTCACCTCCTCGCGCTACCTGGCTGGGCTACTAGTGGCCACTCCGGCAATTGTTGCATTTCTCTGGCCCAGGTTTTCTCTAGGACAGGTTGCGAGCACGATACCCAAAGGGCACATGGTAAGTCGGGTCCCTTTGATGGTAAATATTGTCAAAATTAGTTTCTTAGGCATGCGTCAGATCCACTTGACAGTTTTGTACTTGTGCAAGGTCAACACTGTCAAGCAAAATCGCCCACTTTTGACGCATGCCTTAGGTTTGATTAGTCTGATTTTGATCTTAGGAACTAGCAACCCCTTTCATCAAATTTCTGGTGCACAAAGGCTCTATCAACGACAAGACACATTAATAGATGGTTTACTTCGTCTCCATGCTCCGCACATCTACTCGGATTACTGGACCTGCGATCGCCTTATCTTTCTGAGCAATGAACGCATCATCTGCAGCGTTCTTGAGGCAGACTTGGGTCCAGGACAAAATTGCTATGAACCTTATGCTCAAATTGTGAAACAGGACCCTCACTCTGTCTATGTCTTTGATACCGAGAATGGTACTGGCATTTCCCAGGACAAAGCTTTCACACAGCGTTTCGGGGCACAGTATCTCCGCTTGTATCTTGCAGAATATGCAGTCTATCTGCCAATGAGCAAAGGAAATCAAGAAAGTCATTGAGTGCTTTCGACAGCAACGAGAGTTCGCCGATAACGACGCTGATGCCAGAGCCACCAAATGAATCCCATAGCGGGTATGGTACCAATCAGCCAGCCGAGCCAGACGGGGATGGCACCAAGTGCTGCTGCCGTGATGGTAATACTTCCGCTGCCATGGCCTTGCGGTCCGTTTAGTTGGACTACGATTTCCCATGCACCTTGCACTGGAACATGCAGTGAACCTTCTAAGGTGCTATGTTGCCCAACTGCAGGTTTTAAGGGAGTATAGAGGTTCACTGCATCAGTGCCCAAACCTGGTTTTGCTATGACCTGACCTGAGAGCTGGGGCGAATAATCATGGGGAACAACTATCACCTCAAATGGTTGATCAGTGACAGGCGGATTCTGGGAAAGATCTATATCAATAATGTAAGGACCTGCCATAACTGTCTCGCTAGATGCAGGCTTTGCTGCTGCCCAGACAACTTGGAATGGTAGCATCAGAAAAAAGAGGGAAATTAGAGCAAAAAAAGCCCTAGCGACCAGAAATTTGCGCATCACTGCATCCCTTTCGCTTAATGTCGTAAAAATTTTTAAACTCTGCTCAAACGCCAAATATCACCAAAGTAGGTCCCCCACACTGCGCCAAGTAGCCCGGCGAACAGCACTATTGGTACAGCAAGAAGAGTTGCTTGCAGTTTCAAATCAAGTGGGATGGTCACTCCTGGCTCATCAAGAAAGGCTTGTACCAGATTCAGATTCCACATGATAACGCATGGGGCAATGATGAGCTCTGGAACTGTAAGGAGCAGGCCAATTGTACTCTTGATGCCTCTCTTACCATTTAGTGGCTTGCCATGGCGTATACGCCAAAGAACAATGCCATCCATGATGAATGCAGAGATAGTAAAAGCAAGAGGTAAAAGAGCATCATTCCATTGAAAGTCAGGGATAGGCCCCATGGTGCGGTAATGCAAGCCTTGCTGTTCAACGGCCGTGTGAATTGCCCAGGGAACAAATAGTGATGTAGCAATAGTAAAGACGAATAAGAGTATGACCATGAGAGTTGCAGATCCTGGTTTGGAGGTAAGCAACACAGAGCTAACTAAGCAGAAAGCACCGCATGCAACTGCCGGGAGAAAGTAAGTTGGAATTTGCAGGAGACCAAGAAAAATGATCGGGAATTGTAAGAACCCTATCAAGGTCAGATTAAGTAGGCCGGCAATGGTCATTAATGCTCCCCATTCGAGGAAGGAGAAGCCTAGAAACGTGCGAGGCTGTATTCCCTCATGGCGGTCGATCGCTATCTCTGAGGCGAAGATGTAGACTATGCCTAGTGAGCCGATAAAAGCTCCTGTTACTCCCATCATATGAAAAGGAGCCCAGAGAGCAATATCGATGCCGTACAACTCGTGCCAGTAATTGTCTAGAGGGGCAGCAACCAAAGCGCAGAGAGCACCGAAGCCAGCAACTACAAAGCCTAGGGGAGCATGAAAGACGCGAAAGATGGGTACAGTCGAGGTGTCATTTACTCCTGGAGTGCCCCGTCGATAACGTATAGTCTCTGTGATCACGATGCCTAAAGCAATGAGTCCAGTTCCAGTTACGCAAGAGTAGATCAGATCATGTGGTGGAATCCAGAACCAATCTCGGCCCACATAGGCATGCCACTCTCGATCCCAGGTTGCACCAAGTTGGCCTTGAAAGAGGAAGCAGAGCATGAACCAGCCTGCAATGCGGCGTAGTCGACGCTCCGCTGAGTAACGTCGCGCTTTCATCTGTGGTTTAGTAAAACTTTCGCTGGTCGCCTGTCCTTGCAACCGTATCATAAGCAGATAACTCCTATCGACTATATATAGACAACTTTCCCTTGCCTTGCACTATCCCCATCCTCGCGTTAGTATAACACCGCCGAGTGGGATTGTGTCCTTTCTCTAAGGAGGTCCTAGTACATCTTTGGCTTTGTGGAGAGATGTGATTAGCGGCCAGTAGCTAGATTAATGCTGTGGCGATCTGTTGGCAGGTTGTATTCATAAGTTGCATACCAGTCTCTTGTGAGGGTTGCCCTGTTGTATAGACTGAGACTATATAGGTTATTCCCGCAGCCTGTACAATGCCTGAAGAATTGACTGCCCATCCTTGATCCAGGGCGAGCCAACCATCCTTAATCGAGACGATTGCACCCTGTGGAGCGGTATCCCCAATGCCAAATCGCTGGTCGGGTGCGATGTTTTGCATAAGCGAGAGAGCATAGGATGTCCCTTTCATCGAGAGAAGCTCCCCAGCGGAAAGTGTTGCGAGCAAATGTACCATTGCTTGCGGAGATGCAGTGCTTGTACCCCAGGTATTGGGATCAGGTACTATTCCAGAAAGTCCGTGGCTGCTAAGAAAGCTATTCATCCCAGCAGCCGCACCAATCTCTTGATACAGAGACTCAGCTGCATCGTTATCACTACTCTCAATCATGGCTTGCAGCAGTTGTGCTTCATTATCTAGGAGAGATCGCTTTTGCTGCTCTACTTGATATAATAGTGTGAGCATAATAGGAATTTTTATTGAGCTTGCCGTGGGAAATTCTTGACTGGCATTATAGAGGTAATATTGATTTGTGCTGGGAATATAGACTGCAACTCCTACAGATGAGCCTAAACTCGTAAGATAGCCCTGAAGTCTGGCTGAGAGCATACCAATTGAAGCCGATGAAATACCAGAAAAACTTTGTTTCGTTAGCGAATTGGCTTGTATCCATCCCGTATGCGATTGAGTGCCTGTATGCCACATCACCTGTACCCAATTCGTTTTATTCACTATCTGCCAGTAGCCCGTCAAGAAGACGGGAGTATGTTGACTTACACGTGCAATAGCCGGAAAGCTGACAGGAGTAGCATAAATTCCAGTATCATCCATTAAAACCCAGGCAGGTGTGGTTTTAGCTATTGATTGTGTGAATGCGTCTGTATTATGTGTAGAAGATGAATACATGCTTGTATTTACTGGACTGACGATGAGTATCAATGAGAGGAGGATTGCTGAAAAGATCTCATGTATATAAGAGAGGGAGAAAAAGATCTGGTACTGGCTAGAACATTGGTTTTTCGGTTGTTCCGGCATGGATGAGTATTACCTTTCATACATCCATGTTTTTCTATGCAATGTCCTGTTTCAATTACAACATTCCATTTCTAAAGTGAGACAATTTGCCTCGCGTATCCCATTTGCAACTCAGTGAAATGACATCCTACTATGATACTCTCAGAATTATCGTCTATTTTTAAACAAAGTAAAACTGATCAATAAATGTGATTCGTGTATCTATCAACCGATTCGTTGTTCTTCCGTTGCCATATCACCTGTACCCAATTCATTAATACATACGTCTGGGTTTGCGTCTACGATCGTGAGGGAGGAGTACATCGAGGGCATCATCAACTGTAACAACGCCTTCAAGGATACCCTCTGTACTCACTACGGGGACGGCCAGCAGATTATACTTGGCCATAATTTCTACCACTGTTCGTGGATCGGTATCGGGCTGTACTGTAATGAGGTCAGTTTCCATTAAGTCCTGGAGGGTTTGTGAGGACTGCTCTACCTCTGAAGGAGACACGGCAAGTAGGTCCCACAGCGTGACGACACCGAGAGGACGGCATTCATCCTCTGTTTCGTCGGCAACACAGTAGATATAGGCGATACGCACATCGTTCTCTTGAATATTGGTACGAATAGCTGCAAGTGCTTCCTGGACAGTGCGAGTCTGGTTGAGCACAATATAATCTGTGGTCATCAACCCTCCTGCGGTATCCGCCTCATATTCTAGCAATTCCTGCACATCCTCCGAATCCTCAGGAGCCATCTGTCGCAAAAATTGTTGCTTCTGTTCTTCAGGCATTCGGGCCAGCAGATCTGCAGCTTCATCCGGCCCCATTGCCTGAAGAATTGCTGCAGCTCGCTCAGGCTGAATGTTTTCGAGGATCAGAATCTGACGTTCGGTGTCGACTTCCTCCATAGTATCGGCAGCTGTCTCGTCATCAAGGCGCTCGATTACTCGTGCCCCTTGCTCCGCTGTAAGCTGATGGATGATCGTGGCAATATCAGCTGGATGTAATTCCGCAAGATGTCCACTGGGAGTTCGCATCGTAGCAATGAGCTGTATTTGTGTCTGGTTTGTTAGCTCTCTGTCAGTGAGATGCTGTGAGCCGATCAGCTCCACCTGATTCCAAGGAATTAAGCTTGAGGACACTGGCTTCGGCTTTGTACCCAGCAGGCGAGATGGTATCAGGCGGCGTAGCAGTCCAAGTGTGCTGTTATCAATGCCCAGGATATGCCAGTCATTATCAAAGGAGACATCGTTAACACGTACGGCTTTTTTGTGCTCCAGATCGATGACTTGTTTATCAAGAACTTCGCGAACGAGGCTCACTTCCTCCTGTAAGGAGTCGGGCAATGATGATTGAGGAGGGACCGTAAACTGTTCCGATGGGGAACGTAAGCGCCATGTACGACCATGCTTTTCGATAGCAGAGTAAGGAACTCGCCATTGCTGATCCTCTTCACTTTCCACTATAATCACAGTCGGGTAGGTTGTCTCATTGCGTCCTACCTGGCTCGCTAACATCAAGACATCGGTGATTTTACCCAAGTGCACGTCGTGCTGATCTGTAACTGGCGCACCGAGCAGTTGGCTCAAATATAGCATCTCTTTTACTTCTCAATCGTACCTACTCAGGTTCTTGGTCAATGTGACGTATCACGCTCGTTTGGCAATTTATTGCGTCCTAAGTAGTTACTTCTCGATCAGAGAGTCTGGTAATATTGTGCTTGGCTCTACCCCCAAGCCAGGATTTAACTGAAAATCTGCAGCTTCTTCCAGGTTCTTAGTAGGTATTTGTACATGCCGTACGCTGGCCCCAATGAAATCGCGGAAAAGAGGATGTGGGCGATTGGGACGGCTCTTGAACTCAGGATGAAACTGTGAAGCGACGAACCATGGATGATCGGCCAGTTCCACGATCTCTACCAGCGTATTATCGGCTGAGCGACCACTAACAATTAGCCCGTTCGACTCCATACGTTTACGGTACTCATTATTAAACTCATAGCGATGACGATGGCGTTCAAAGACAATCGGCTCGTTATAAGCTTGATACGTTTTTGTTCCGGGAGTCAAACAACAGACCCAGTTTCCCAGGCGCATCGTTCCGCCTTTATCCGAGACAGTTCTTTGTGTACGCATAAGGTTGATAACCGGATGCGGATTGTGGTCATCTAGTTCGCTGCTATTGGCATTGGTCAGTCCCAAAACATTGCGGGCGAACTCGATAACCATAACTTGCATGCCCAGACATAGTCCCAGATAAGGAATCTTGTTGCGCCTCGCAAAGCTAGCAGCTTTGATCTTGCCCTCAACGCCGCGATGGCCAAAGCCACCAGGTACAACAATCCCTGCGACATCCTCCAGTGCTTCGGCATAACTTTCCCCCATTTGCTCCAAAGCCTCTGAATTAATCCATTTGACACGGATATCGACATCGTGGTACCAGCCAGCATGCTGGAGTGCTTCAGTAACCGAGATATAGGCATCATGCAAATCAACATACTTACCGACCAGACCAATTGTCATCTCTGGTCTGGGGTGTTTAATCTTGGTAACCAGGGCCTGCCATTCAGTCATATCTGGCACTTGCCGTTTCAAGCGCAGTTCCTCGATCAAAAACTCACCGAGCCCGCTCTCTTCTAGAATTAAAGGAACCTCGTAGATGGTCTCAGCATTAGGCATTGGAATGACAGCTTTGGACTCAATGTTACAGAACAGTGCAATTTTTTCGCGCAGTTCCTGGCTAACAGGATAATCTGAGCGGCACAGAATCACATCGGGCTGGATACCAACACGTAGCAGCTCTTTGACGCTGTGTTGCGTTGGCTTCGTCTTCAATTCTTTTGTAGTACCAAGATAAGGTAGAAGTGTGACATGGATATAGAGCACTTCGCTCCGCCCGACGTCTTTGCGCATCTGACGAATAGCTTCTAAAAATGGCTCGCCCTCGATATCCCCCACCGTGCCGCCAACTTCCACAATGATCACATCAGCATCAGAGCGCTTTGCTACAGCTCGAATACGATCTTTAATCTCATTGGTAATATGTGGAATAACCTGAATCGTACCCCCAAGATACTCACCACGCCTCTCTTTCGCAATGACGGAAGCATATACCTGTCCGGTCGTCACATTATTGGCTTGGTAAGATGGCTCATCAGTGAAGCGCTCGTAGTGACCCAGATCTAGGTCGGTCTCTGCACCATCATCTGTTACAAAAACCTCGCCATGCTGGTAGGGGGACATTGTACCGGGATCGACATTAATATAGGGGTCTAACTTCATAAGCGAGATGGAGACTCCGCGATTCTTAAGGAGACGCCCAAGAGAGGCAACGCTAATCCCCTTGCCTATCGACGATGTCACACCACCGGTTACGAAGATAAATTTTGACACTGTTTCCTCCTTGGGCCTGGAGCCGCCCCACCCACGGGCGCGATACCCAAAGGGCGCACGGTAAATCGGGCACCTACCTGTTAGCAAT
>DASYAN010000286.1:0-3100 GCA_036501345.1 Ktedonobacteraceae bacterium
AAAGCCTATTAAAGAACGCAATGTAATACGTTTAAAATGGATAGATAGTGAAGATTGTCCTGAAGAATATAGGCAATCAGAAATTAAACAGCTGGAAAGAGATATGGAGCAAATAAAGAAAGATATACAACGATGGAAAAATAAAGGCTTCCCCGGGAGAGGTTGGAAGAAACCCGAAGAAGTACAAGAGCTATTGCTAGGACAAACAATCTCTGATGCTGCAATCTTACAGCCAAAATCACCCAGAAAGAGCCTTTGGAAAGAGGGGGAAAGAAACCTATATCCCAGATCTGGCTTAACAAACTTTGACAAATTGCATACCCTTAACGAGAGTCAACTTGAGAGATTACATTCTGAACTTAAGACACTAGAACAAGCTGAACAGAACTTACTACAGAACAAGCAGATAGTCGTTGCCATTAAGAGATTCGTAGAAGAGCAACCTCGTGAAGGGCAGCGATCTCCTATACGAGAACCGGTAGCACAAGCCTTCTACAATTCTTTACTATCACCAGCAAACACGGAATATAAAAAGGCTTTAGCCGCAACCGAACAAGCATATCAGCGTGTGTCAAAATCGGAGAATCCTGCTTGATGGTGCTGTACCTATCAGGTTGATTTGTCACATGCGTTATCAGCCTATGCGGAGATCAAGAGAACAGGGATTGTACTCAAATCTGCTCTCAAGTGACCGATTCAACTCACCCAAATAATCTCCTCTCTATGTTTGTAGTTTTTGTTGAAAAGACGCTTAAACGGCTATGACGGTATAAATGGCATTCCTGGAAGTGTCTCATGCTATTTTTACGGCTTGAGCATGTTCTACGACGAAACTGCAAACATAGTGCTTCTGTCTTGAACACAGAGAAAAGCAGATGAAACTGCCTGAGACGGCTATTCCGATAGTGAGAAGACCTAGAATCTTCTATTGTGGCAGGTAAGCAGCAAAAGGCCATGCGAAAGAGCATTTGGAGAACTGCCAAAACTGGTCAGATCCAGGTGCTTTTTCTGCCCAACTCTCCATCACCATTGACCTCAAAGAGCTTTGACAACCATTGACAACCGTGTACACACATGGACTCTCAGAGTCTTATCATCAAGCACAAAAGCAGGAGAGAAGCGGTCTCAACTCTCTATTGCACAGTTTCATTACTACTACCGCAATAGCCAGACACAGCTAAGAATGAGAGCAAAACAGGGAGCAAAACCGACTGACTCAGCTTAACATTGATGGACAAAATGAGCCCTTTCATACGCCCAAGATGACCATCAATGCTGGCAAAATCTGAGGATGTATCTCGTGTATGATAACCCTGTGTGGCGTTCCTCACAAAGTACCATTTTTAGATATACGTTTGACGTAGTTCGTCATTTTGTGGCGCAATAGTCTTACGGAGGCAACATCGTGACCGAAAAACGACCCATCTATCCCATTCATCCCGGCCAGATCTTGGCCGATGAGCTAGCCGAAATTCAAATGACACCAGCCGAGCTAGCTCGCGAGCTGCATGTGCCATCCAATCGGATTTATCAGATTATTGCTGGCACCCGCGCCATGACCGCCGACACTGCCTTGCGTCTTGAGCAATGGCTAGGCGTCGAAGCCGCGTTCTGGATGAATATGCAAAAGAGCTATGAACTTGACCTTGCAGCCGAGCAGATTGGCGAGGAAATCAAGCGCACCATTGTTCGTTGGCATCCGAGAGAGCCGGAGGATGCGACAGGCTTGCATATCTAAACGGCGTTACCACCACCAGGATTGATCATATCTTCCCCTCTGGCGTTTCTGTTGCAATCTATTATCGTGGCTTTCGGGACCAAGTACTCTGAGCAGAGGTATCAGCAGAAAGAATGCGATCGGCGCGAAGGCCAGGATAACAGGTAGGAGCGAGAACACAAAAACCACGCTGACAAAGACGGTTCCGATACTGCACAACATGGGTATACTAACCAGCACGACCAAGACTAGCAGGACCAAGCCAATCCACTTTGAGGTATCCGTGGTATTCCCTTGCGGTTGTGTCCACCAGGGGGCTTGTTGGTGTGCATTATATTGGTTATAGGACTGGTAAGCTCCTGTTGTGGCAGTCTTAGCATCTCGTGCCTGCTGCTGCCACTGGGTGCTTTGCTCGGGATTAGACTGTTGCGTTAACATCGTCTGGTCTTGCGCAGGATAGCTATACGGCGGCAATGAGTCTTCAAAGGTCGCTGGATGATCACTTTTGGGCAGGTCAGTAGTCTTGACTTGTCGGGGCCAGTTATAGATTTGGGCATTTATTTCAGTGCCAGACCAGATGTGCCTGCTCTGACGCTGCGTCTTATGCGATGCTTGTGTTGATTGGGATGATTGCGGTTCTGGCATCAATTCCTGTTGGCTCATAACTTGATCTCCTTAAGGATGGGAACCATCATGAGAATTTTACGCAACGCAGGCTTGAGAGTTGCATTTACTGTAAGTTACAGATGTGTAACACAGTACAATTACAATACGTGATAGAGACCGATGCAGATGCCTTGTAACCGATGGGCGCTCCACGAAATAGCATAAAACTGCCAGTATAGCCTTTCCTTACGGGTGAGCGGGGAGTACTAGTCACCTATGATGAAAGGTAAGTACATACTAAGGAGTATACCATAATATCTGCAGGAAGGATATAGAATGTCTGCCAGAAAACTTCGTCATGGCTGGTATAACGATAGCAATACCAACCACTATATCATACGTAAGCGACGCCAGGAGCGCACGGACCGCTCGTTTGGAGGACGCATACGGACAACAGCCCTGCTAATTCTCGCAGTATTTTTTTTGCTCTTCGCTGGTACAATAGTGGAGGCCTATGCCTATTATCAGCATCAATTGCCATTAATAAATGGTATTGCTCAACACTCTCTTTTTCAAACAACGCGTATTTATGATCGCAATGGCAAGCTTCTCTATGAACTCTATGGTCACGATCTTGACCGGGGGCGACGTACCTATGTCGATTATAAGGATATTTCGCCATTCCTCATCAAGGCGACTGTGGCCGCCGAAGATCATTCTTTCTGGACCAATAATGGCGTCGACTATCTAAGTATTGCACGTGCTGCTATTTCAAAT
>DASYAN010000287.1:0-17154 GCA_036501345.1 Ktedonobacteraceae bacterium
AACTTTTTTTGATGCATCTCCATCTTTTTCTATTTGTTCCACGTAAAATACACCTCACAAGAAGCCTCTGCAATAATGCTGTTCGAAAAAAGGCAGTATTGATTGCAGAAAAAAGATTGATTAGATAAGATTATCTTAAACGCAACTATAGCATAGATCATTCATGATACTCTAGATTACCCCAGCCACTCTTGCTATCTTCTCTCTGAGAGCCATATATTCTCAGAGCAACGCATAAGGAAAAGCCAACAGCAGAATATACTCTAGGTTTGAAGCAAGAAAACCCTAAAAGCCCTTCCATTCCTAGGTTGATACAAGACAAGTATCCAGGACACGCTAGAGCAAACATAGTGTTGTTGTCTCCCAATCGCTGGGTGATCCGTGTAAAAGAAGAGAGCCAAAACAACAACTATGAGATGAATAGAGAGGGTAAATTATGCAAACACGCCCGTTTGGCAGAACTGATATGCAAATCACTCCTATTGGATTGGGTGCCTGGGCAATGGGTGGAAGTCAAGGGGAGTTTTCCTGGGGTCCACAGGACGATCAAACCTCGATTGCGACTATCAAACGTGCCCTGAGCCTCGGGATTAACTGGATCGATACCGCACCAATCTATGGCCTCGGACACTCAGAAGAGATTGTGGGCAAGGCTATTAAGGGGCGCGAGAAGCCATATATCTTCACCAAGTGTTCGATACTTTGGGATAATAAGGGCCGGACCTATCATAGCCTAAGGGCCCACTCGATTGAGCGAGAGGTCGAAGCGAGCCTGAAACGTCTTGGTATTGAGGCTATTGACCTGTATCAGATTCATTGGCCTAGTCCCGACCCCGAGATTGAGGAAGGCTGGAGTAAACTAGTTGAACTGAAAAAGCAGGGCAAGGTACATCATATAGGTGTCTCAAACTTTAACGTGGAACAACTACGCCGGGCTGAAAAAATTGCGCCCGTTGAAACACTGCAGCCACCCTATTCTCTGGTCCATCGAGATGCTGAAAAAGAGATCCTGCCATACTGCCATGAACACAATATCGGTGTAATTGTCTACTCTCCCATGGCCTCAGGCTTATTGACAGGGCGTATGACTAAAGAACGCGTCGCACATATGCCTTCTAACGATTGGCGTAAGGAGGACCCAGAGTTTCATGAGCCTCGCTTATCGCGCAACCTAGAGCTAGCAAATCTGCTGACCGAAATCGGCTATCCTCACAATGTTCCTGCTGGTGTGGTTGCCATAGCCTGGACGTTAAAAAATTCGGCTGTTACAGGCGCCATTGTTGGATCTCGTAGTCCAGCCCAGATTGAAGAGATAGTCATGGCCTCTGAGTTTCGCCTCAGCGATAGCGAAGTAAGGCAAATCGAGCATTTTCTGAATGAATACCCATAAAGCGGTAACTTAATCAGTGGATAGAACCAAAGTGACTGCATTGCCAATTTGCACCCCAAGGGTTGCTGCAGCATTACCATTCTGTATCGCTACACCAATGTAGTCTGCACTATCCACATAGATAAAGGGACGAGTGGCCGACTCGTCCCTTGTACTATTATCAGCAAAGAAGCATCTCCGTTCAGTAACTATCATCTCTTGGGAGGAAAAGGTCAATTGTACGGCTGCACAATTAAAGAGATCAGAAACCATGCTTGCCGGAATATTGGTAATTAGGTTCCCAAAATAATCAATGTAGACCATATGACCCTCAATCCGTCCCTCCTGGCGACTTGCATGTTTTAGACCTAGGAGCCTCAAACTAGACGGATCTAATGGCGCTCCAAGATCTCTTAGAGCAATTCCGCGAGCAAGATGGGCTGCAACAGGTGCGAATATATCACGTCCTTGAAATGTTTTACTGACCTGAGGCAAATGATATGCAGGATTGGACAATACTACTGCTTCATAGATGGTTTGCTCTGTCAGTACATAGCTGAGTAAACCGTTATCGGGTCCGACAAAAAACCAGTCACCAGCACAAACCGCAATTGGACGACGTACACTACCAACACCAGGATCCACAACACAGACATAGATCGTCCCTGGGGGAAAATAGCGATAACTCGTTCCCAGTACCCAGGCCCCGGCAGTGATATCCTGTGGCGGCACATTATGCGTAATATCTATTAAATGAGCTTGGGGAGTTATACTAAGTATAACTCCTTTTAAAACTCCGACATAGTTATCATGCAATCCAAAATCAGTCAATAAGGCAAATACAGTGGGTAACACAAAAGGAGTTTTTTGCATATTACTATCCTACCTCCTTTCAAAACCAAGCAAGATCCTCAACAAAGACACACTTTGCTTTTCTCTATATACGTTTGGAAGGGCTGGCATGCCTCAATAGTCATATAATTGTGACAACAAAAGAGATGTATGCTATACTGGCACCAGTATCGCTATGGTATAGTATAAAGCGCTTAACAGCTTTGTCGAGGCTGGGTAAATTGACGGCATTAGATATCCCTTAGACTCAGTCAGATTGTGGGCGACAATTGGAGTGAGGCAAGCATGAATATTAGCACAGGTGGACCACATATTCTCCTTTTTGAACGAGATCAGCAATTAGCAGTGCTTCTCACCAGTGAGCTACAACTCGTTGGTTACGAGTGTCATATAGCACGTACAGCTGTAGAAGTATTTGATGCAATAGCACGTTTTCCAGTGCGGATTGTACTTGTTAACCTTGCACAGGCAGCAGCATCCCGACGAGAATTCTGGGTGGCACTAGACACCCAGCGTCGAGGCAGTGGTATACAGGTCTTTACATTCCACTGCTCCAATCTCGCAGGTTATGGACCACGGGACCCCGATGACTATAGCCAAGCCTCTATGGCAGATATGGAAATTGATGGTATGGTCGGGCTGATGAAACTTGTGGATACTATACGTGCACGCGTGCCAAGTGCAGAAGGAAGTGCAACTACAGCACCACGTATCCCACGTAGCCCCATGCCAAATGAGCGGCAAGAGCAACCACCATCCACAAGCAGCAGAACTGCAGAGAATGATAACACATGGGGCCCAGTCAGCAGGTCGGCGGTTCGGCCCCTACCACAACCCTCAATGAATGCTACTAGCGCATCGGCAGTACCAACCTCGCAGGGAACATTGCAATCACATCTTGCTGCGTCACCACCAACACAACTGCCAGGAGGGAACCAAGCAACATATAGCGATAAAATTCGCGCTGTTCTCTATCCTAACCCACACTCCCCCAACCCCCACGCCGCAGTAGGTGTCATGGGGAACAATGGTGTATCACCACGCTATGGCTCATATGCTGAACCAGATACATCAAGGTCATATCCATCACAAGTACCCCCTTTGCCAGCAAATCCTAGTGTCTCATCTGGGGCCTCAGTGCTCCAACGGCTAGCCAATGGGCAAATCTATAGCTCGCCAGGTCTAGCAGAACTCTCGCGCCTTGTTGACGCATACAAGTCTTCTGACATCCAAGAAAACTCCAATCAACAAATTGCCCATCAGTCTTGGGGAACCGAGGGTATGCGCTCGTCTCCCAACATGCGGATTGAGCAAGTCGGCAGTAACGCACTAACCTATACACCTCCAGAGCAGTCAAATGATCATCTCGGGATGGGGAATCCTATGCCACCTCTTCCCCAAACTGAAACGCATAAACGAGAACGTGGTAGAGACTATCAGGTCGGGGGTTCGGCCCAAACTGAAACAACTGCTAGTTCATCAGCTGTCCTACGAGCAGCCCCAATCCAGGATCTTCCCCTCGAACGGTCAGCAGGTAACCAATCAGGATATGGAATGGCCATCAAGCCCCCTGATGGAATCTCACGCGCAAAAGAAATTCTATCGTCACAAACACCGGGCGAGCAGCCATTCTCTACACAGCCACCGCTAGCTTCTATGACAACATCAAGCTGGCCAATTGAGCACTCGTCTCCCACAAACCTCAATGCACCTCCGTCTGCACCAGTCCGATCAGTCGAGCAAGAATCTAGATTATCACGAGAAAAAGCAACGGCTCCGCTGACCGCAGAGCCTCTATACCAACGAGCGCCCTCTGAGCCGCCTCGCCGCTCTGATCGTTCACCGGAGCGAGAGAATACTGAGCGTCTTCGGCAATCTGACCGTTCACAGGAGCCCCCATACCAGCGAGTGTCCTCTGAGCCGCCTCGCCGCTCTGACCGTTCGCAAGAGCCTCCATACCGGCAAGCGCCCTCTGAGCCTCCTCACCGCTCTGATCGTTCACAGGAACCTCCATACCAGCAAGCGCCCTCTGAGCCTCCTCGCCGCTCTGATCGTTCACAGGAACCTCCATACCACCTAGAGCATACCGAGCGTCGTCGGCCACCTGATCGTTCACAGGAACCTCCATACCACCTAGAGCATACCGATCGTCGTCGGCCACCTGATCGTTCGCAAGAGCCTCCATACCAGCAAGCGCCCTCTGAGCCTCCTCAGCAGTCTGACCATTCACAGGAGCCTTTTAACCTTCGAGAGGAATTTGAGCGTCTCCGACAATCTGATCGTTCACAGGAGCCTCCATACCAACAGGAACCCTCTGAGCCGCCTCGGCAATCTGACCGTTCACAGGAGTCTCTTTACCAGGGCATACTGCAAGGTAAAGACATCGACGAAAGTACGGATGCTCGGAACGCTGTCATTCTCGATATTTTACAAAGCCTCCCTGCAATAGCTACACCATCTGGTCAGCAAGAACAGGCAGTTCAGCCACAAGTACACAACGGCAGAGCAACCCGCTCACTTGGGAATGTATTGCTGGATGGTCACCTTGTACCACAAGATCGCCTGGAGGTTGCACAAAACATTCAGCGGATGTTACGTGGTGTAGATATGAATTATCAGCTGGGCGAAGTTCTTTTGATGTTTAAATTGCTTACGCCAGACCAGCTCCTGGCAGCTAGCCTTGTTGGTTATGGTCTGATCACGAGGACACAAATCAGTGCGCTGGGTCGTATCCGACAAGAATTGCATGCGATTGGCTTGGAGTACGACCTGGAAAATCTGGTGATCCTATTCAGGATTCTTACCCCAGAACAATTACGTGAAGCAAGGTCAAGCGTACTGGGCTAAACAGAAATCAGGGCACTGAAATCTCGGTGCCCTGGCTTGTTCGTACACGGGTCTTCTTAGAAAGCGCGAAGCTTCACGTCTCCTTTAAGCGCTATGAGATTTTTCATCCACACGCTCAATTTGAGCACCTAGGCTGCGTAACTTTGCGTCAAGCTTCTCGTAGCCCCGTTCAATATGCTCAATACCGTAGACTTTAGAGGTTCCTTCTGCACATAAGGCCGCAAGAATATAAGAGCAGCCCGCACGAATATCAGGAATAGTAAGTTCTGTAGCTGTGAGCGGTGTCGGACCACGCACTACACAGCTATGCAAATGTTGTTTCTCGCGGAAGCGACATGGGACTTCTCCCAGGCACTTTGTATAGAGACCGACCTGAGCCCCCATCTTGTAGAGTGCGGTTGTATAACCAAAGCGATCCTCGTAAATTGTTTCGTGTATAACTGACATTCCTTGCGCTTGGGTGAGCAGTATGGTAAAGGGCTGCTGCCAGTCGGTCATAAATCCGGGATGCACGTCTGTCTCTAAAGCAAGTGCTGGTGGAGGTTCATCTTTTCCAATAAAGCGTATGCCCTCATCATCAATCTCAAAGTCAAGCTTCATTTTCGAGAGTGTGTTCAGAAAAGTTAAGAGTGTGTCTTGCTGGGCACGCCGTAGGTAGACATTACCTTTAGTGAGGTAGGCTGCAACGGCTAGCGAGGCTGCTTCCATACGATCGCTCAAGAGGGTATGCTGAGCCCCATGCAAGCGATCTACACTTTCGATGACGATACGCCTGTCAACCTTTAGTTCAATGATCGCTCCCATTTTCTGCAATAGTTTGATAAGGTCGATGATCTCCGGCTCGGTGGCCGCGTTTTCAATGATAGTGACTCCACGGGCGAGACAGGCGGTGATGAGAAAGTTTTCTGTTGCCATAACGCTGGGAAATGGCAGCTTGATAGTTGTACCCTGCAATGGCTTTGGTGCAGAGCAATGATAATGACTATTTTGCTCGACAATTTTTGCGCCCATTTGTCGGAGTCCATGGAGATGAAAATCGATGGGGCGCGGACCAATTCGGTCACCTCCAGGCTTGGGAATAATTACTTCACCACAACGGTGCAGGAGCGGGCCAATCGTCAGCACTCCTATGCGATTCAAGGCACCAACTGCACTTGAGAGGGTCGTTTCACTGATATCAGTTGTGCGTACCGAGAGGGTATTCCCATCCAAGTGTGTGTATGAGCCCAGTCCCTCACAGAGCTTGAGTGTGAGGTAGAGATCACCAAGCAAGGGTACATTACGCAATGTACAGAGGTCACTGGTTAGGAGAGATGCAATTACCATTTTGGTAACAGCATTTTTTGCTCCACTAAGCACAACTTCACCATGTAGCGGTTTTCCCCCTGTTATAAGATAGTGAGGGGCTCGTATTGTTTCTTTATCTTCTAAAACAAGCATTTAATATAAATCTCCTTACGTTTTTCCAGAGTTGCCAGGAGCCTTCCATAACCAGCGGATGGCATTGAGACGTGAAGGTGGTGCAGCTACGTTTTTTACTTGCCACATCTTTTGTTGCTGGTCATTCGCCGTGTGCCCTTTGGGGGTTTGGAAAAGCTTATCCAGGAAACAATTCACACTCTGAGCAACGCCTTCTACCATCAAGTAGCCCGATGGTTTGACAGCGTCACCAACGAGAAATAATCCATCTACGGAAGTCTGTGTACTCGTATCTGTTCCCTGGGCAAGACGATTTACAGGCCACTCACCACGATAGGTACCCATTGTGAGTATTCGGCAATGGGTATCAAAGGTTTCTCCAAATAGCATGCGCAAGTCTGCAAGGGCTAAAGCTCGCTCTTCTTCTATATTGTTGCTCTGGATAACTTGATGGCTGATCAGCAAGTGCTTTCCGTCAGGTGCCAGACTGGCATCACTATTGGTCGGTTGCACCATCCCTGCAATGCGTTTGGTGTCGAGACAATACATTATGCCTTTATGAGCAATGAGCGAAATATCACTGAGTATATGCACTTTGAGCCCTATCGCTTCTGAATCGGTCTGTATCTTTGAAAGCACATCGGCTTGAGTGATTTGTTGATTGTGGAGTAAAGCCGATGTCGCTCGCGGACCAATATCACTTACTACCAGAGGCGCGATGAACCTCGCTTCTTCGCCATTAGCTTTATTATGTACACGTACACCTGCTATCTGTCCATCTTGATGCAAGATTTGCTGTACCTCACAGCCAAGCCGTATTTCTCCACCTAAGCTGATGATCATTTCTTCCAGTTGTTTAGTAAGTCCAGCACAACCGCCTTGCACAATGGCAGGAGCTCCGTAACGGAGCATATTCTTTGTTATACGAATGACTTCCGCAGTACTGATCTGGCTGAGTTCAAGACTAAGTGCAAAACGTGAAATACTCTGAAAAAAGTCGATAAGTTGTGAATTACGCTCGATTGGGATGTGGCGCTCTAGCCAATGATCAAAAGGCAACGTATGTTCGTGCTGTGGTAGGGGACAAAAGAACATGAGGTACCCAATGCGAAAAAACCAGAATATCTGATAGGGACTCAGGAACTTGAAGACTCCCAATAGACCACGAGCACGATACTGCCTTCCATGTACATGAAAGGAGCCAAAAACGTCAGCATCAAAAAAACGATGGGGAACATGTAGGCGGCGCAGCATTTGCGACAGCACACCACTACTGCCAAAGGGTACCATATGGACTGCGCCCGTACTAACTTGTACACCGCGAAAGTTTTTCGCCGTGAAACGCCCCCCACTCCTGGGTAAGCGCTCTAACACGACTACACGTTTACCCAGCTTTAGCAGTTGTGCTGCCGTGAGCAAACCACCTAGTCCTGCACCAATTACAATTGCATCAACCTGCCTGGAGTCATCTCCCCTCGCATCAGAAGCTTCCTTGTCAAGAACGTGGCGGATGAATGGCGTACCCTTGTCTGGGGATTGGGCATCGGAGTAACTGTCGATCAATTCGATATATTCCTTTGATACGTAGTCCATAGTCGACCTCTCCGGTGACCATAAGGAACTAGGGCACTTTTAGTACTAAAGTGCCCAGGCTTTATTTTTTCTTCCTTCCTTCCTTAATATTTATCGTCACCAATCATGCTACGCAATAGACTATTACATTCAGCCATTGTGTTGAGGACGTTCTGGTGAAGTTGGAAGACTTTGTTGAGCTCACGTGCTTTGCGAGCCAGTTTTGTGACATATTCAATATCACGTGGGTTGGTCATGACGTCTTCCATCAATTGCAATAGTTCAGCCCAGGCAAGTGCCTCGCGACTACGTGCTACGTCAGCTATGGTATTGTCCATGCGCTCTGCAACACGATGTATACCCGTTCGCAGTTGGTTGGCAGTCTGGGCAACTTCTGCATCATGGTTACGCATGGCTTCTTGGGTCGTGTTAAATTGCTCTTGCAATGCCATTACCTGACCATCCAGCGTCGAGAGGGCTGCCATGAAGGCACCCATATCAGGTAGCGCTGGCTGGGATAAGCTGGCAAAACGATTGAAGGTTATATTGGTGTCAACCTTCGCAGGATCGGCAGAAATTGGCGGTAGGGCTGCAGCAGGCTTTTCTGCATTCGCTACAGCGGCACTGGCTACCGGCTCAGGTTCACTTACTACTGGCTCAGGTTCTGGAACAGGCGTCAATGGAGGACTAACAGGCTGCCGTGCCCCCTCTGAGGATTCCGATTGTGAGACAAGTGCTTGAACCTCATTCTCTTCACCCGGTAGCGTGCCAAATTCATCACTACTGGGTATGGTTGCAAGAGCATCATCACGCGTACGATAGGTTACTTCCTGAGGAGGTTCATATGACACAGCCACAGTCGGTAGATCCTCCACAGCAGAAGCGGGAGAACCGTAGGCACGGAAGACAAGCTCGTGTTCACCAATGCCAACATGATCACCATCATGCAGAACATAGGGAACAGCTTCCTCAATTTGCTCTCCGTTGACAAAAGTACCATTAGCACTATGTTCGTCTAACAATAAATATCTTCCATTCTCGTAGTGCACGTTAGCATGGCGACGCGATGTTAACTTATCCTTAGATAATAGGATATCGCTGTTCGGTGCACGGCCAATGACAATCTCGGGCTTATCTAGTGGATACTCCTGCAATACTTCACCAGTATCGGAACGCAAGATGAACCGGGCAGGCTGCTCAAACTTATCTAATATTGCCTGTGCAGTAGGAGCAGCAACAGACTCACGTTGCGTGGATGCCTCGGAGGCAGCAACAACTTGACCCCCTGAATCAATAGGCCATCCACTGGGAGATGAGCCACTTACCCCATTCCATTCATCTGCAGCAACGATTGTAGGATCACCGACTGGTGAAGAAGAGGGAGTAGATGGAAATAGGCGCTGACCACAATTCAAACAGTAGTTATCTCCTTGCCGAGTATCAGCCCCACAAACGGGACATTTGTCCATAAAAAAGTTCCTCCCATGTATAGTACACACAGCTTGGCATCATGCGTACATTGAAAACTCCTGTCTATTATACCAGAAGTCCAAGTCGAGCGTCGAGTCTATAGACAACCAAGAAGACTAATGTATTTACGAAGCTGGCATCCAATCGACATCTGGCTGTAAACTATTAAAGAACTGCTGCATCTGCTTAGGGACCCACCGCGCAGAAAAAGTAATATTTGTTTTCTCGCGAACTCCACTGCAAAGCTGTACAGGGATTAGCTTCGTACCAGATGCTGCCGTTGGCGTCCCTGCCTTCGTAGCTGAAGGGTCTGGAGACACAAAACACTGAAAAGATGTATTTGGCCCAGTTTGTAGAGTTTGGGCAATTGTTAGGGAATTCCGATCAGGCAACACATAGGTGATAATAAAACTATTGTGAGAGGAGCTATTGTGCACCCAACCAAATGGCTTCAACAGACAGGTACCATCAGGCAACATTGCAGGTAAGAAAACAGTAAACCCCAGGTTCGCCTTCAAGACACTCCAGCTAATCGCTACAGGAGTCTCATTAACTGGCCCTGGGGACGCACTTCCTGTTGATGTACTAGATGACGAACTCGTTGCTTGTGGAGCTACAGAAGCTGCATCATTCATAAATGTTTCATCCGGCTTGTTATTGCACCAAGGCAGCCCAGATAGTGCAATCGACTGCGCCGAAGAGCCCGCCCCAGATGTATTTCCGCCAAATAATCCTGAACAGCCAACCAATAAAACACTTATCAGCAACACTGCAAGAGAAAGCCAAGACCGTTTAACTAACAGAGAAACGCTCAGATATTTGCTCATCCACCGCCATCCATATACAAAAAGAGACCTACGCATAATAGGCATGAAAAACTGCTCCTTAGACATTGACATATGCCTCTAACGGCCATCCACCCTTAAAACCCGACACACATAGTGCAAAGAGAGTTCCTACCCAAATAGGACAAGAGACTATCCTGCTCAATTAGTATACGCTATAGCGAATCATAAACCTCTAAGCTGGTTCTCATTTTGGTACAAAAGGAGGGCTTTACAGCGTTTTAATTTAGTGCTACGATTACAGTCTGCCAACACGAAAATACAGCCGGGGGTATATTCTGTACCCTAAATACTGGCCATCCTAGTAATTCCTTGCGCAGCTTTCGCATGGAATACAGTAGTATATTTGACTGGCTGGCTGGTGAATTACCACAAACTAATCCCCAAAGGGGTGCTGCGTGTGAATGCAAAACAAATCTGGCAAGCAACTTTAGACCGAATACAACCCAGGGTCAGTCCTGCTGTCTTTACTACCTGGTTCCAAGGTGCATCAGCGGTCTCCCTTCAAGAAGGTGTGCTCACTGTTCGTGTCTCTACACCGTTTGCCCAAACGCAATTAGAAGGTCGTTTCAGTGAGTCAATCCGTTCCATTTTGTTCGATATTACCGGGACAACCATTGACATTCACTTTGAGGTTGTCCAAAAACAGGCAGAGCCAGCTACTTCTTTGCAGTCAGAGACTGTATTCGATACACCAAAACGCTCTCATAGATCAGTAAAAGAACGTCCTTTAACAAGCCCACGCGGTAAGCGCAATACGGAGGAAACGGAAACAGTGGCGACTGCCGCCAATTCACTGGCATCAATGGCACCACAGGCTAATGCATACCGCAGCACAAAGAATAAACCACCACAACAGGATATCTTTGCGTCTATGGAGGAACTGCCAATACCACCCGAGTCTCCCAAACCACCTCTCTTTGCAAGAGGGCCTGTACAAGAACCCACTTTTTCGCCTTCTAATGGGATGGGTATGGAAGGATTACTGAATCCGCGCTATACATTTAATAGCTTCATCGTAGGTAGATCAAACCAGTTGGCACATGCAGCCTCGTTGGCCGTTTCAGAAAACCCTGGCCGTATGTACAACCCTCTCTTCCTCTATGGAGGCGTAGGATTGGGCAAGACACATCTGATGCATGCCATCGGACACGCTGGTGAGATGGCTGGATTGTATGTGCTTTATACAACATCTGAGAAATTTACGAACGAAATCATCAATGCAATTCGCTTCCAAAAGACTGAAGAGTTCCGGGCCAAATATCGCCAGATTGATATCCTACTTGTCGACGATATCCAATTCATTGCAGGCAAAGAGTCAACTGAAGAAGAGTTTTTTCATACGTTCAACAGTTTGCATAACGCTAGCAAACAGATTGTAGTTACCAGCGATCGACCACCCAAGGCCATCAACAGCTTGCAAGATCGTCTACGCTCACGCTTCGAGTGGGGCCTGCTGGCCGATGTACAAGCACCAGAATATGAGCATCGCCTTGCTATTCTGCGCTCTAAAGCCGATTCGCTCCGTTTTACTATTCCAGCCGGGGTTATCGAATATATTGCACGCCCACAATGCAGTAGTGTGCGTGAACTCGAAGGGGCTCTTAACCGCGTCATTGCCTATGCCACTCTACATGATGCCCCAATGACGACGGCACTAGCCACCCAAGCTCTCGAGCATATCTATGAGACAAAACCTGCATCAACATTAACAGCTGGTGAAGTACTAGAGGGCGTTTGCCATTACTATAACGTCGATGTCGAACTCATTCGAGGGAAACATCGTGGTCGCGATATCGTCTGGCCGCGTCAGGTTGCCATGTATCTCATGCGCGAAGAGACCAGTACTTCATTGCTTCAGATCGGTACCACTTTAGGAGGACGCGATCATACTACGATTATGCATGGCTGGGAAAAGGTACAAGCGGAAATAACCAAGAACGAACTTGTACGCCAGGAAATTGCGGCTGTCCTGGAAACGCTGTACCGACGACAAGCCTGATACCCACAAAAGGAGGTTCGTCTGTGATGAAGATTGCTATTGGTAGCGACGAACGTACCCATCTCACAGATGCGGTAATCACAGAACTTAAGCAACGCGGTCACGAAGTCCAGTCTTTTGGCCCTCTGGCAGACAATGATCCCGAGGGAGATTGGCCTCTCACCAGCAGCAAAGTCGCGCAAGCTGTAGCCAATAGACAGGCAGACGAGGGAATTGTCTGCTGTTGGACTGGTACCGGTGCCTCGATTGCGGCGAATAAAGTGTCTGGCATTCGTGCAGCCCTCTGTCATGACGCTCAGACTGCCGCTGGGGCTCGCACGTGGAATCATGCCAACGTACTCGCACTTAGCCTGCGTACAACGACAGAGGCCATCGCCAAAGAGATCCTGGATGCTTGGTTCTCCACTCCCTACTCAAACGATGATTGGAATCGTCAACAAATCGCACGCATTCAACAATTGGAGGAACACGCTAGAAGGCAATCCTGATTCTTCTGTCCTTAGCTTTCTATACCTGTCCTGAGTATATAATATAAGTAGACAGAAATTGGATCATTCTATCTCCAGGAGCTTATCCCATGCAACAACAACAATCTGCCAACTACGACCTGCTAGCAGTCTTCCCTGATGAAACCAAGGCTGACTCAGCGACGGCCAAACTCCATAAAGAGGGGTTCGGCGATGAAGAAGTCTACCAGCTCCCTAGTAGCGTTGGTAGTGGACAGTTTCGCGAACATGGACCCAATCGTGCACGCAGTGAAGTTTTTCTGCAAACCCAGCGCACAGGACTAAGTTCTGCAGCTATTATCTTGCTCATTGTAATCCTTGGCCTGCTCGGTGCTGGCCTCACCTTTGTCGCTACCTTCGCACTGCCACCAGTACATACCATCACAGCCTTCTTGATCGGCGCAGCGGTCGGTATCGTATTAGGCATTATTATCGGACTACTGCAACGTGCCCGTGTACGTGGTAATATTGGACAGCGTTTCCAGCATCAGACTACCGCACCTCCCAGCCAGAGTGCCCGCACAGTGGTCGCACTACGTTTTGTTGATCCAGACAATATCAGCCGTAAATCACGTGCTCGTGCCATCTTGCTGAACAATCAGGGAAAGATCGACCGTAGCATCGGTCGCTAAGAATGAGCTAGTTTATAAGAAACACCTTGACACCTCATTTGAGATGGGAATATACTTCTCAAAATAGGAGATTCAAGGAAGGCCATCTACCACCCGCGCAAAGTATGGAGACCGCAACGAGTATAGCACCGCTTACAAGACAGCCGTAGGGATGGCTGCATCTGTCTATAGAAATTGTGGTGTTCTCATAGCATTGATGCCTAAATAAGCGGTTCCACGAGTAGACGTAGAATATCTTTGAAAGGCCAACGGTACATGTCTGATATAGACCAAAAACAGATCGAATCAGCTAACTCTCTAGGAAATGAAGAGACGGAACCTGGACAATTGCATATTGCAGAAAAGGCCAGCATAACGGTCCCAGATTCTTCCACTGCAACTACTGCATCAGTACAAGTTCAACCGGGCACATCACGCCCCTCTCAGGTCCAGGAACGTATAGGGACCGTTGAACATCTTGCGGCACGCCGCCCTATGCCTGCAATTGATGCCGAGACCCCAGAAATCAAGCAGCTATTAGCTACGCTACGTGCAGAATGGACTCGATTAGTCACTGGTCTTCGTTGGGAGGGACAGTCGGTAGAAGAGACTGCGACCCATATGATTCCTCTGCTTAATGTAGGTCCTGTAGAGCAGTGGAAAACCGTATTGATCCCTTTCCTCTATGAGATTGATCGTGGCGGTGCACTGATCCCGGCATGGGTGGACATCATCGAACGGGGAGATACTCCCGACCTTCCTCCAGATGCCAACCCAGCAGAAACACTAGAAGGACGCGCCAGACGTTTTGCGATCCTCATGCTCGGCAATTACAAAATGATGGGCATTTCTGGTCTGGGACAGGCACCCAAGTTCGCCAAACTAACCAAAAATGGCACCACCAGCCACAAGAAGGATGTGGCAGAAATCCTGGGCGATCTGGCTATCGATCCCAATACATCCTTATACGCTACCCAGTCACTAGTCAAGCATGCCACGGTCTCAGCTATACAAGCGCTGATCGGTGCTCTGAAATATGCTAAGGGTTGGGCAAAGGTTGATGTAGTCGGTGCCTGTTTAGACTTAAAACAAGAGCAGTTTTATGATCTGCTGATAGCAAGTGGGCTGGATGATACTGTCGGTCTGGAAAGTTACCTTGCCATCCCTATCTATCGTGCTGTCCCGCTCGAAAACTACCTATCCGGCGAGGGCAAAGCGAGTTCACGATTTCTAGAACAGTCTGCACTGATCTTTAGTCAGATCTTGCAGGATAATACAAATCCACCGTCAGCTCCTGCTGAGATAGACGCCATTCCGGTTGTTTTTGAGCGTGATCTCCCTACCCTGGCACAGGCATTGTTTGCTGGAGTACAGCGCCATGCGCTATGGCAAAATACCGTGGCCATTCATCGTCTCGGTCACTTGCTCGGTCGCTACTGGAGTGAGATGTCTCAAGGGAGAATAAAAGATGACCGCATTATTGATCAGATCAACCAATGCGTGCCTCTCATGAATGAACTTGAACCCTGGATGCAGGAACAGGGACGTGATACCTTGCTCAACACGTTAGCAAATTCAGATGAAGAAACGCTGACACCAACCGTCAAAGTACTGGGGGAACTACGTGATCCACGTGCTGCGCCGCTATTGATTACGCGTCTTGATGCCATTACCACGCTTCGGGACCGCTCACATGCATTGATGGTAGGCGCAATGTGCGAAACCTTGGCACAATTGGGCGAGCCACGCGCTCTATTCTCTCTACAACAACTGATCAACCGTGTGATCAATGTGCCATCACGCATGCATAAACCCAAGCTTAAGGACAACCTTCCACCAGGAGATCCCGATATTCCCGGTAGCATTGTCTATGCCGCTGCCATACACGCCTATGGTCTGTTAGGAGATCATACCGCGCTGGAAAGGATAGTGTTGGCCACTCGCGACTTTGATCCCTATGTGCGCAGTCAAGCCCTTGATGCAATCAGGCGTCTTGATCCAGGCGGTGAGGATATGCACTCTCGCATAGCCGCTCGGGAGGCTTTGTATGATCCCCACGAGTCGATTGTGCGTAGTGCGAGTCAGCTTATAGTGCACTATCGAGATACTGATGCGGTTACAGCGCTACGGCAGCTTATCGAAACTCGTCCTGAACTTGCATATCTCGCACAAGATGCTCTTCGCCAACTGGGACAATAGCATCCTTGCACGTACATTGCTAGCACGTTTGGCCCAGACCTTTTCAAGCTTTTTCCCGGGGGGTTATACTGTTTATAGTAGGGCAGAAAGGCTATCCTTTCTGCTCTTAAAATGCACTGGTCTTTTTCATATATCATGAGGGTTGCTCGATGAACATGTTGGTGGGGAAGACTCTCGGTGGATATCGTCTTCAACGGTTGATCGAGAGTGGTGGTATGGGTGATATCTATCTAGCTCAACATGCACGTATTGGACGTAAAGTTGCTATTAAAGTGGTGTGTGGAGATCTGCGTTCAGTCCCAAATACACCAGAAGGCAAACAAGCAGCTTTACGTTTTGAGCGCGAAGCACGTGCCGTTGCCGAATTGGAACATGAATATATTTTACCGCTCTACCATTTTGGGGATGAAGTGATTGAAGATGGGAGTTTGCCAATCACGTATCTGGTCATGCCCTATCTTTCGGAGGGATCGCTGTGGAATTGGTTGCAGCGGCGTACACAACAATTTGGGTTTGGTTGGCCTATTTCTGCTGAAGAGGCTGGCTATTATCTGTTACAGGCTGCCTCTGCGCTCCAACATGCACATGATCATGGCGTTATTCATCGTGATATTAAGCCAACTAATTTCTTAATTCGCGTTGAGCGGAGCACTCCCAAAAATGCACGGGCCTATCTGACCAGTATCTTTCCTCAGGGACGCCCCCATTTGTTACTAGCAGATTTTGGCTTGGCGGCCTTCTACCGCAGTGGGCGTTCGTTGCATCGTTCGGTTGGTACACCCCTCTACATGGCACCAGAGCAATTTGATGATCCTTCACTAGCAACTTCGGTGCATGTGGGACCATCAGCCGATCAATACGCTCTTGCCGTTATGATATACCAATTGATGACCGGGCGAGCAGTTTTCGAAGGAACAGCAGCTCAGCTCCTGCACCATCATCACCATACACCTCCGGAGCACCCCAGTACCTATAATCCATCTTTACCTCAGGAGTTAGATGAAGTGTTTTTGCGTGCATTAGCAAAAAAACCGGAACAGCGCTATCCCTCCATTATGGAATTCGGCCAAGCGTATGATGCAGCCTTGCAGTCCGCTCTCCAGACACGGCAAACCCAGGAGATTCAGCGGGCACGTCGCCATGACACTATAGCCCAGTACGATGAGGCAACAAAGGAAAAGACAGCAAAGGCTTTTGCCATCAACAAGCCACGTGAGTCGACGACATTCCCTTTGCCAGCTGTGGATAAAGCTCTAATCAAAAACCCCAAGCAGGTTGCTGCATATTCTAAGGCCACTTCACAAGTAGCAATGCTGGACCAGCCTGTTGAGGCCAATCGACAGGCTGAGTCACCGACAAAGGAAAGAACAATGCCAGATCATACGGCAGCGCTTTCAGGCATCCCAACGCTTCCTAGTCTACGCAAGGTACTACCAGCACGCATGCTCCAGATCCCCTTGCT
>DASYAN010000288.1:0-6078 GCA_036501345.1 Ktedonobacteraceae bacterium
CTATTTCGTATCGGCCTTCTTTGTAGGAAAGATACAAAGCCATTTTCATTGGAAAGTGAGTTAAAAGATAATGAATACACAACACGCCAATTTGTTTCACGTTGGTGATGAGGATTTTGATGCCAAAGTAGCCAAGTCCGATGAACCCGTGATTGTGGACTTTTGGGCTAGTTGGTGTGGTCCTTGTCGTGCGATTGCGCCAGTATTCGAGCGCTTGAGTGACGAGTACCAGGGAAAGCTCAAATTTGCCAAGATGGATATCGATCAACATCCCAATACTTCCAGTAATCTGGGTATTCAGGCTATTCCGACATTATTGATTTTTAAAGGCGGAAAGCCTATTGGACGCTTAGTTGGACCTCATCCTACGCGCCTGAAAGGTGAAATTGATCGGGTTCTGGTAGAAAATGGCATTGCTGTTGCTTAGCTAATCAAAATGTGGCCTGGTATTTTGACGAATTTCTCGGGCCGCATTTCTTTTTGCTCAAATTCGTCGGTAATTCCCTCGACTATTTTCTCTATCTGTGGTATATTCTTCTCATGTTGTACACAACTATACTAAAATCTGTTGTATGGACATAAGGGGAACCATATATGCCAACACTAGAGCGATCAAATCCTTTGCCACTTTACTATCAATTAAAAGAAGTGCTGAAACAGCAAATTCGGGCTGGCCACTTGGCGCCGCATACGGCAATTCCTTCGGAGCCTGAATTAGTTGCACAGTATCATGTCAGCCGTGCGACTGTTCGGCAGGCTCTTACGGAGCTTGTCCATGAGGGTTTGTTGTATCGTCAACATGGCCGCGGAACTTTCGTATGTGAGCCACGTGTACAACAGCACACTATTAGTGAGCTGACTAGCTTTTCTGAAGAACTACGTCGTCGGGGAAAACAACCGGGGGGAATGTTGTTTATCAGCGAGTTAGTTCGTGGCTCTCAGGCCGTGCGGGAGGAGTTGCGCCTGACGGACGAAGAGCAAGTAGTGCGCTTGGAACGCGTGCGTACTGCAGATACTATTGCTGTGGCCTACGAAATTGTTTATCTGCCCTATCCGCGTGCTGCTGGTGTCTACCAGCGTGCCAAGGAGATCGCAGATGGCTCACTTTACCTTCTCTTGGCTTCTGAAGGTCTGCAACCATATATCGCGGAACAAGCTTTCAAAGCTGGTACAGCAAATGAGAGGGAAGCGGAGCTGTTGCATATTCCTGTAGGAGAAATCGGCACACGCTTCCTGTCTACGTCTTTCGATGAGACTGGTACACCTATCGAATACTCTGAGGCCTTTTTCCCTACGAACCGCTATGAGTTTCGCTTAACTTTGCGGGTGACAAGATAGCAGCCTGCTTTCATGTATTCATGATCTTTTACAACGGAGGCCAGAAATACGGTCTGGCCTTCCCCCGCAAGGGGTTATGGGACTATTTTTGAATAGCCTAATGGTCTATACATTGATGCGCTGGGGAGAAATAAACCGAGCGTGTTATACTATGCCAAGACTTCTAGGTGCTGAAACTAGTCTTTGAAAATGCAGCCTACTGTTGACACAAAAAAATCCACAGCAAGCTAAGGAATTTAGTCCTAGGAGAGAGGCGAGTTACTCGCTGGCTTGGACAAGCTTGTGTCAGGGATTTAAAATAAGAGTATGCAAAAGTGAGACTGTTGAAGCCGTTCACTCTATCGGGCTTGTCGTAAAATGAAGGCCTCTGTCATCTTTTGTCAGAGGCCTAACATACTGTATCCCTCTAAGCTATAATAGATAGAGAAAAAGCGAGAATCTACTAACAGGTTCAGGCATTACTGACAAAAACGCTTTCCCCAACTGGGGAATAAGAAAAAGGAGGCGGCATTGCCTCTTCATACACAAATGCAGGGGTTTCCACGCCGCGAGGTTCGGATGAATGAAATGCAAGATGAAGCAAATACAAATAGTAAAAACGCAGTCCCGGTCCATTTTGTTCAGCGGGATGAACTGAGCCGTGATGAGCAAGTCTGGACGGATAAAGGGAATGCTGCTGCCGAAAAGGGAGACTACGAAGCTGCGGCCCAGGCTTTCGCTCATGCTGTTGAGCTAAGTCCCAATAATGCCCGTGCTCGCTATAATTTGGCTTTAGCACAACAATATCTTAACGATCCGGAGATGGCCGTTGCTGGCTATCGACGTGCTATCGATCTTGATCCGCAGCTCATCGATGCCTACATCAATTTGGGAAATCTTTACAGTCAGATTGGATTGTTTGAAGAAGCGTTAGAAACATTTCAGCAAGCACTGGAACTAGATCCCGAGAGTGATGAACTCTATGTGAATGTAGGTGATGCCTATCGTGCTCTGAATCTTTACCAGGATGCAATCCAGGCTTATCGTCAGGCACGCATGCTCAATGATGAGAATGCTCTTGCAGCTAGTAATCTGGTTGATGTGCGTGAATGGATCAATGATCAGTGGCGACGTATTCTAGAGCAGGAGAAGCGGATTGATGAAAGTCCGTCTGATCCTAGTCGATATGCTGAACTGGCCAGTCTCTATTTGGATATGCGTCGTTATGACGATGCGTTAGCGGCTGCGAATGCCATGCTCTCGCTTGATCTTGACGGTCGTACTGGCTATGATATGCTAGCGGCTATCTATGAACAGATGGGTGAGCGCGATCAGGCTGCAGAGATGTATACTCGCATTGTTGAGATTGATCCCGACGATGTTCAAGCATGGGAGCATCTCGGAAATTGGCGTTCCTTGCAGGAGAAGCACACAGAAGCTATTAATGCGTATGCGCGTGCTCTCACTCTCGACTCACAACGCTATACAACCAGTTTTAGCCTTGCTGAAACGTACCTGGAAGTAGAGCGCTATGACGAGGCTCTTGCGGTTTATCAAGAACTTGTTGAAGCTGCAGAGAAAGGGACATTGCAGTCTGATGATCAGGCAGCTGCCTATGCAGGTCTGGCTGAAACTTACAATGCTCTTGGTCGCTATGATGAGGCTATTGTTGCGGCTGAGACCTTGCTTGAGCATTCAGAAGACGATCCAGAGGGCTATTATCAGCTTGCGACAGCCTATGATGGTCTTGATCGCCGTGATGAGGCTATCGAGAACTACCAGAATGCTATCGAGAGCGATCCTCTCAATGCTGATTATTACAATGATTTTGCTGATACACTGCGCGAGACAAAGCGTTATGGCGAGGCCCTTGACGTAGTATTACAAGGCATCGCGATGGATCCCTCGATGATCGTAGCCTATGAGACGATGGCGCAGATCTACGAGGAAACTGGCCGCTCTGATGATGCCGCTGCGGCGATGAGTCAAGCAAATGCGCTCCGTTCGACGAGCAGCGAGACTCTCCGCTAGGGCTTCATTTAGCCCAGCGGGCTCGCTCTTGAGCTCAGCTTTGTTTTTGTTCAATCGTATTGGCGAAGTCTTCCAAGTCTTGCAGGTGGTGCTGGATGTGCTCATAGAGGACTTCGTGATTGAGTGCATCGGGTTCATACACAAGGCTGTCGCGCAAGTTGGTCAGGACTTCCAATCGATAGGCCAGCGAGCGGGAGATGATCTGCTGGTTTGCTATGATGGTCAGCAGTTCATGGTGAGCCTCAGCCTTGCGTAAGCCAAATGCAGCTATCATTGTACAACAGATAGAGAAACAGGCTTCAATGGCCTGTTGTAAGTAACGCTCGGCCAGACCGTAAATGCGGTAATCCGAGCAGAATGTTTCGCGCTCTGTCTGTACGAGATCTTGCAGAATGGCTACTGCAGAATGCAAGTGCTTGAGATGATGTGCTATCAGCTCTTTATCGAGCGGAAGAATCTGCCCATAGAGGCGACGGCTCAGAGCCTGATTCTGGATTTCATCGAATTTCTTGAAATCCAGGTAATCCATAACAGCTTTGGTTTCAAACGAGACGCGTTGCTTTTCATTGCGGCTGAAAAGAATCTGACCGTACTTGATGACCTGCAGCTTGAGAAGGAGTGACGCCTGATTGAGGATCACAATGTCAATAGTATCTGACTCGAGGCGTTTTGCCAACTCGCTAAGGAAGTAGAGTTGGTAGTCAAGGAATTGGTCTGCCTTGATTTGATCCATCAGCAGGATGGCAACGTCGATGTCTGTCAGATGACCAAACGAAGCACGGGTTGAGAGCGAGCCTGCGAGGTAAGCAGCGTTGACTGGACTTTGCGTGAAGAGTTGGTTGAGGCGAGCTTGCTTTTCGAATAAGTTCATCTACGACCTCCGAGAAAAAGCCTGGACGTATCTCTATAATTAACTATACCATAAAAAGTGCCTGACGCGTAGCCTTTTTACCTCATTATTTCTGTGACGACTCCCCCGGCTAAAGCGCGGGGGCTTCACGCATAGCTTCTTGCAACGTACCCGAAGAAGCAGTTTCACGTAGGCTCCGTCCGAGCCCTCGGTCAAGAATGTTGATCGCAGCATTTTTATCCCGGTCCAGCACAACTCCACAGTATTCACAGACATGTGTGCGTACACTGAGATCTTTGTGCTCACCTTCCTTGTGACAGGCGCTACAGATCTGGCTGGTTTTGCTTGGGTCGACTTCATAGACGGTGACACCGGCCCATTCTGCCTTGTGCTTTACCAGTTCTATGAAGCTCGCCCATCCAGCATCCAATAGACTTTTATTCAAACCACCTTTAGCGGCTGCCCCATTGGGCAAATACTTCCCATTCTCGTCTTGCTTGGCCTTTGGTCTTCTCACCATGTTGTGCATTGAGAGGTCCTCAAAGACGATAGTCTCGAAGGTATCAACCAGAATGCGAGACTCTTTATGGTGGAAGTCACGGCGCTGGTTACGAACCTTGTTGTGAGCCTTGCCGACGAGCTGAGCAGATCTTTTCCTGCGATGGCTCTTGTTCCTCCTTTTGGAGAGCCGTTGCTGCTTTTTCTTCAGTCTGCCGTGTGACTTACGAAAGAACCTTGGATTATCTACCACATCGCCGTTCGAGTCGGTCATGAAGTGCTTGAGTCCCATATCAATGCCGATTGGAAGATCAGTGTATGGGAGCTTCACTTGTGACTCAATCTCACATGTGAAGACAATGTACCATGATTCACCCTCGTGCTTGATCGTAGCTGTCTTAACCTTCCCTTCTAAAGGCCTATGCTGCAAGACGCGGATATGGCCGATCTTGAGAAGGATGACTTTCTTCTTCTCAATGGAAATGGTCGGCTTTCCTTTGAGTTTCTCGATCTGGGGGTAAGAGAATGAGTCATAGCGATCATATCCCTGAAATCTGGGGAAGCCTGGAGTTTTGCCTTCCTTGCACCGTTTGAAGAAGGCCTTAAATGCTTTGTCCACTCGCTTCAAGGTGTCCTGTAAGATCTGAGAGTAGATCTCTTTGTACTCTGGCCGAACCTCTTTAATAGCGGGAAGTTGAGCCGATTGGTCATTGTAGGAGATGCTGATACGGCTCATGCGGTATGCTTCCCGGCGTTCCTCAAGCGATGCATTGTAGAGCTCACGATTACGGTCAAGGGTGAACTGGAGAGCATCAGCTTGCTTGCGAGTTGGGTACAATCTGTACTTAAACGCCTTCATCATGTGTCTGCTCTCCTTTCTTGAATATAGATATATCATATCATATATGTCAATAAATAAATATTCATCATAGAATACACTTAAATGAATACTTTGTCATAGAATAAAAAAAAGCCCCTGTGCCCAAGCCACAAATAAGGAAGAGCCATTCCCCATGGCTGAAGCGAGGGGCTTTCTGGCTCGATCAGGTAAATTGGAAAACATCAAGCGCCACCAGGCCTCTTTATCGTGTTTAACTGGGTTTTTGGGCAGGGTTCGGGGATGGGAGCCTCCCAAAGTCCTAGAAAAGACCAAGGCTATGGTAGAGTTCTTCTCTCCTATGCTATACTAAGTACGGCTTTCGGCATGTAAGCTATTTTTGGTACTCCAAAACTACCATGGGGGATAGGCAACATGGAGAAGATCCATGGATAAAAATAAGGGCTATGACGCACTGCTACTCATCCTAGCACTTCCTTGTATTACATTCGTTCTAGCCATTACCTTGCTAGGGATTGCCAAGACGATCATGGAAGGACTGGGC
>DASYAN010000289.1:0-4867 GCA_036501345.1 Ktedonobacteraceae bacterium
AGGACAAAGAGCTTGATGCAGCAATGCAAAAGCGAGGTATGCCCTGGATCGACATTGTGCACGGCAACGGTGAAGTTGTGCGACACTGGATGATCGAGAAGCCAGCACTCTTCTTGATGGCGAAAGGCATTCCGTCCAATGGCAATAGCAATGGCAAGTATGGCATGGTCTACATGTGGCGAGCCAAGAGAAACAGCACGAAGTCAGAGACGATTCTCTACGCTCAGGTCATTATCAGACAGCTACTTCCTGACTACAGCAAGCCCTTTGTCTTTACGATGAAGTCGACACAAACGGCTGATGCACTTGGCGCAATGCGACGACAATATAAGGTCCTGGCCAGGGCACATGAGGAGCTGCGCCGGGCAGACCGTGATATGGCTTTGCCCCTCTGGTCCTATTCTGCCCTCTTCGGGGCTTCAAAGAAACAGGAGCAGCGTGGCCAGGAAGGCGCAAGTAAGACGATATTCCCGATGATCTCCGGGATTCCCGATGAAATTGCACCGACATACCTTCAACGACATGAAGTACCATTGGACTATGTCGAGCATTTTAGAGAAGTGACGGAGCATACTATGGAATGGGCAATGAGCTTGACGCAGCGCATTGCCAGTGGTGCTGAGCCACCACACGAGCCTTGGCAACAGAGCGCAGGCTCTGTGGAGGCTTCGGAAGCACAGTAGTGTTGCTCGCGATAAGAATATAGATAAGAAGGCTGGTCCTCCTCGGGCTAGCCTTCTTTTCAACACAACACACCAGAGCAAAGAAAAGGGCAGCACTTGGCAAGATGCCAGAGGCTGCTCTCTTTTCTATGACTATTCCGACCTACTTTCATGATATTGCCGCAGTGCTCATCTCCGCAATCGCAGAAACTCATGGTTCTTTCCTCTCCGTCTGTCTAATAGAGCTTCTTACTCTGTAAAAAGGCCGTAGCAACGTCTATGATTGCCTGTTTGTCGGACTCATTTGCCTTCTTGGTATCAACTTGTTTCTGCAGTGAGACACTGACATCTGTTGTTAAATATGGCGCGAGTGGGTTGAGGGCTGTCTGGATCTCGGGGTATTTTGAGAGTACAGAGTCTCGCACGATCGGAGCTGGATTGAAAGCCGGGAAGCCATTTTTGTCGTCCTGAAGGAAGACAAGGTTTTGTTGGGGAATGCTACCGTCTGTAGTATAGCAGACAGCGACATCTGCCTGTTTCTTTACCACAGCAGTAACGCCGATGGCGTAATCAACTGTTTGTGCTTGCTTAAAACTGTTTGAGTCAAAACCATAGGTCGTCTTCAATTCGTCTACAAAAGGAATACCGTCAGAAGGGCTTTCCAATATCAACTGTGATGCTTTAGGGGCCAGTTGTGAAAGCTTGGTAATTCCTAGAGCTTGTGATTGAGCTTTGGCCATACAAAGCGCATCGCCATCGTTCAAATTCGGGGAACGGTCTAGCCAAGTGATTTTGTATTGCTGCTCATAATCCTTTTTGATGGTATCATAATCCTTCTGTGGATTAAATGTAGATTTAATCTTGAGCAGATTTAGTGCAGTGCCAGTGAATTCTGCGTAGAGATCAATGCTGCCCTTCTGGATCGCATTAAAGTTTCCGTTTGTATCGCCATATGCTAGTTTCTCGTTGACGGTAAAGCCATTTTTACGAAGCAAGAGTGTATACATCTCGGTCAATAATTGTGCTTCGTCACCAAGCTTCCCAGCTACAGTAATGGGTCCTTTGCCGCTAGCAGGACTGCCGCATGCTGACAAGACCAGCACAACAATGGTCAAGAATGCAGTCAACGCATATGCTTGAAAATATCGGTTCAGGGAAGTCATGAGTTCCTCCTTGAATGAAATAGATAGAAAACAATCAAGTAATCAATAATACTTGAACATCGTGTTATGCTTTGGTAGATTCAGCTATTGCTTGTACCTGCAGGCCTGTAGGCGTCAATAGATGTTGTAAGCAACTCATAAGCACTTCTATAATCATTGCTAGCAGTGCCACGGGAATTGCGCCAGCAAGGATTTGCGTATTATCAAATAGTTTCACGCCATTGACGATATAGACACCGTATCCGCCAGCCCCAATATATGAAGCCAGTGTCGCTGTTGCGATGATCTGTATGGCTGCAGTGCGAATACCTGCTGCAAGAACTGGCAAGACGAGCGGTACCTGGATACGCGTGAGGATTTGTCGTATAGTCATTCCCATTCCCTTGGCAGCATCAATGGTAGCCGGGTCAATTCCGCGAATGCCTGTATAGGTATTCAAGAGGATGGGAGGGATACCTAGCACGATCAGAGCCACGAGTGCTGGCGGATCTCCTGTACCAAGCAGAGGAAGTGCAGCAATTAAAAATGCTAGCACTGGAATAGCACGCAGCAGGCCGCTCAGATTTATTGCAATAAAGCCTGCTATGGCACTACGTGAGACGGCTATGCCAAGTACAACGCCAATTACTATGGCCAGGCCAATAGAGATACCACAAATTTGCAGGTACTCAAGTGTTGTCCTTAGAAAGTGGTGATGTGGATCGGCAATGAATTGTAATATAGCCATGCTTGTATGCTTTCTCCTATGCGAACGATCCCACACTACGTCCTCGGCTGAGTAACGTTTGCACTCCCAGCAAGAGGAGATCGGCTACGATTGCAAAGACAGCCATCAAAATAGCTCCAGCAGAGATAGCGTCAAAATCAAATGAGTCGATATTGCTGAATATTAGCGTGCCTAATCCGCCCTGTCCTGCCAGTGCCGCAAGGGTTGCAATGCCAATCGAGGTTACTATAGCAATACGAATACCTGCAATAATAATCGGTAATGCTGATGGTAGGGTGACGCGCAAGAGCAATTGTCGAGCATTCATTCCCATCGCTCGACCTACTTCCAGCAACAATGGATCAATAGTATCAATAGCTGCGACTGTATTACGAATCAATACCAGTTGAGCATAAAGCACAAGCGGGATAATAATGGTTGCAGGGCCTGTGTTAAAAAGCGTAATCAGTATGCCAATTAATGCAATGCCGGGAATAGTATAAAGAATACCTGCAATTGTGATGACTGGTAGATAGAGCTTGCGATAGCGTGAGATGAGTATCCCCAAAGGAATTGCGATGAGGATAGCAATGAGTGTGCTGGTACCTACGAGATAGAGATGCTGTAAAAAAAGATTAGGAATGCTTCCCTGATCACTCAAATCGTAGTTGTAGGAGCCAAATATATAGTGCATGAATTTCTCCAGAACAGAATTCTATTTGCAATAACCTATATAGCCGTCTCTTCACGCGCCGCATGATGATCTTGTAGCTGGCTGATTTTGCGATTAATACTAGCTAGCGTGACATATCCGAGTGGTTCTTGAGTATCTTTGGTTGCTATGGTGAGGGCAAGGGTGTTGGTTTCAATAAGCTTTAGCAGAGCTTCTAGCAAGGTATTATCGGAAGAACAGATAGGCATATCTCCCTGCTGTGCTGGAAGTGTTGCTACTGATTGTTCATCGAGCGCGTCAACCACAGGCAGATATTGGAGTTGACGCATAATATTATCTGCACCAACCAGTTTGCGTACAAAATCGTTAAAAGGCTGTGCGAGAAGTTCTACAGGCGAACCTAGTTGGACGAGTTTGCCTTCGCTGAGTACTGCAATCTGGTCCCCAAGTTTAAAGGCTTCTTCAATGTCATGCGAGACAAAGAGAATACTTTTACGTACATCTCGCTGAATACGCAGTAACTCGTCTTGCATGCGTGCACGTGTGATTGCATCAAGAGCACCAAATGGCTCATCCATGAGAAGTATAGCCGGGTCTGTTGCTAATGCACGAGCCAGCCCAACGCGTTGCTGCTGACCCCCTGAAAGTTGGCGTGGGAAACGCTTGCGAAACTCCGCAGGAGGCAAGCCAACCAGCTCCAATAGCTCATCAACACGAGCGGCAAGACGCTGTTTACTCCAACCGCCAGCAATCTCAGCGGTCACGCGAACATTCTCGGCGATCGTCATATGGGGAAAAAGACCAACTTGCTGGATCACATAGCCAATACGACGACGAAGCTGAATGGGGTTTTCCTTCAGCACATTCTTGCCATCAATGAGAATTTCTCCAGAAGTTGGTTCGATCAAGCGATTTACCATACGCAGCAGGGTAGTTTTGCCAGAACCAGAGGTGCCCACCAGCATGCATGTGCAACCCTCCGGTACTTCAAACGTGACTGCATCAACTGCTGGTTTGCCTGCATCAGAATACCGCTTAGTGATGTTGTTAAATGTAATTGATGCCATAAATTACCTTTCCCTGCTATTCATCTGTGGTTATGAATGATTTTCTGGCTTTGTGCATAGTAATGATCACACGTAGTACTACGTAATGGAAGAGAGAAACGTCACTTACCCACCCCTGTGTATTGCTAAATGGTCAGCAAACGGTTTAAGTATTGCCCTGATAACAGGGTGTCTCATAGGATCGAAGCTAGAGCTAGAGCTGGCGAGTCACTTTACCTAGCCGTATTATTGACTTAATTGGTCAACTATGTCAACTTTGTATATATGTATAAAGAAAATTGATGATAACAATAACATTGAAGAATGAAGAAGGCTATGGTATTGTTCAATACAAGGCCGATGAGTCGGCATACTTACCAAACATGGAGCAGAAGAGATGATAAAGCATAACTACTTTCAGGAACCGCAAGTAATTGATGATCTTACAGGCAGCATTACCAATAAAGGGGCAAGAGATCTTGTTGTGCTAAGGTATTGACGTTTGGACAAACGGCTCTACCAGAACAGCGGAAGAAGTTCTGTGAAAAGGAGAGAACGGGAACTGAGAGGCAAAGATCTGAGTCAAGTTGAAACAAGTTGAGGTAGTGTTGGCTTCT
>DASYAN010000290.1:0-7267 GCA_036501345.1 Ktedonobacteraceae bacterium
CAGATGGCCAGGGCGTGTTCATCACTCACGGCATAGTGATCGGTGACGCCTGAGGTGCGGCAGTGGACATCGGCACCGCCTAAGTCTTCTGCGCTTACCTCTTCCCCTGTTGCTGCTTTGACTAGTGGCGGACCTCCCAGAAAGATGGTGCCATTGCCTTTGACAATGATTGTTTCATCGCTCATTGCTGGCACATATGCTCCGCCAGCTGTACATGATCCCATTACAGCGGCGATTTGCGGGATGCGCATGCTAGACATGCGGGCCTGATTATAGAAGATGCGTCCAAAATGATCACGGTCGGGAAAAACCTCAGCTTGCAATGGCAGGAATGCGCCACCGGAGTCTACCAGATAGATGCAAGGTAGATGGTTCTGCTCGGCAATTTCCTGAGCACGCAGGTGCTTCTTCACGGTAATCGGATAGTACGTGCCACCTTTTACCGTAGCATCGTTGGCAACAATAACACACTCCTGACCCTCAACCAGTCCAATTCCAGTCACGATGCCTGCCGAAGGTGCGTCGTTGTCGTACATATCCCATGTGGCAAGCGGACTGAGTTCTACAAAGGGAGTATCGGGATCGCATAGGAGCTGGATGCGTTCACGGGCCAGCAATTTGTTACGTTTGCGATGTTTAGCGATAGCATCATCACCGCCCCCTTGTTGGACTTGTTGGACTCGCTGGCGAAGCTGATCTATTAATTCGAGGAAGGACTGTGAGTTCTCATGAAATGCGGTGGTAGTTCTATCTATACGTGTCTCTAGGATAGCCATCTTTTTTGTCCTCACAACCACAGTAACTGGGAGCTTGTTTCTGTATTAATGCGCTTCGTTGCACTCTAGGTGCAGCATAACACTGTGTGCAAGAGGCGTCAAGTGAGAAGAAATTTTGTGTGTGTCTTTGCAGCAGTCTTCTTGGGGTGGTCAATTCCTATGTGACTTGTGATTACCTTTTTCTCTCTCTTTGTGGTTGCGTTATACCTATCTCAATATCATCCCTTCCGCTCATCCTTCTCTCTACCCGCAATTGCGGAAATAGCGCAATAGGCAAAAGAACGCAAACAAACAGATAGCAAAGATATTGACACCATGGCTTTCATTAGCTACATTAAAACTAGTTGATGAAGACCCTTGTTTCTGCTCACGTAGCGCTTCAATCGATGAGAAAAGGTGTTGAGATGGAGCTTGTGGGGCAGAAGAAAACGAGTTTGCAATGGGCCAGGATGAGACACTTTGTGCTTATTCAAGCTCAAGAACGCGCTCTTTTTTGAGAGACAAAATGCTCTCAAAGAGGACAAATGAGAAAAGGGAGAAAACTACCTATGGAATTCAGAATTTCTTCAAACGATTCTAGCTCTAATAAAAGGAAAGCAAAGGATATATCAAGGGCAACAGATGCAGAAAAAGGGCTAAAAAGTTAGATGACGCTGGAATTTCAAAAATAGCATTAGAGATCAAGGGAGAAATAATAGACAATAAAAGGGATAAGAAGGTAGTAGATAACTTCTTAGAAAATATATCTACACAGAATGATAAAAAGAACAAGGAGAATGTGCTAAAATATTTTAATGGTATAAAAGAAATAATTGGTGAAGAAAAGAGGAAGGCTTGTTCTCATGCATTGCTGAAGACAGCCCTTGAAACAATTGGAAAAAATGAATCACAGTCGCAGGCTCAAGAAGATTTTAAAGAAATGTTTGAGGAAGAGATAGCTCTGGGACGAAACATACTCAAAGCGGTCAGAAAGAAAGAGATACCTCAAGAGCAATGGCAGTCCGTTGCTCTTGAAACAACAAATTCACCAATATCACATAGGGCCTATAAAGAAGCATATACTGGCTATGACACCTTTAAAATTGTAAAAGAATAGTTGAATGCTCCCTTGCCGCTGATTAATGATATTCACAAGTTTATGAACACATGTCTTGAATCTTTGCCAGAACTGGAAGCGCAGAGATCGTTCATGGAAGAGTATAATGGGGAAATGGAAAAGGGGAGAACTTGGTTCGTAGATATAAACACACAACTGAAGGGTAAGCTGAAGAATAAATGGCAGACAGTAAAAGAAGAGCAAAGCAAGTTTGATATGTTAGGACATCTGCAGACAACGATTCTGAATGGGCTGGACTCGCCAGTAGCACGCTGGGCATGTGAAGAAGTGTTTAAGATAGAATGCCAAATAGGAGAAAAAAAGTTTCAAGATCTTGCATTGCAAAATATGAATAATAGAGAGCAGGAAGGATTAAAATGTCTAGATTCTGCCGTGGCATGTCTCGCATTCCTCAAAGCATGCCAACAAGTAGATGGTGGGAGTATGCAACCGCCTGTACAGGACTTTTCTGTCGGAGCAAGCTCTGCTAATCCCTTGGATTTAGACTCGCAAAGCTTTGGTAACATACCCTCTCAATCTGGTATACCTCTCCTCGGCACTGGGGATTTCCAAATCAGCGTTCCAGAAGGTGTTGACAGTTCCTTGGGGCAAATCCCAGGGTTTTCAGGTCTATCAGATGACTTGGCTGACTTGCAAATCTTGTTCCCAAACCAGGATGGGCAAGCACAACAGATTAACTGGCCAACAGACTTTTCAGCGCTAGGAGCAGCCTTCTCTAGCGAGAACATGCAGTTTTCCGGACAAGCAGACTCTTCTCTGGGAACTGATATTCGCCAATTTGATGATCTAAGGGTCGATGTGTCGTTTGCAACCTTGCGGAACGAATTAGAGAAAGGAGATAAACCAGGAAAAGAAATGAAAAGAGGAAGAAAATATGTTTCTAGGTGGAGAGAAATGACAATACATATGATGGGACTGCAGAATACAGTAGAAAAACAATATGTGCAAGGTCAAATAGATAAAATATAAGGAGCAATGCTTACGAATCAGGACCGCGTAAATAATTGGAGCGTACTGAAGCTTTATCTGGCAAATCCTGAGAATGGATTTGGAAAAGACACAGCGGCAGATAGAGCTATTTTCTATCATGCTATGATGAATATATTGAGAAGATCATAAGCTAGCTGTACAGGTTTCTCTAGAGGCTAGATGTGCCTGCAGTCCTAGCCTCCTCCCTCTCGCTGTTTTCGAAAAGCCTCGGAGAGAAGACGGAGAAGACATGCAGATTTGACGGGTTTTGCCCTTTATGTTACTATGATAGTGGATGTTAAGGCAGTATTGACGGAAGCTTGGAGGGTTGGAGATTCTCTGCTGGAAAGATGTTTCCTCCCTTTGAATAGTATTATACTGTGTCCTCATCATAGAGAATCTTACGAGTCTGCAACATAAGGAGGTGGCGCTCCTGCCAATCCCGTTGATGGGATGGGTCTGCGCGCCCGATATGTCATGAACTTATACGAGCAATTATTAGTAGTGCGAGAACGCCTCGAAGGTATTGGTGCTCACGATGATAGCATGGATCTGGTGGAGAAGTTGCTAAAGAAGTCTGAAGCAGCTAGGCATGATCGGACAAATATTTCTCAGGTACAGGTTCTACGCCACATGATGCGGATGCCTGAAGTGATTGATAATTACAGCGTCTACAACGATTTGCAAGAGCTGGCTAGCGAGCGTGATGAAAATGAAGTCGCAGCACGTGAAGATGCGGCTCCTGCTGCGTATGAAGATACGGAGCGCCGTCCAAAGCCAAAATCGTTTTACAAGTCCCGCAAGGAAAAAGAGAAAAAGAAGGACAGCTAACTAATCTGTAGCTGGCCCTTCAATTTGTCGTTGTGGTCCGCCTGATCCGCCGAGCTGTAGTTGTTGCTTTAGTGCTTGCAATTGGGCATCTACATGCTGCTCCGCACTGATTTGGCGTAACTCGCGTTCGAGTGTATCGCCGGAACCGACACCGGGAAGGCCTTGTTCACCCAGTGTTCCTTGTTCGAGCAGGGCTTCAGTCGCATTTGCGCGTGCCTGCATATTGAGCACTTTATCCTGCGCCCGTTGCATAGCCTGATTCATCTCGGTCATTTCTTCTGAGATGCCCGTGATAGCTTCATTGATCTTTACCTGTGCTTGGGCGGCACCATACTGTGCTTTTACCATTTCTTTCTGGGTACGGAATGTCTCGATGCGTGCGGAAACGTTGCGCTCCATCGTAATTAACTTTTCTTCCTGCGCTTTTAACTGGGAAATTTGCTGTTCGTAATTATTGAGTTGGCTGACCAGATCATCTTTGCGTTGTAATGCCAGACGTGCCAAGTCTTCGCGGTTCGCCATGAGTGCTTGTCTGGCCTGCTCCCCAAGCTTGTTGACCTTTGCCTCCACATCTTTTTGCTGCATTTCTAAGCGTTTCTCATTGGTTACGACGTCTGCAATGGAGCGGCGGAGTTGCTGGAGCTGCTCTAATTGTTTGCTATACGAATAGTCCATCACCTGACTCGGATCTTCAGCCTTGTCAAGCGCTGCATTAGCACGAATGCGCAAAAGGGTCATAAGTCGAGAGAAGATGCCCATAAATTCCTCCTGCATAAATTAGTGGTGTCTGTAGGTGGGTCTGTTTTCAAAGTAGATATCTCACCTAGAAATACGTTGCTAGTTCGTCTTTTTTGTATCATATCATATGGAGCCTGACAATAGTGGTGCCTTTGTTGTTCGGTGGGTCTAGAGCGTGAAGCTTGATCTATGAAGGTGTGCTCTAATCTAGAAATGGCTCTAAAACCTACTTGACATAGTGCCGAGAATCGGCTATAATCCCTCTTGTCACCTGAAGACACGCGGGTTTAGTGTAGTGGCAACATGCGACTTTCCCAAAGTTGAGATCATGGGTTCGAATCCCATAACCCGCTCCAAACAAAACCACCCATCTCTTGGATGGGTGGTTTTGTTTTATTCTCGTTTATTGCTGTTCTGCGTGTAAATGCTTCTGCATAGCCTTTATGTCTCCTGCAACTGTCTTAATACCAATCAGGCAAATCAGGCCAGCCAGGAAGAGACTGGTTGGACCTGTGACCAGGAGGGCAAAACCGAGCGAATGAGTATTGCTAATCCATCCAACAATGAGCGGTGAGGATGCATCTCCTAGCAGGTGACCTAATAACAATGCCAGTCCGATTGCTGTAGATCGGATGTCTGGTGTCGTAATATCTTGTATGATCGCTTGTATTGGACCCAGACACATGCTCAGACAGATAATCGCACCGACGAAGACTGCTACAAAAGCGGAAAGCTGGTGGAGAGAGAGCGCTAACCAAGTGAGAGGAGCTCCCAGCAAAAATGCCAGTGCGGCAATGGTCATGCGTCCCTGTAGAAAACGCTGTTGAAGTACGTCCGCTAGCCATCCTCCTAACAACGTGCCAGTTAGGCTACCTCCTGCTAGTGCCCCAGCTGAGATGACCCCTGCTTTGGTTGAGGTAAGTTCGAATGTGCGTATCAAGTAAGTGGAAAGCCAGGCCAGCGAGGCTCCAATAATAAAGAAGCTGCAGATCATCGCTCCTACCAGTACCCAGTAGGTTGGTGTCTTGGACAATTTCCTGACCGCACTGAAAAACCCTTTGCCCAAGCCTCCATGGGCCATGCTGGCTTCATGCTCCTCTTCCTTGGCGGTATCAAAAGCTCCACGTTGCGGTTCGACTGCCCGCCAGATGAAGAAAGCTGCGATCAGACCGGGGATACCAACGATATAAAAGGCCCAGCGCCAGCCAAGTGTATCGGCGATCAGACCTCCGAGTGCCAGTCCTATGGCAGTACCAAAGAGATTTCCTGTTGACCAGATGGAGAACATACGCCCTCGTATCTCTTTAGGAAAATAGTCGCCTATGAGCGATAAAGAGGCTGGAGCGTAACCTGCCTCGCCAATGCCCAGAAATGCTTGCGTAGTAAAGAGCTGAATAAAGTTTTGTGTGAACCCTCCTAATGCGGTGAATATACTCCAGATACTCACACAGATGGCAATGATATTTTTCCGTTTCCCTTTATCGGCCCATACTCCAAGTGGGAGTGTGGCTAGACCGTAAATTAAGAGAAATGACGAATTGAGTAAACCTAGCTGTGTATCACTTAAACTGAAATCAGCTTTAACATGTGTTTGTACTGCTGGTAGAGTAGAACGAGCTGTATAATTGAGAATATTGATAACTAGCAGAACGATGAAAGTGGTAAGCGCCTGTGTTTTACTTGGCTGTATCATTTTGCTCTTTTTGGATATTGAAGGCTCCGTTATCGTTACGATGGGTGGCCTAGCCTCTTCTGTTGTGTCTTCTTGTGGCATTATGAAAAAACTGCTTCCTTTCCTTTTCTTTTTCTACTGTACGTAGCTGCGATAGTTATGGTTGCGTTTGATGGCAATAGCATGTCTGCACGTTTCTTCTATGCGGAATTGGTATGGATTCTAGCCTGATTATGGCGATTTAGTGAAACCATATGGTCGGGTTGGATCGTGTAGAAAGGGTAGAGTCTATACACTTTTTCTATCAGGGCTTTACACTTTGCGGTTGTTCTGCAGCAAAGGAAGATGGCAGTATGTATGCTGTTATTGCCTAGTATGCTGTGTATGTGCTATAGAGCAGAAACATAAAGGAGGATGAAATGCTCATTCTTGCTGATGGAGTCACGATCACGATAGGTCATAACATCTGGTCCTTCAGTCTAAGTTTTCTATTGTATCTGCTGCTTGCGGCAATTGTGGGTGTCATTGCTGAATACATTGTCGGCTGGCGTGTTCCTCTAGGAATTATCGGGGCAATTGTTGCCGGGATTGTTGGTGCTTGGCTAATGACTCAGGTGATTTCCATTCAAGGAGTTGGAGACCTTTACCTCTTCGGGAATAAGGATTATCCCCTTTTCAGAGCATTGCTAGGTGCAATTGTCTTTGTTGGGCTCTGGCATCTGCTCACTTATGGCATGACACGTCGTTACTATCGTGAAGCAGCCTGATGCTGGCCGCTGGTGAAAAGCTCTTCTGCGAAGAAAGAGGCCTATCTTCAAACTTCATCAGCTTGAAGATAGGCCTCTTTTCCTGCTACCATAAAAAAGAACTTATTGAACGTTCATATAAATAGGTATATTTATCAGGGTGTCCGTGAACTCTTCCATCTGAAATGAGATTCGTGCTCAGATCTTGGTTTAGATAAGCAGGGATTCCCGCTTTCCTTGACTCCCTGTTTATCTCCGCAAGTAGTGAAATTTTTGAAAAAAAACTACAATCGTAAACTTGGCTTGGCACACGCTCATTTTAAGAGACCGGAAAAGACGATTTCGTGTTTGCCTCATGCAAAGTTTACGGTTCTAGAAAAAAGCTGAACGGAAAACCTGACTTGTGGCGAGCGTGAAA
>DASYAN010000291.1:0-10603 GCA_036501345.1 Ktedonobacteraceae bacterium
GAAGCCAGCTGCAATAAGACCATTGTCGTGAGGCCAGATAGAGCCACGCTGGTAGGCAAGAGGGTTGTAGGCTGGATTATAGCTTGACAGCGTTCGTATACCCCAGCCACTCCACATATCCTCTTGTAAGAGTCGTTGTGCCGTGCGTTGTGCCTTATCTCTATCAGTAATGCCACTCCAGAGACATTGTCCGGCGTTTGAGGCGATTGAACGGATTAACTGTTTATTGGAATCAAGCCCAAAGGCATAACATCCCTCATCTTCAAGCCAGAACATTTGGTTGAATTTGCTTTTAAGTGTCTCTGCCTGCTGCCGTAGTGCCGTTGCTCTGGTCTCATTACCTAATACCTGAAAGACCTCGGACATACGCATCTTAGCATCGTAGACATATCCCTGAAGCTCGCAGAGTGCTTTGGGTTGTTTGACCTGGGTACCATCCGGGTAGACAACTGCATCATGGGCATCTTTCCATCCCATATTCTCATATCCGACTGATGAGAAGGTTTGATACTCCTGGAAACCATCGCCATCCAAGTCGCCGTAGTGATCTATCCAGTCCAGACATTTTTCGGCAACTTCGCGATACTCTTTGAGCAATTCAACGTCACCAGTCCAGCGATATGTCTCAGAGAGCACGATCAGGTAAAGGATCGTTGCATCTGCAGTTCCATAGTAAGGTGTAAAGGGCACTTTATGAAAATGGGCCAGTTCGCCGAAGCGAATTTCATGCATAATCTTACCCGGTTGTGCATCGCGCCAATCATCACGTTCGGTGGCCTGATATTCCGCTAGTCGCTTTAATGCACCACATGCGAAGCCAGCGGCCACAGGCATATTTTGGTAGGCAGCGATCAAGCTATCGCGCCCAAAGAGAGTAACAAACCATGGGACACCAGCAGCAGGTACCCAGCCTTCGTCCGAAACATCCATATCGTAGATACGCAGTGCACCCATATCTTCAATAGCTTGGCGGTACATTCGGTAGAAAGTATTATTCGAAGTCGCGATTTCAGTACAGCGTTTCTGCCAGCGTATTTGGCGTTCATCAAAATGACTTCGTGGTTTGTGTTCAGAGGGAGATATGGCATTATTGGATAGGGCTATAGTTTGTCTGAACTTACGACAGGATTCAGGAGTGGGCTGCTTCATAGTTTTTTCGTATTCTAGCATCAGTTCGTTGCAGGTATGCCAGTGCTGGTTCGGTTCTAGGTCAACCTCAAAGTAAGTGCGTCCATTGGCATAGCCAAAAGGAACGTTGGTGTGAGGACAGAAGGTAACAGCACGATGAAAATCTTTGTTATCGTAGGATGTATGGAGTTGTTTTAGCTGGGTATCCCAGGTAGTCTGTGTTTTACCACGTAGAATAATATTTTGCTTTCTGACCTCGAATAGGTCTGCAAAGTCGGAGCGTAAAGCTACCTCCAGTAGCAGTTTCACAGATTGTCCAGTATAGTTGGCTATATCGATATCTTCATGGATATTCTCGTTCACTGTACGATCGATGCTTACACGAAGCGTATGTGCATTGAGGGTAGCTTCCTCGGTAATAATCTGTGGATTGGTCAGATGGATGCGCGAAGCATAAAAGCTGAGCTGATTAAAGTCGATCAACTCCAGTGAGCTACGATTAATGTATATGCGATAGAAGCTGATGAAGCGTGTATCCATGGCATAGATACCCTGAGAAGTATTTGATAAAATCTCACCTTTATGAGTAGTAACCATGAATGTGCGTCCCTGGCTGATAGTAATAGTTGGTGGACCGACGCGTATTTCGATTGGCATAGTATGCACCTTATCCTTAAATAGTCATCGTGAATTTCCTTGTGCGTACGGAGAGCGTCCGACTTTCTAATATCACGACCATATGCAAGAAAAAGTGACTCAGCAGTTGCTAGGCGGTGCCTTTTTCATCTTGTTTGTCGTATATGTTCTTGAAGAAGGAACTATCCTCAAGCAAGAGCTAGCGGGTTGTAGAGTTCGCTCGGATAGGCACAACAAGAAATGGAGAGAAATTTTGAAAATATATGAAAAATGTTTTAAATCTCTTCCAGAACATTGGTGTACGTCGGTATTGACATATGAAATTTTTTAGGTTATATTCTAGACTGTAAGTCGTACAACACCAATTGTACGGTTTTAATTGAAATGAGAGTGATGCATTTGAAATGGCAGAAAGGTAGTTTTTCATGAAGACACTTACCGCACATACACTAGAGAATGTGTTTGATCTTCGCACTCTGAGCGTATCGGAGAAGGCTATTGATGCCATTGAGTTAACGGATGAGGAGCTGGGAAGAGCTACTGGCTCCTGCTTTGGTGGCTTTGGTGGTTGGGGTGGTGGCTTTGGTGGTTGGGGGTGTGGGTGTTTTATTCCCATTTGTTGCGATTTTTGTGATTTCGGTGGTTGGGGTGGTGGCTTTGGTGGTTTCGGTGGTGGTTGGGGATGGTAGTGACTCGCTTATCAATTTGTTGATTGAGGGATCTCATTATAGAGGCGGCGCGGAGACCCGATGCATGGAGCGCATCGGGAGTAAGCGTCGCCTCCTTTTATTTTGGTATTTTTTTAATGCTTCACTGCTCCCAGGTATGCTACCGCCGATCGGTCTATCCTTTGTCTTGTTTCGACTAGAGGACGCAGGTACCTCGTAAATTGATCTGCTTCATCTGCTGTAAGCGCGTGGTGTATGGCTTCTTCGAGTGTGGGAGCAAGAGGGTTGAGAGAAGATTTCAAGAATGCTTCCCAGTTTGGCTTCCGAGCAGCAGCAGGAATATTCTCAGATGTACCAGGGATAATGGCAATTTGCAGTGCAAGGTATACCTCTGTAAATCCTACATCCTCAAGAAACTTGAGTAGGTCACGTTCATTAAAGTCTGACATAGCACCTGCCTGAGCCGATTGAAACCGCTCATGAACAGCACGTAATTTTTGGGCAATGGGCATGATGGGTGTCATGTCATATCCATGCAAAAGATGTGGTGGCTCAGGATACATAAAGCTAGGAATAGGCTCAAAGATGGAGAGCCTCCCTCGGGGCTTGAGGACACGGTAAAACTCCTGAAAGGCCTGCTTCTTATCTTGTACGTAGACAAGTACAGAACGAGCTGTGACTGCATGGACAGAGTTGGACTCGACCATATGTAAGTTGTCAGCCGAAGCTTGCAGAAACTGGCAGTGGTCAAGAACACCCATCTGTTGTGCAAGAGCATGGCAATGATCAAGTAAATTCTGCGAAATATCACAGAAAATGACCTTGCCTCGCTCTCCAACAAGAGGTATCGCACCAAAGGCAATTAGCCCATCACCACAACCAACATCGAGTAGGGTATTGCCTTGAGCTACTCGGGCATTCTGTAACACGGTGTCACGAACCTGAGATAAAGTTGACAACATTGCTTGTAATACTTCAGGATCTCCTCCATGACGCCGCTGAAAGAGCCACTGGGCCCATTGGTCTTGAATTTTATTAGTCATCAAAGTATATTCTCCTGTCTATGTATCTATCTATCTCTTAGCCATCGTTACTAGTGCTCTGCAATGCCCTTGCATAGCAAATCGACAGGCAAGTGCCTCTGCTTTAGTAGCTATATATAAAGATGATTTATGGAGTTTTCTTACAGAAAGATAGGTTGATTGCTCGCATCTGCAAAGCTCTTGAGAATATTATAGGCTCGCGTATACTCCTGAGTATCTATGCTGAAATAGTTATAGTTGAGTATATATTTTCCTGTTTATGCATGAGTATAACGTTTTTGTTGAGTATTTTGAAGAATAAATGGATACGTTTTTTTGTGGTCGTATTCAGCTTAAGTGGACTATTTATAATCGATCAGCTTGACTTTCACTGGTTTTTAGGGTAAACCTATTTGCGTGAGGCAGGAAACAACGATCCTGTATTCGCAGATTGTTTAGCCTTTGTTGAAAAAAAGAAAGGATCCTTATTATCATGAGTGACGTAATGAACAAGATTCTCGACCAGAAGCTTCAAAATCAGGAAGATCTGACTATAGTCGAAGTTACGGAGAATGAATTGGAAGAAGTCAATGGAGCTTGGGGTGATGACTTTTGCCCATTCAATAACTCAACATCATTGGCAGTAACTTCAATTGCCTTCACAAATAATAACAGTGGCATCTTCTAGGTTGGCTCTATAACCAACTATACCGCTACGGGCTAAGAAGAGCCTGTAGCGGGTGGAAAGTGGGAACTTTATTAGCGAGACTTCCGTGATTGGGAGTCGAAGAAAGGAACATACCATGAGTGACGTAATCGAGAAAATGTATGAAGAGCAGCTTCGTGGGCAAGAGAACCTGACTGTAGTCGAACTGACCGATCAAGAATTGGAAGAAGTCAATGGAGCTTGGGGTGATTTCTTTTGCCCATTCAATAACTCAACATCATTGGCAGTAACTTCAGCTGCCTTTACAACCAATAACAGCGGCATCTTCTAGGCTGGCTCTATCACCGTAAAAGTAGTGACTCTGCCGTTACGGGCTATTTCTGAGCCCGTAATGGATAATAATAGGCGTTTTATTAGAAAAGACTTCCACTATTGGGAGTCAAAGAAAGGAACATACCATGAGTGACGTAACCGAGAAAATGTACGAAGAGCAGCTTCGTGGGCAAGAGAACCTGACCGTCGTCGAACTAACTGACCAAGAGCTAGAAGAAGTCAATGGAGCTTGGGGTGACTTTTGCCCATTTAACAACTCAACATCATTGGCATTAACGACAATTGCCTTCACAACCAATAACAACGGCATCTTCTAGATTGGCTCTATAACTGTAAAAGTAGTGACTCTGCCGTTACGGGCTCAGAAATAGCCTGTAACGGATGACAATAGGCGTTTTATTAGAAAAGACTTCCACTATTGGGAGTCAAAGAAAGGAACATACCATGAGTGACGTAACCGAGAAAATGATCGAAGAGCAAGAGAACCTGACCGTCGTCGAACTAACCGACCAAGAACTGGAAGAAGTCAACGGAGCTTGGGGTGACTTTTGCCCATTCAATAACTCAACATCCTTGGCGTTAACGACAATTGCCTTCACAACAAACAACGGCGGCATCTTCTAGATTGGCTCTATAGCCGTAAAAGTGGTGGTTCTACCGTTATGGGCTCACAAGTAGCCCATAACGGCTGTGCATTTATGGCTTGCTATGACGCTGGCAGACTCTAGTTAAAGAGTGTAAGGTCTAGACTCTAGCTGCTCTTGCACTCCTCATACTTTTGACACTCTAGCAATAAAAATACTCGATAAAAAACGTTTTTTTGTGGTGGTATTCAGACGGAATGGACTATTAATAATTGAGGAGGTTGACATTTAGTCGTTTTTAGGGTATATTTATTTTTGTAAAGTAGAAAATAATAATTCTGCTTTCAAAAATTGTTAAGACCTTCTTGAAGGAAAAGAAAGGACCACACGTATGAGTGGCGTGACAAAGAAACTGCTAGATCAGCAGAAATCTACTATTGTTGAACTGACTGATAAAGAGCTAGAAAAAGTCAATGGAGCCTTTTTGGTTCCTATTAGCAACTCACTAGCATTGGCTGTAACCAATGTTGCCTTTGCAGGTCCCGGAACAGCGTTGGCCGTAAGCTCTGTTGCCTTTGCAAATAATAATAGCGGCATCTTCTAGTTTTGATTAGTAACTTGACCGTGTAGGTGTCAGTACATATGCAGATCCGCTGTGGGCTACATGTGAGCTCGTAGCGGATCTCATCTCACTTTTAACGTCACATTATTCATGTCATAGGAGTTATTTGTGATCTGCTTATGCTAGTATGATTGATGGGGTTATATCCTAAAAAACGACAAATTTTATAGTTGCCTCGATATATAATGAACGATTAATGATCGATCAGCTTGACTTTCACTGGTTTTTAGGATAAACCTATTTATTACTTAGCAGATAATGTGATCCTGCTTGCCAAGATAAACTCAGCATTTAATGTGTATTAATAATTTAAGTGTATGTTTTGCTTTAATATAATTGAAAGGTAGTGTTTATGCCACAATCGCAGCGTCCACTGTTTCGAGAACATGCACTGCAGCATTACTTGCAGAAGCGCGAGAAGGACATTCTCCCACACTTTGTATCTCCTCCGATCTTTGTCTGTGCCTGGGTCCTGCTCTGTTTAGCTATTGCTGTTGGCCTGTTTGCCACCACACAGAAAGTACCCATCCAGGTTGGTGGCATGGGCATTGTCCTTGCCCAGGGACACAATGATGCCTCTGAGGACAATGGAGGAACAGCTCTTCTCTTTCTGCCAGCGAGTGAAGCTAAACTGGTACACATTGGCGAGCCCAGTCGACTCCAGATTGGTCTGACTGGACCGAGCTATAGTAGTACAATCGCCCAGGTTGAACCTGGACTGCTGAGTCCCAATGAGATAGACAAGCGTTATGGCCTCAATTGCTCGGCCATGTCGATGGTTAGCGACCCTTCTGTGGTTGTACATGTCAGACTGGCGCCATCCTTGCATTCTCATCTCTACGCTGGTAGCCCGGTCAGTGCACAGGTCCAAATTGGGACGCAGCGTATCCTCTCGTTACCTGGACTGAACAACCTAATCGGAGGTTAGCCCATGAAGAATATAGTTCGCCAGAAACCCGTACCGCCAGAAGCGGATATTCCTCCGGTCTCTGACCAGCAAGCTCCAACACAGAAACTGAAACGTGTTGTGCCGTCGAGACCTAGGTTCAGCTTTTTGCGCAGCACTGCTAGTTTCTTACAAAGCAGCCTGCGGCGGAGAGTGCCTCCGGTGCTTCAATTAACGGCTGTAGAATGTGGAGCTGCCTGTCTAGCTATGATCCTGGGCTATTATGGTCGTAAGACCAGAGTTGCCGAGATTCGTGATGGCTATGGGATTGGTCGCGATGGCCTCTCGGCCCTGGATATTGTCAAAGCAGCACGCAACTATGGTATGCGCGTGAGGGCGATATCGGTGCGTGGCCAGATTGATGAATTTCGCTTTGTCAGTCTTCCGGCCATAGTTCACTGGGAATTTAACCATTTCATGGTGGTTGAACGCTGGTCTGCAAACCATGTCGATGTGGTTGATCCCGCTGTGGGACGCAAACGTTTGAGTAGAGAAGATTTCGATTTGGGTTTCACTGGCGTCGTCATTATGATGGAGCCTGGAGAGCAATTTAATCGTTATGCCACTTCTGCTCGCAAGCTTACACTGCGTTCATATGCTGCTCAATATATCAAGCGGGCCCCAATGACGCTGGTACAGCTTTTTATAGCTTCATTATGCTTGCAAATTTTTGGCTTAGGCGTTCCTCTGCTGACGAAAGTGATTATCGATCAGGTCATTCCTCTCAGGCTGACTTCGATTGTGCCTCTTTTAGGCATTGGCGTGCTGAGCTTGCTCTTAGCTCAACTGGTGGTTCTCATGTTGCGCTCATTCCTCTTGATTTATCTGGAATGCCGTATTGATATGCACATGTATCCCAGCTTCTTTGATCATTTGTTCATGCTACCGCTCAAATTCTTTCAGCAGCGTTCGACTGGTGATATCCTGACACGCGTATCGAGTAATACGACTATTCGTGATATTGTCAGTACGCAATTTCTCTCGACAGTGCTGGATGGTAGCTTGATTGTGGTCTATATAATCATTTTGCTATGGCAGTCCTGGTCATTTGGTCTGGTTGTCCTGGTCATCGGTATTCTTCAGTTCGTCCTGTTACTGGGGACCAAGAATGAGTTCCGTCTGCGTTCAGATCGAGAATTAGAGGCAATAGGCAAATCTCAGGGCTATGTGGCTGAAATCTTGGCTGGGATGACAACGGTGAAGGCAGCCGGTGCAGAGCAGCGTGCCTTTCAAAAATGGTCCAATCTGTTCTGTGACCAGTTGAATTCCTCCATACGTCGCATTTACCTTTCATCAATCCTGGAAACCTCTATCACTGTTCTGCGCATTGTCTCCCCGTTGCTTCTGCTCTGGTTGGGCGTGATCCAGGTGCTCAATGGGACAATGCAACTGGGCACCATGATTGCTCTCAATGCGCTGGCATCGATCTTTGTGACTCCACTGGCCTCGCTGGCCTCAAGTGCCACTCAATTGCCAATCATCCGTTCGCATCTGGAACGCATTGGAGATGTGATGGAGGCGGATATCGAACAAGAGGTCCAGCAAGCACAAGAGCCTCCACGCTTGACGGGGCATATCCAACTGCAGGATGTCTGCTTCAAGTATGATTCCAATTCTCCAGCTGTACTGAAAGATATTACCGTAGATATTGCCCCAGGACAAAAGATCGCTATTGTTGGACCGACTGGCTCGGGCAAAAGCACTTTGGGCAAATTGCTGCTTGGATTGTATCTGCCGACGGAAGGGGAGATCCTCTATGATGGCATTCCTTTGCGGTCGCTGAACTATCAATCGGTGCGGTCGCAATTTGGTGTGATTATGCAGGATGCCAGTATCTTCAGTGGCAGCATTTGGCAGAACGTCGCCTTCAATAATCCTGGTATGGATATGGAAAGCATTGTCAATGCCGCAAAGTTAGCAGCTCTGGATGGCGATATTCAGCAGATGCCGATGGGCTATGAGACATTTGTTGCCGAGGCTGGCAATGCTCTCTCAGGAGGACAGCGTCAACGTTTGGCGATTGCTCGTGCTCTTGCCAATAATCCCAGCATTCTCTTGTTGGATGAAGCAACCAGTGCTCTGGATGTGATTACTGAGCATATCATAGAACAAAATCTGAAATCTCTGGCTTGTACCCAAATCATCATTGCTCATCGGCTGAGCACTGTCCGTGATGCTGATACCATTCTCGTTCTCAATCAAGGCTCCATTGTCGAAAGTGGTTCACACGCCCAACTGCTAGAGATGCAGGGCTACTACGCTAAGCTCATACATAATCAACTGACCTCTTGATCAAGGTGGTAAGGTGGGTCTTGCCACTGTGTAGGGATGGAGTGAGAGGTATGAAAAAGAGGCGTCACTCAAACAGTGGGACGCCTCTTCTTTTGGCTTCGAGTTCATTGAGGCTAAATAGAACCACCTATATCTGATGACCTAGCGTTCGCTGGACATATACAGCGATGGTCTTGTCGCAGATCTATCTGTGCCTCATTTTACTAGTATTACCGACAACGAGAGAAGTGGAAGCTAAATTCATCATTGAAGTCGAATCTACGGCTGTCATTGTTGTCACGATGACGATTATCATTATCTCGATGGTTATCATCGTTTCGACGTTCGTCATCCCATCCGCCGTACATGCCTTTGAGCTCCTCATCCGTCAACTCGGTTGTCGTGGTAAGGGTGGCAGACATCATAGCTTGCTCTTTCTCCGAGTTAGCATTAATCATTTGGTATGTTCCTTTCTGTTAGTGAACTATTGCAAAAATTTGCAATTGAATGTGGCATAGAAATACAATTGCTATCCAACATTCTCTAAATAATAATACGGTAGGACGTTACACTCACTCAATTGAGGCAAGTGTAACGCCCTACCGTTATATTGTCTACAGCGGTGCGCAGAAATGCTGAACTAATATGCTAGTGAATCAATATCATGCATATGAATTTAATCTTCCTGAAGACCGCTGTAGCATATTGAAGCTGAATAGAATCCATGATGGAACGTGATGAGTAAACGTTCTATAGACCTATACTATGAGGTTCTATCATGGATCTATCTGTGCTTAGAATGCTATTAGTATTACCAGCCACCGCAGGAAGAACGGTCACATCCGTTGAAGCTAAATCTGTCATCACCACGGAAGCTGCCTCTGTCACTGAAATCACTGCTACGCCTGCTGTCGCCACAGTCAGACCCGCGATCGCAACCGCCATCATCATGACATCCTCCGCGCATGCTTTCAAGTTCCCCATCTGTCAACTCGATTATTGCAACAGGACTGACAGGCATGCTGGCTTGCTTTTTAATCATTTTAGTAACCTTTCTTTTTTAGCTTTACGACTGCAAAGGTTTGTACCTGAATGTTGTATAGGAATAGAATAGCTATCCAACATTCTCTAAACAATGTTATGGCGGAACCTTGCGCTTGCTCTAAAAAGAGCAGACCTTTAGAGCGGTCTTGCGAAAAACTGCCCCCACAGTTCCTCCAAAGGTGAGTATAGAATGCACTTAGACCTTTTGCTAGGGGGAAACAGGGACAAATGCCATTTATGACAGGTCCTAAAATTTCCTTTACGCTCAACAGATTTTCTATGTTAATGAAATACCTGTTTATATTGCCAGAAGGAATGCAGCTTCCCAGTAGCTAGGTCTGCACTTTCTACAACGTCTACATTAACATAGACTGATGAGGAAAACATCAAAAAATTGTAAAGAAACATCAAAAAATTGTAAAGAAACATATTTAAGAAATAGGTAAATGTAATACTCATCTTCACTTTAGTTCTGGAAAGTCCCCTGGAAAGGCAGTTGATAAGCAAGCTTTGTTATATGAACCTGCACTGCAGACCAATTCGTCTATTACCTATTGCCTTTCCCTCATTCTTATGGTTCAATGTTCCTATTGGTCGTTGCTAAAATGTAACGTCCTATCGTAGTCTTATCTAGGGCCAAGTTTGCCATCCTATTTTAAAGAGCTGGAAGGTAATATGTATG
>DASYAN010000292.1:0-6731 GCA_036501345.1 Ktedonobacteraceae bacterium
CTCCCAAACGTCTTTCGAGACAATGGGATAGGGGATGCGAATAAGACGGTTTCGTCTTTAGTAGTGCATCCTGAGAGGATCGTCGTTCCCCTCCGAACCCAAAAGTCTAGAAAACGCTAGAGTTTTGGAACTATCAGTAGATCGATAGAGGGATACACCCTATCAAGGTCTGAAGATTCCTTATACTCGTGCTTTATTACCTGTGGCAAGAGAAAAAAGGGCGTTCGGTAGCCGAATAATTGTAAATAAACAAGCATGGCACTCATAAGAGTACCATGCTTGTTTATTTGGTATGGGGTTGGCTAATGGTTTTGTTTCTTCCGCGACTAACCCTTTCCCACCATTCAATTTAGAAGAATGAAAAGTTTTAATGGCATTTTTGTTGAATTTATTTTGTATTTTTGCTATATTATCAAATTATATTGACCTAAGGAGACTTTTCATGATACAATCTTCACAACACCAGGAGACGTTAGACGAGCTTGATATAGCTCTTTTACGGACCTTGCAACAGGATGGCCGGTTGAGCAATGCGGATCTAGCACGCACGATCAATCTCTCGCCCCCTGCCACCCATACTCGCTTGCGGCGACTGGAACAACAGGGATATATCCGCCAGTACACTGCCCTGCTGAATCGGGAGAAGGTCGGTTATGATCTAATGTGCTTCGTTCTCATCAGTTTGCAGATCCTGCAGTCTGAGCAGTTGGAGGAGTCCCATGAGATGATCCGTCGCTTGCCCGAAGTCTTGGAGTGCCACTACATCACTGGTGATTATGATTACTTGCTCAAAGTGGCTATGCGCACTCGCCAAGATTTGGCTCACTTTGTAATGAAGCGGCTCACATCTATTCCAGGTGTGGCTCGTGTGCAGACATGTGTGGTGCTGAGTGAAATCAAATCCACTACTGTCCTACCGCTGGAGGCAAACAGCTAATCCCTTCCAGTCATTTCAACTGAAGAATGTGATCTCAAAACCAATCGTTACAGGATCACACTGTATAGCAAGCTCGATGCAGTCTTGCTGGTGTTGTATGCCCTCATCAGTGATCTGCCAATAATGTTCTCTCTGATCGAGAAAGGATGCATATTCAGATGAGTACTGCAAACTTCAAGCAACTCCTCAATGTCCCAACGCTGCGAGAGATCGAATATGCCAGTAGCGTGATTCGTGGTGCAATCCATGTAACGCCCATGCTGCATTCTCGAACCTTCAGTACAATGACAGGAGCGAACGTGTATCTCAAGCCTGAGAATCTGCAGCGAGCAGGATCTTTCAAGGTACGTGGTGCCAGCTATAAGATATCCCGGCTCAGCGAAAGGGAGCGCAGACATGGAGTGATTGCGACCTCGATGGGCAATCATGCCCAAGCCGTTGCTATTGCCGCCCAATCTCTTGGAACATCTGCTACTATCGTAATGCCTGAGCAGGCTCCCTTGGTGAAAGTCAAGGCGACGAAAGGGTATGGGGCCAGAGTCGTTCTGCACGGTGTCACCTTTGATGATGCTTTGGCCTATGCATGTGAGTTGCAAGCGGCAACGGGTGCCCTCTTCGTCCATGCCTTTGATGATCCTGATATCATTGCTGGTCAAGGCACTTTGGGTCTGGAGATCCTGTGGCAGGTTCCTTCTGCCGATGCTCTCATTGTCCCGATTGGTGGTGGAGGTCTCATCTCAGGTATTGCCATTGCAGCACGGGCCCTCAAACCTGACATTACCATTATCGGTGTCGAGGCGGAAGGTGCAGCTAGTTGCCGTGTTTCGCTTGACGCCGGAGAGTTACGAACGCTTCCGCACATTTCAACGATTGCCGACGGGATCGCACTGAAGCGCCCAGGTGAACTGACTTTCCCCATTATCCAGCAACTGGTCGATGAGGTCGTTACAGTGAAGGACGAAGAGACGATAAGGGCCATCCTCTTTTTGCAAGAGCGCTGTAAATTGCAGGTGGAGGGTGCAGGAGCAGTAAGCTTAGCGGCACTGTTACATCCAGGACTGCTGAACCTAACAGGCAAGGAGGTCGTGGTGCTCCTCTCTGGTGGAAATATCGACATGAACCTGCTTGGAGGTTTCATTGCACAGGGACTACTGATACAGGGAAGTATTGCCTCCTGAGGACGTTGGTTGCAAACTATTTAGGCGAGTTGAAGTAGCTCCTTAATACATAATTCCCAAAGGAGATCATTTATGAGCTATGTACCTAGTACCCCAGAAGAACAGCGGGCGATGTGCGAACATCTGGGTCTTTCCAGCATGGAGGACCTGCTTGCACCTATACCGACCAATGTGCGCTTGCAACGCTTGCTCAATCTTCCATCTGCTCTTGCCGAACCCGAACTCAAACGCCTGCTCGGTGGTATAGCGAGGAAGAATAAAGACCTGGATACGACCATTGCGTTTCTGGGAGCAGGAACCTACGATCATGCCATTCCGAGTGTGGTTCCCCACCTACAACGCCGTTCGGAATTCGTCACCGCGTATACCCCCTACCAGCCAGAAGTGAGTCAGGGCATGTTACAGGCGGTTTACGAGTTTCAGACGATGGTCTGCCAAGTAACGGGCTTAGATATTGCCAACGCCTCGCTCTACGATGGCGCGACGGCCTTGGTTGAAGCGGTCTTCTTGGCGCTTAGCCCTGGGGGACGCGGTGACGTTGTGATATCGGCGGGTGTTGATCCACAGTACCGTTGCGTTCTCCGCACTTATGCATCTGCACGAGGCTTTACGATCAAAGAGGTTCCTATCCGCAATGGGGTGACCTCTCTTGAAGATCTGGATGCAGTTGTAGGTTCGAAGACTGCCGCCGTTGTTATTCAGCAACCTAATTTCTTTGGCTGTCTTGAGGATGTTCACGCTCTAGAGCCTATCGCGCATAGGGGCAAGTCCCTCTTCATCACTACCATCACCGAGCCTGCCTCACTGGGCATTCTCGCGCCTCCAGCAGAATATGGAGCAGATATCGCCGTGGGTGAGATGATGAGTTTTGGTAATCCAATGAGTTTTGGCGGTCCTGCCTTGGGTTTTATGGCAGCAAAGCAGAAATATATGCGTCTTCTGCCTGGGAGACTTGTTGGTCAAACAGTTGAAAAGAATATTAATGGGAAGATAGGTTATATCTTAACGTTACAAACGCGCGAACAACATATTCGCCGTGAACGGGCTACCTCCAATATTTGTACCGATCAGACACTACTAGCAGTTGGAGCCACGATCTTTTTAGCAACACTGGGTAAACAAGGCTTGCGGGAGCTCGGTGAACTCTGTCTCCAAAAAGCGCACTATGCCTTCCGGCAGATTACAGCTCTTCCCGGCTATCAAGCAGTCTTTACCTCGCCTTTCTTTGATGAGTTCGTGATTCGAGTTCCCATTGCTCCTGCGAAGCTTCAGCAGCAGCTTGCGCGGTCTAACATCATCGGTGGCTATGTACTGGATGAGAGTTGCTCGGGGATGGATAACTGCATGCTCTTCTGTGTGACCGAGACACGCACGAGGGACGAGATCGATAGATTGGTTACCGTGCTACGGGAAGGTGTTCCAGACCACCTGAGCCAAGCGTATGCCGGGCTGGCTAATGATGTGCAGCGGCACACTAAGAGCGACGTTGGTAGTCTGCATACAAAGGGAGTATAGCTGTGAGCGTTGAGAAATTGATATTTGAGTACGGTGCATCTGGCCGTCGTGCTGCGACAATGCCTAGCATGGATGTGCCCACCGAGCCGTTGGAGAGCATAATACCGAGCAGTCTATTACGTAAGCAGCCTGCACCATTACCAGAGGTGAGCGAGATCGAGGTAGTGCGTCACTATACCCACCTCTCACAGCGCAATTTTGGCCTTGATACGGGTTTCTATCCCCTCGGTTCTTGCACTATGAAGTACAATCCCAAGCTCAACGAGGATATGGCCTCCCTACCTGGGTTTGCACGTATTCATCCGCTCCAGCCCGAAGAGACCGTACAAGGCGCAATCCAGTTGATGTACGAGCTTGAACAGTATTTAGCAGAAATCGCTGGTATGGTGCGTGTGACTTTGCAGCCTTCTGCTGGTGCACATGGTGAACTCACAGGCCTCATGCTAATTAAGGCCTATCATCGGAGTCGGGGTGAGGGACAGCGCCATATTGTACTCATTCCAGACAATGCACATGGTACCAATCCAGCGAGCGCAACACTGGCAGATTACACGACAGTAGAAGTCAAGAGTGATCCAAGCACTGGTGGGATCGACATGAACAACCTCAAGGCGCTATTGGACACGAACTCTACTGCTATCGCGGCAATCATGCTGACCAACCCCAACACCCTGGGACTCTTCGAAACCAATATCGTTGAGATTGCCCACATGGTGCATGCTGTTGGGGGACAACTCTACTACGATGGTGCAAATGCAAACGCCGTGCTCGGCATCACGCGCCCGGGTGATATGGGCTTCGATGTCGTTCATTTCAATCTTCACAAGACATGTAGCACACCGCACGGTGGTGGTGGCCCAGGTGCGGGTCCTATCGGCGTCAAAGAGCATCTCGTGTCTTTCCTGCCTGGACCACTACCAGCTAAAGGCGAAAACGGCTACTTCTGGCAGGAGCCAGGGCCGCAATCTATCGGTAAGGTTCGTGCTAATGTGGGCAACTTCGGTGTGCTGGTACGTGCCTATGCTTACCTTCGCACATATGGCCCCGAGGGTTTGCGTCATGTCGCCGAGAGCGCGATCCTCAATGCCAACTATCTCAAGCATGAGTTGTCATCCGACTATGAGATTGCTTATCCGCAGACCTGCCAGCACGAATTCGTGGCAACGGCAGAGCGTCAGAAAGTAGAAGCTGATGTGACGGCTCTGGATATCGCCAAGCGCCTACTCGACTTTGGTATGTATGCGCCCACGATCTACTTCCCGCTCATTGTGCATGAGGCAATGATGATTGAGCCAACCGAAACGGAGACCCGCGAGACGCTCGACAGCTTTGTGAGCGTGATGCGACACATTGCTGATGAGGCTCGCACCAACCCGGAGATCGTCAGGACAGCGCCACATACGACAGTAGTGGGAAGGTTGGACCAAGCCTTAGCGGCACGCAAACCGAATCTGCGCTGGCGACCCGGGTAAGAGACAACGCCGTTCATTGTCGTGACTCCAAAAATCTGTTATAGTGACAGGAGGAGAATGTATAACTAGGACATAGGTTTCGATATGATATTTCGAGTGAGAGGAAGCCGCACAAACCAAACTCTGTGCTTTTTTGCAGGTTGTGAGGTGCGAGATGCCAGTGTCCTTTAATGTCTGCCGGAGTAAATTTTGTATGTCTATGCATGACGATAGCTCTCAATTGAAACGTACTCCTCTCTATGAACAGCATCGTGAGCTCGGAGCTCGTCTGGTGGAGTTTGGCGGCTGGGAGATGCCTGTACAGTATAGCAGTATTTTGGAGGAGCATGAGGCTGTACGCACGCGAGCTGGTCTCTTCGATGTCAGTCATATGGGCGAATTTAAGGTCGAGGGACCTGATGTTCTGGACTTTTTGCAGTACCTTGTGCCCAATGATGTCTCGCGTCTAGCAATTCATCAGGCGCTCTATACGCAGCTGTGCCTGCCCAATGGCAATGTGATCGATGATCTCCTGATCTATCGTCTGGCCGAGCAAAACTATATGCTCGTGGTCAATGCGAGCAATATTGCCAATGACTTTGCCTGGATAAACGGACAGAGCTCTCACTTCCAGCATGTAGTGGTCAGCGATCAATCCGAGACGACTGCACTAATGGCTGTGCAGGGTCCCCTGGCGGAAGAGATCTTACAGCCACTGACGGATATTAACCTCAAGAGCATTCGTTACTACCATTGCGTAGCGGGCCTGATCGATGGGGTAAACAGTATCATTTCGCGTACTGGTTATACTGGTGAGGATGGCTTCGAGATTTACTGTTCTCCTGCCGACGTTGTAAAGCTTTGGAAAGATATTTTGGTAGCGGGTAAACCTCGGGGATTGTTGCCTACTGGCCTGGGTGCACGGGATACACTGCGTCTGGAAGCTGGCTATTGCCTGTACGGGCACGAACTCGACGAGCAGACCAATCCACTTGAAGCGCAGTTGGGCTGGACTGTAAAGTTTAATAGCGGCATGTTTATTGGTCGTGATGTCTTGCTCGCGGTGAAAGAACAGGGTCCCAAGCGATTGCTAGTGGGCATCGAACTGCTGGAACGTGGCGTACCACGTAGCGGTTATGCACTCTATGAGCAAGATCAACAGATTGGCAGCCTGACGAGTGGTGCACCTGGTCCAACCATACACAAAAACATTGGCATGGGTTATGTCGAAACTGCCCGTGCGACCGTTGGCCGTCAGGTACAGGTAGACATTCGCGGCAAACGTGTTGCTGCACAGATCGTGGCACTGCCATTTTACAAACACAAATAAGAAAAAGGTAACTACTCAGGTACCGATGGAGAAGAGAGGAAAGAGACGATGGCTAGCTTAAATCATCCCGACAACCTGAAATATAGTAAGACCGACGAATGGGTGCGTGTGGAAGGCGATCAGGTTATAATTGGCATTACTGACTATGCTCAAGACCAACTAGGGGATATTGTCTACATCGAACTGCCTTGGGAGAGCGGCCAACAGATCGCCCATGAGGAGAAATTTGGCGATATCGAATCGGTCAAGGCGACATCTGAGCTTGTTTCTCCTGTTGCTGGCGAAATTATCAAGGCCAACGAGGAACTCAAGGAGCATCC
>DASYAN010000293.1:0-8200 GCA_036501345.1 Ktedonobacteraceae bacterium
AAATTGCTCAGAGTATAGTAAGCTATCTAATGTCGTGCGAGGTTTCTATCCTGATGGACTGGCCGTTCGAACGATAAGCGAAAGAATCACTATGAACCATGCTATGCATCCTAGCGCGAGCCCTATGATAGCTTGCCTACGTCCCATTGTGTTTGGGAGTTGCTTTGCAGCCCTCATACCTGTGAAACCATAGGCGATAGCCAATGTTCCAGTGATGAGTCCAGCAAAGCCAGCCAGCGTGAAAAGTGTGAACACGCTCAAAACGAGTGAGATGAGGCCATTGATTATCGCTCTCTTTGCCTGCAAGTTGCGTGGTTCCTCGTAAGCTTGTGATTGTATGTAGGGATCTTGCGGTGAATAAGAGCCTTGCGGTGAATAGGACATTACTCCTTGTGGCTGCTGCGGTAGAAAAGGGGTCTGTGGGAAATAGGGCATGGCTCCTGAGGGCTCCTGTGGTGGAAAGGGAGTCTGTGGGAAATAGGGAACTATTCCTGCTGACTGCTGTGGTGGATAGGACACTGCCTCGGCAGGCTGTTGTGGTGGATAAGCATCTTGTGGGGAATAGGGAACTGTTCCTGCAGGCTGTTGTGGTGGATAAGCATCTTGTGGTGGATACATCATACAACTTTTCTCCATACATTTATGCGCGGCAGCAGATCGTGACGCGTAATAGTAATCAGTTTGACAATACTTTAATAGGTAATCAACACTTCTTAGTTAACACAAGCGGCGTCTGTCTGTCAAAGAAATAGGAGACATGTAAGACCTTTATCTCACATCCTCTATAAGGCCTCATCGGGGTAAGAATTGTCTCTGCATTGCAGATCTGGCTGCTTTATTGCCCTTGCTTGCCGCAGGTCGAGGTCTTGCCGGTAGTGATCAAGGCTAGCAATGAAGCTTTATCAACCTCTTTGCATTCATCGGTATACTGTAAATAGAGCGAGTGGCATATCACACACTTCGGCTTTTCTGCCCCATGTAGCGGACATAGACATATTATGCCACTCTTCTTTATCCCAGATGAAGCGAAAAACCAACATATCTCGTATCAGTAGTAAGAGCGACATTATTATTTCTTCTCCGATTCAACCAAGACGATTCCATTCTCCCTGTCGCTCTTCCTCCTCCTTAGCTCTTCTGCGAATTTCACAGAAGAGATGAAGCTTCGCCTTCTTCGATGAAGAATGAAAAAATTTGACAAACTTCACTATTATCGTCTATGCTTATCATAGGATGTATCATTTTGCGTTGTATTTCATTGGGCAACATTTATATGTATCAGAGGATAACAGACTGGAGTAGTATGAATTCCACTCTCAACAATCTTTCAGATTCATGGATTGAGATTGACCAACTCATCAATCAATTGGATATATGGGGCATCACTTATCTGGTGGGTCTAGATCGTACCGCTGCTTCCTCTAGCTCCCAAATAGAGCAACTATCTTCTGTTGTACTGATACAACGTTTAGCCCAATGCAGTGAATATCCACGAGTACGTGATGCGAGTATCTCGCTGTTTCTACTACATCCTGAACTTGCTGATGTAGTGCTAGAAGCACTACGAGATAGTAAGCCAAAGATAGCAGAGCAGATTGCAGTTCTCACTTTGGCTGCACTCTACCTCCAGCGGCTGTGGTCTGTCCGGTTGACACAGACCTTGGGCCACAGGCCCAGTTTTCCTGAGCACAAGTTTGCGTTTTTGTGGCATGAACGCAATCTACCTCCTCCTGCTTACTGTTATGGCAAATGGGGATTGGTGGCATTGCAAGACGCTGAACAACGTCGTACCAGCCTACCACTCACTTTCCTAGGTGATTGGCAGAACCAGATGGATCACCTTTTACAGCAAGAAGCAGCTAAACATCACCAACTAGTAACTCCGCTCTTTATCCCAGAAGATGAACAATATCGACAGAAGTGTACCATGAGTATGCGACCAAGTGTGGACAAAAGATCAATTGAGTCATTCCTTCAGCAATTGGGACGAACCTTTCGAAAGTCAGGACGTCTCTATCTGGTAGAAGGTGCAGCCATCGTCCACTCGGGCATACGTCCTGGATTTACTCAGGATATCGACATTCAAGTCAGCGGGGAGAACGAAGGTGAACTCATTGTTGCTATTCAACAGCTGATCCAGCGGATGCAGATTAACGTCGAATTTGCATCACCAAAAGATTTCATTCCTCTGCCCTCCCAATGGGAGATGCATGCCCAATATGTCGGACGCTATGGTGGAGTTGATGTCTTCTATTTTGACTTTTACAGTATCGCTCTCAGCAAGATAGAACGTGGAAACAACCGAGATATTGCAGACGTCAAGCTGCTTGTTGAACGAGGCACCGTCTCTTTGGATGAGCTTGATACAGCATATCAAGAAGTCCTGTCCCAATTGGGGCAGGGACGATATCCTCGCATCACTCCCCAGCGATTTGCAGAGCGCTACTCGGCTGTACGCGCTTTGTTGTAACTGCTGTCGTCATAGCTTGCACCTCTACCAGACTAACATGAACAGTATCAAGCGTATAGTTCGTTTTGCATAATTTATTGACTCCATCTAAAACTTTCTTTGCCATGTCTTCAGGCACAGCAATTTTGACAAGCATACAGGCTACCACCGCCCGAGATACCCGTCCTTCGATATGAATGGCTTCGATAGATAACTGATGATGATTGTAGATGGTCATGAAATCCGGTGCGGGCCTGCGGGTCGATGAGAAGATGTTGACTATGTTCCTCTCTTCACTGCTTCCTTGATGTGCTATCTCAGTCAAGATACCCTCCTTGTTGGCGATCAACATTTATGCGTAGTCATAAAGTTATGCTCTAATAATTTTAGAATTTTATGCTATCTGTTGTCAACAAGCAAGGGGCTCTACAATGATGTAAAAGCGAGGTTAACTGCATGATTCGTCTGAGGGTGAAGGAGGTAGCAAAGGAGAAGGGTTTTAGCATGGGTAAGCTATCAAGGGCTTCTGATGTCTCGTTCACTACGGTAAAGCGTATGTTTGATGATCCGAACTATAGCGTGACAACCTTTACTCTCGATAAACTTGCGAGAGCTCTCAAAGTTCATCCTGCTGAATTGATAGAGTTCTTCCCTGATGAAGCTCCGCCTTCTGTTTTACCAGAGTAGATGTTTTATCAATTTAGGATGCTACTCTGCTATATGCGGTTTGTTGTAGAGGAACCACAAATGGACCTTTATAGTTGCATTTCACAGAAATCTGATATTTGTCTTAGAATCCGCAAAGGTACCACGTCTTCTCTTAGAATTAGCTGCTATAACCTCGATTTTCGGAGGTGAAGACAACTCCATTGGCCTAAGGACTTCAGTCTTATATGTGCAAAACGGAGTTTCTGCGATAACAAAATGCTCAATTTCTTCGATATTCACAATCTTCCCTTTAAATTTATCGAGTAGCATTTGTTTAAGTAACGAATAATTAGGTTGAGAGAAGAGCAAAAGTTGATAAGGATTCGTGAAATCTGAAAATTCGTAAGTACCTGTCGAATCGACACTACACATAGCCTGCTTCATTCTGTGCAGACCCTTCAAACTTTTTGTACCAAAGAAGAGGAAATAATCTGTTGCATTACGCTGGTTTCGCATACGAAATGATCGAACATATGTTGCTCCTGCAAGGTGTATAAGCTGGTCTCTATAGAGATCATGCAACTGACGCAAACGTTGTGGTGGACTCGTTGCTTCCTTTGCTATTCGTTGCCACTCTTGTGTTCCAAATAGCTCATTATAGTGCTGTTCTTTTGTTGAGTAGTTCGCTGTAAGAAAACGATTAATCTCTTCATACATGAATGTAATCAATACTTCGCATTTAGGATGCCTCATTAGTCCTTGAATAATACTGAGGGGGGTATAAGAGTAACCAAAAGGATCTATAAAAGCGAATGTTGGAGCCATTGTTAGCTGTCTATCTTCTAAATACTCCAATGTGTCAGTTAATGCATCATTAAACGTTCCTTGAGATACATGATACGAAGCTTTTTGTGGAAATTCATGCTTTTGTATTCGCTGTTCCAAAAGTTCTCTCAGATGCTTACAACGCTTCTCCTCTTTCTCAATAAAAAGAAATACAACTTCCTTCTGACGAAGTTGAGCATAATTATGATCAAGAAATGCATCAATGATAATAAGTGGAGAACCAATCTCCCCATCTTTATATTCACCAGGGCCAGCAAAACCATCAATAACAAGTACTCGTTCATTATATTTTGTCATGATTGGTAGCCATGCCTGAATGTATCTACGGAGAATTTCATGCTTTGCATGTGTGTGGCTATCTATCGGCCAGATAACGGATTGGGGAGATGCCATATTTTCTCCATCTTTCTCTCATTGGTTTGTTAAGAGCACTAGAAGATATTTTTACAAAGATGATAGATCTGTGTGACCAGCACAAGAATTCTATTCTTAATTTACAACACAGGTGAGGATGTCTGGCATAAGAGTAGACTGGCTAGGTGATAACTTCCTCATAATAAGTGTACATTATTATCACCTAGTTCGCAAGAGGTAATTTTCTGCAATTTGGGACATGAGGTACGTTTTACCCTTGATTAGATAGAATCGGTAGTCTGCTAGCTCTTACTCGCTCACGGTCACGATAGCTAATGTGACAGGCACAAGGCATACTTTCGATATCGCCAGACTTGAGGAACATGAAGGCTTCAGTAGGATCAGCTTTGCAGGGTGTTGTCTTCACATGTGACATTCCGTATTGAGTCAGCAAGGTTCTGACCCAGCGATAGAGTTGCTGTTGACGTTCCGTCGAGGGACGAAACTTATGCGCTTTTACTTCAGACTCCATCTCAGCAAGCAGTGGTGTAACAATCTCGTGAGGAAATGATGCTTTAAGGATTCCTGGCATTTGTGGTGAAAACCGTAACAAATCAATTGTCATTCGCTTCAAGCGATAACCGAGAATATCTGCAATCATTTGGAAAAGTTCATGGTAGTGCTTTTCATAGCCTTCGATAGGTATAATTGGTCCTAACCTGATTGTATGATCCATAAGCCCATGATCAATAGCCCAAGCTAATCCCTTGAGCCGTGCCTCAGGTGATGCTCCTCCGGGCTCAAATACAGAAGAGATAGCAGGCGCATTCAGACTGATTGCAAAGAGTGCAAGCCGTCCATCAAGTTGGAGGTATGGCTCATAGACTCCTTTAGTTAGGAAGAAGGCTACGATTCCACGCTCAGTGGAGAGATCGAGGATAGTCTGAACCAGCGATCCATTTCCTTGCACATTAACGAACCAAGGGTCTTCCTCTACTGGACCACCCAGTTCTGCCCAATTCACAACACTGCCCCGGGGTAAAACATCTAGTTCAGGTGTACAGTCCTCCAGATTGAGCATTGTTGCCTTCACTCCCATCCCTTGTAGCCCTCGTAGATAACAGAAACTACACTCGGCTGGGCACACGCCTTGGGCATAGTTCCCTCGGAGAAATCCACGAATTGGAGTAGCTTGCCGCTCTTCCTCTTTAGAGCGAGTACCTGCAATCCACGTTGTCTTACCACGTTGGTATGCTACAATCGGCGTCCAAGTTCCACATGTTGTACCAGACCCACCTACAAAAGGTGCAATGAACTGTGGCTTTCCACCTCCACCACGGCGACTGAGAAGAAGGATACGCGTCTTACGCTCCTGTTCTGACATTTCTGGCCAATTTGCTCGGTGGAGTGCTAGTGCGTTGGCTGCAGTTTTGTTGCGGCTATTTTCATTAATGACGTTGACAGAATCTACGAAATGTTGCAGATGTTCGGCTGCTCCCAGAGCTTGGTGATGCTCCTCGCTATTATGTGCAGTAATTAGTAGCTTGGGAAGACGATGCGGAGTTATACGCTGACGATTAGCCAACAGACGTGCTGCACGTTCTCCTGGAATTCCTGATGCGACAGCAACATCTAATGCGAAAACATCAATAAATGATAATTGTTCTAACATTACTGAGGAAGAGCTAGTGGCTGATGAAGAAGTATCTGAAAGCATCTCGTGTACTACTGAGTCGAACTCACTCTGAATAACAGACATTACTGACCTCCCTTGATCAAAACTACTACGTAGTATTACAATAAAATTTGAACAAGAATTCTACTATGTAAAGTATACTGTGGAAGCTCTCTAAAGTCGATAGTAAATACTTCAAGAAATGGCTTCGTCATAGATAACGTATAACGAGAAAAGAAGACAGCAGTTACTAGCACTAATGTATGCTTCTAAGCTTTTTTATTGCCGTTAGTCCTAGACCCATCAAAAAAACACGAGTGCTCTTTTTAGAAGAGAGCAGATGGACAGTTAAGAATATATAGACAGGGATAGAAAGACCCACGTTATGCTAGTGCTTTAGAACAGCATATCCATTATTGCCAGCCCATACCCAAAGGGCTTATAATACCAATGCGCTTGCACCACTCAAATGCTGAGCTGTATCTAACGACCGAGAAGAGTGTAACAGTAATATTATTCATAATGGAAGCGAAGCAATCAAAAATATGTCGAAAAAAGCAAAGCAATCCAAGCAAAAGAAAAAGGTAACCACCAGCCCGTCGCAAGCTGATAAATTGTTCGACCTTGCCGGACAGCAAATCTTTCGAGGAAACTATACAGAGGCAGTTGCTAACTATGAACGCTTGTTGAACTACCTCCCACAGCATGCGCCGCTGCGTGCGGATGTGCTGGGTCAATTGGGGGTCGCGCATGGCATGCTACAGAACTTTCCACAAAGCTATGAAGCTCTTACCCAAGCGCTTGCTCTCGATCCCAATAATGCCGATCTATGGTTCAACCGGAGCATGGCAAGTGGTTACACGATGCGTTCTGGTCAAGCTTTATGGGATATTGAACGTGCTATCGAATTGAAGCCGAGAGATGAACTAACAGAGAAGATAGATAAGGGATTGAAGCTCAGACGTAAGATAGCCGAAGAGTCGATGAAATTACGGGGACCAAACTTCACCCTAGATCAACTGATCGAGCAGGAAGACCTCTTTCAGCAGGGTCTGAAATTGATGCAGGCGAGCAATTGGGCCGAAGCAGAGCAGGCTTTTGAGGCATCGATTGCTATGGGTGATTGCTTGTCGCAACCCTGGGGTAACTTGGGAATCTGTTTGATGATGCAGGAATGCTATGACGAGTCGGAGGCGGCTTTGAAACGTGCACTGGTCTTCGATCCAGAATACACTATTGCGAAAGACAATTTGGTAGCACTTGCCCAATCTCGAGAAATGGGTCCACCGCTGGGAGTCAAGCTTAACGAACCCTTCAAACACAGCAAGCTCAAACAGTCCATTACTTTTATTAGAGAGTAGTGAGGTGGCTATGGCGAAAAAACGGGATAAAAAGAATGTGCGGCAGATTGGCAAGCAACCTCCACGTTACCGCTTCTTTCTCAATCCATATCTGGACGCACGATTTAGTAGTTGCCCGGCGTGTGCAAATAAGACCAAGCAGCGTACACTACCCCTGCTCATGTATATCGAGCCAAATCGGCCATTGTTCATGAAAACGGTCTGTCGCTACTGTCCCTACTGTGATCTGCTCATTGCCCACCAAGATGAGTTAGAGGATGCGCTTGCAACAGTCTTCACCGTACTCGATCCAGAAATCGTCGGCAATAAATATGTGGTGATTGGAACATTAGATCGAGATGACTGGAAGCGGATAGACCAGAATAACCTTCCATTCCAAGACACGCTTGATGCATTGCACGATTTCAAGGATGAGGTCACGTTCGAGCCTGGAGGAGGTTGGAGGCGAAGATAGAGAGCTGATTTCAAGAAGTTCTTCTAGTGGATGGGAGAAGTATAGGTCGTGCCTCGCCTGAAACCGTTACTGACGTGCTAACAACGCTCAAAAATAACCGAAACAAATTTCTCAAAGCCGTTTGATCTATCTTACCACCCATTGCCAGCCAATGCTCATAGGGCTTATAATACCAGTGTGCCCACACACCTCATAGGCCGATGGGCATTTAACGACCAAGAAGAGCGTAATAGTGATCTCATTCACAATGGAAGCAAAGTAGAAAGATGTCGAAAAAAACTACAATCGTAAACTTGGCTTGGCACACGCTCATTTTAAGAGACCGGAAAAGACGATTTCGTGTTTGCCTCATGCAAAGTTTACGGTTCTAGAAAAAAGCTGAACGGAAAACCTGACTTGTGGCGAGCGTGAAA
>DASYAN010000294.1:0-3912 GCA_036501345.1 Ktedonobacteraceae bacterium
GTCAGGAGGAATTCAATAGTTGAAGGGAGATTAGAGAAGCAATATGAGTCGTAACAGGGCTTGACAAAGCGCTGGGAGAACTTTGCGCTATTGACCGCTTTCAGCGAAAGCGCATTGAGCATAACTATTCCTACTTCCTAGGTATAGGTGAGGTGATGTTTGGTGAATTGCACCAAATTTTCAAAGAGGACCAACACTTGCTCCGGAGCAGGAGGTTATTGGATCTTGTACCATCCTGTCTGTGCAGAGAGTATACCACAAATAAGGAGCTAAATGCTGAATTTTGATAATCAAAAAGCAAAGACTCGTGGCGCTCCCGCCCATCACTCAAGCAGGGTATACCCGCGTCACAGCTTTACAGGATATAGGGAGCGATTTGGAAAACTGCTCAGAAAACCCATTGACAATGAGCGAGATATTCTGTATCATTGTCTCCGTCAATAAGATAACCACAAAATAAGCCGAAGTGGTGAAATGGTAGACACGCAACGTTCAGAGCGTTGTGCCTTAAGTGGCATGGGGGTTCGAGTCCCCCTTTCGGCACCCCCTCACGTAGGATGAACGTCTCAAGCCGCGCCTAGGGCCGCTTGGGACGTTTTTATTGAGAAGCATATCTCTACTATACGACAAATCATACGACAATCGTAAAAATCTATCTTTACACAGTCCCATCATCTCTGTGCACCACCTCTTCTCTATCAGCTAGCAGATCATTAAGCTTACTCATTGCGTCTTGTTGCATATTAGGGAGCACATGAGAGTACACATCTAGTGTCATGCTTATTTGACTGTGACCTAATATTTCCTGGACAATTTTTGGGTGTATTCCTTCACTTAGCAACAACGTAGCCGCAACATGGCGCAGATCATGAAAACGGAGATGTGGAAGCCCCGCTTTTCCCGTGATCTTCTTTAACTCATCCAAGAGGTCTTTTGTCGGATGCAGATGAGTTCCGACAGAGGTACAAAACGCATAATCATGGTCTTGCCACAACGGACCAGCCTTTCTTTTTGCATCTTCTTGTCGATCCTTATGTTTTTTCAATGCCTTAAGTGCAAATGAAGCAATAACGATACTACGTCGGCTACTTTTCGTTTTCGTTTCTGCCTCAACAAATGCTCCTACCTGAGTCTCAGTTTTTAATTTGGTGGGAACACGAGTCAGAATACGACGGACTTGCAAAAACCCCTTCTCAAAATCAATGTCTTGCCATTTGAGACCCATGATCTCACCTCGTCTCATCCCTGTAGCTATCGCCAGCAGAAAAAGAGCCTCTAAACGATGACCACGAATAGCTTCTTGCAAAGCACGAACTTGCTCAATCGTGAGCATAGTCACTTCAAATTGTTCTCTCCGAGGAGGAGACACCGCATCACAAACATTGCGTGCTACCAGCCCCCAGCGAACAGCAGTATCTAATGCTTTATGAAGGACACAATGGAAAACCTCTATTGACTTAGTGGATAACTTTTCGTCTAATTTCTTCTTGTAAAACGCCTGTACCTGCTGAGGAGTCAGCTTGTGCAGATAATGACGACCAAGAACTGGATTGATATGTAAACGAACAATTTCTTCATATCGCTCATACGTCCGGGGTCTTACACTATGCTTTTGAGTGTTTTCAAGCCAGTCGGTTAGAAAATCCTCTACTTTTTGCTGTGAAGCCGTGACAAGCGTCCCTTGCTGCTGTTCTCGCAAGGCAATCTTTAATTTATCTTGTACTTCCTTACGCGTCTTTCCATAAATGCTTTTACGCTTACCATCTTCTAACATGATCTTTGCTTCCCAGGTTCCATTTTTGCGTTGACTAATGGTACCTTCACCGTTTCCGCGTCTACCTCTAGTCATAGGTTATCATACCTTTCTTGATCATAAAAAAGCCACCTTAGCTCATTCTAAGTTAAAGTGGCTTTTTATTACTCTGTACTCATACATTTTGTTGTGTACGATCTTTTATCCACTGTTGAAGCGAGTCAGACGGTATGCGTACATATCGCCCAGAACGAAACACAGGTAAACCTTCACTTCCCATCATCCTATACAACTTGGAACGTCCTACGCGTAACATCTTCATTGTTTCCTCAATAGTGAGCAACATCGGCTCACTTCCTTGAAATTGTTGCATACTCTACCTCCTTGTCTTGAGCATCTCACCACGCGTTCAGAAAGGCTTTTTGCGCAGTCTCCCATGCGTGCCCATCGCCATTAGTTGGAGCCTTGCACGTGTTGAAATGGGACCGTTTGAACTTGTGGTATAGACAGCTTCTTACTCTTGGGCACTGGGACGAGCAGAAGCAGCAAGCATACCCGCATAACAGTCAGGACACAGCCACGCCGTCTGAACTCGAAAGGGAGCTACTTCCCTCAGATAGGTCAGACTTCGTAAGCAATCAGGAGAGACTACCTGATCACATCCTTGACACCGTGAGAATAAGTGCGAGAGCCATCTAAAAAGCACAAGCGCTTGTTCATTTGAGAGCAAGACCATTTGACCAAAGTCGTTAGTAATACGAATCTGGTCTCGTTCATGATCATACTCATATCTGATCATAAAACATCTCTTTCTAGGCAATAGCCTTTTCTTTTTCAACAGAATAGAGAACCCGTTTTTTCTGCACTTGCTCATTGAAATTGCGCTTTTTCTCTTCCAGATAACTCTCGACTTCTGCGTAAAGAAAGTGAAAGGTATCCGAAAGATCCGGTTGAGCACCAGCGAGCCGACCAGCTGGACGCCAGGCCTCAGCAGTAATCGAACACCCAGCAATTTGGGCGACCATGCGACGCAGATTCACCTGATAGCGACGACGGCGCATGAAGGGAGCCAGATCCAAAGTCATAGCAGGCAAAGGGAGAGCCACCGGAGCAGGACGAGAAGAGGCACCAGATGGCTTACACTTGACCATCTTTGAGGTATCCTTCCAAGGACGAGCCTCTAATTCCGCATCGACCAGTTGGAGTAACTCCTCTTTCTCGCGTTCCTCTCGCTCATAATCGGATTCTGGAAGGACAGTAGGAGCAAACGCGGACTGAACGACACGCCAGTCAGGATGCACAGGCCAGCGCGAGCGATTGGTATCCTCTGTGGGGATCACATAGCGCAGCCAGCCATCAGGAAGGCCATCCTCACCACCGCCAACATGACCAACGGCATAGGACCAGAGCCCTGGCAACCGCTCTTCCAGATCATAGGCATTGTCAATACCATGAAAGACGCCCTCTTGCAGCATTTCACTGAGAGCCGGACGCTTGTAGCGCACTTCGATACGCCAGACAGGGGAGGAACCATCCCACACGGATTCACCGTTCTCGTCCTTGACCGAGAGCCACAGATCATGAAACCACGCCTTCTCAGGAGATTTGTACTTGATCTCATGGGTCTTGTCATAGATCAATGCTGAGAGCGCCCCTCCACGGGCACCAAAGGGCAGACCAGTAATATGCCCCCAGCGCTGTTTAATGGAGTCAGGACCATCGATCATACCATCATCAACAACAGAGGATGGGATCAACCCGGTGAGTTGAGCACGCGAGACAAAATGCTCTTTGACTTGCTGGACGGAGCTGAAATTCAGACCCGTCACATCGACCGCTAAATCACAGCTGGAGACATGCGGCACAATGTACTCACCAAAGATGGAGATGAGGAACTGATGCACATCCACAATGATCTGACCGAGGTCACGCATCCGCCACAAGTAGGCCGAGGAGCAACGCACTTGTCCTAAGATCTGAGCTTTGGAACTGCGATTGACCGCCACAGTGAGCCAGTGATTATGCATGATCCAATTGAAACCATCACCCCCTTTGGCACGCATGAGCAGAGGAGCCCCATTGAAGGCGAAGCGAGTCGGAACATCTTCTTCAATCTCTTGCGCTTGCTCTTTCAACAGCATCAACTCCTCTTGCAAGAG
>DASYAN010000295.1:0-5965 GCA_036501345.1 Ktedonobacteraceae bacterium
AACTTGATATGCCATTTTCAGGCCTCATCACACAATAGGCAGTAGAGGCAACCTGACCATCTAATTCTAGAGGTACAACAGCAATATTTTTCAGGTATGGACGAACCAAGGAGAATATTATATCTCCAGTCTTAATAGCCATTTTTGCTCTACTCGGAGCTTCTGCATTCAAAATACATTTGGGAGAGACTATTTTTTGCTTTTTATTATCAACCGCTTCGATGTCTACATATAAAAATTCACCATCACTACCAGTACGTGGATTATAGGTTCCTCCTGGGAACAAAGCTTCTTCCAATTTTACCCTAACCCACCCCTCTGGTAATTCTCGCTCTTCGCTCATGCTGCTAACCTCTCGTTCAAGTCTTGTAGGATTGCGGGCAATTCGGCTCCAAATAGTTGACGGGCTTTGCCCAGGCCGCCACGTTGGATGAATGGGCTCTGCTCAAAGTCGTCTGTCTCGATGGTGACCGATGAGGCGATGGTGTCGCGGACCATGGTCAGCCATTGCAGTTGTTCGGAGGTGAAGGGTTTGCCTCGTAGGCGCTCTTGCTCCTCCAGCCAGGCGCTGAAACGGTGAGCTACCACTTCACTGTATGGTTCGAGCATGGCTTCCTCGTTATTGTCGCGCTCTATAGTATAACGGACGAGTGAGACGATGTCAGTAAGCATGCGTTTAGTACTCTTGCCACTCTTGACACGGGGACGGTCGAGCATTTCGTAGGCCTGCCAGAGTTTGTCGGTCGTTAGCGCGAGTGGGGGACTGGCAATGGCTTCGTTGAGTTGCTTGATGTCTTCGTAGCGCAGGCGGGCGTTGCGAGGACGATCGTAGAATATTTGCAGGGCCGCAATTTCGTCGCGGTGCTGCTCGATAAATTGGCGGAAACCGCTGATGGTCTGACGCGCTTTGTCTTCAGCTTGCATGTCCCAGTCAGCATTCAGCAGGCGATCCTGGCTAACAATATCGATGATCTGCTCGTCACGCTGCTGAGTCTTGACAAGTGCCTCACGCAGGTCTGGATTGTCGAATGGTGCTGCCGCTTCCATGATCAGACGTTTGGCGGTGGCAAGTACTTCAGGATCATCCACTTTGAGATAGGTCTTGCCACTCTCCTGCTGCGCTACCTCCAGTTGTAGCTCGGGATTGAGGGCCGTCACCAGATGGCTTGCCAGTTGATGAATACTCTGGCCGCTGATGGCTCGGATCGTGGCTTCTTCCGCAGGATTGGCACGTTTGGCTAGTCGTCCGAGGCGCCCAACCAGCGTTGGTAAGAGATCTGGATCACGTCTCCATTTGCCCACAGCGACAGCATCCAGCACTTTTTTGAGTGGCTCAGCGGCTTTGCGTTCAAGCGGCGGATCATCGGTCTTGACCTGCTCACAAACTCCAACGGCATCAACAATCACAAAATGCGTCTTGCCACCTTGCGCAGGTGTTACAGCTTGAAATTCATTATCATCGATCGTGCGGCTGCCACGCCCCTTCATCTGCTCAAAAAGTCCTCGACTCTTAACCGTACGCATGAAGAGCAAAACCTCCAACGGCTTGATATCCGTCCCGGTCGAGATCATATCGACGGTGACGGCAATACGGGGGTTATAACTGTTGCGGAAGGAGGCAATTAGATCTTCAGGCTTGACACCAGTTGTCTTATAGGTAATCTTTTGCGCAAATTCATTGCCACGCGCAAACTCCTCACGGATGATCTGTACAATCTCATCGGCGTGGTTATCATCTTTGGCAAAGATCAGCGTCTTGGGCACATCGTTGCGACCAGGAAACAGGACTGTAGGCAGGGCATCGCGATAGGCTCGAACGACCGTGCGGATCTGATCGGGCGTCGTGACCAGACGATCCAATTGCGTTGCGCTATAGGTCAGGTCCTCATCGATCTGTTCCCAGCGCATAGCTCGTGTACGGCGCTCGCGTTTGCCAATAAAGGAAAGTGGCTCGATCGTGCTGCCGCGCTCGGTAATCGCCGTATTAATACGAAACACCTGATAGTCCACATTCACGCCGTCCGCGACCGCCCGATCATGGCCGTACTCCATCACCAGATTACTCTTGAAAAAGCCAAAGGTCTGCTTGCTGGGAGTCGCTGTCAAACCAACAATGGATGCATCGAAGTACTCCAAAACGCTACGCCACTTGTTATAAATACTACGATGGCACTCGTCGGTAAAAATAATGTCGAATGTCTCGATGGGGATCAGAGGATTGTACTCCACCTCCTTAGGTGGCTCCTTATCGGCGTCCGTATCAAAAAGGGATTGCTCTTCCTCTAGAGGATCGAGATCGGGTTCGCCACGCAGGATAGCATACAGGCGCTGAATGGTCGTGATACACACACGCGCAACTGGATCGATATAATTGCTCTGCAAATGCTGCACGTTATAGAGTTCAGTAAACTTTCTACCATCATCCGGCGTGACATACTGCTGAAACTCTTTGAGTGTCTGACGTGCCAGATTGGAGCGGTCCACCAGAAAGACCACACGCTTAGCCCCACCAAATTTGATCAGGCGATAGATACTACTGACCGCCGTAAAGGTTTTGCCACTGCCCGTCGCCATCTGGATTAATGCACGTGGTCGATCTTCTGCAAAGGACCGCTCCAGATTGGTAATCGCCTCCAGCTGACAGGCACGCAATCCCTGTGAGGGTAACTGAGGCAGACGGCGCAAACGGGCACGTAAGATATTATTCTGCTCATCGGGAACATTTTCAGGAGCCAGAGCCAGCCATGCTGCCAGCGTCTCAGGCTGATGGAAAGCAAAAACCGGACGGCTGCGAGGCACAGGATCAAGATAACTGGTGAAGCGTGTCTCAATGCCAGTCGTTTCATAGGCAAATGGTAGCGGAAGACGGGCCGCTGGAAAATCTTCGGGCAGGCCAGTACGATACTTATTGCTCTGCTCTTCCACACCTACGAGCGTCTGCCCCATCTTCTTAGCCTCAATGGTGCCAACGGCTTCGCGATCGACAAAGAGCAGGTAGTCTGTCGCACCCTTCAAAGTAGAAAATTCGCGCACAGCAATCCCACGGCCAACGCTCAGGTTCAGTCGAGGACGATCCTGCACGACCCAACCAGCCTGTTCAAGCAGCTCATCAATCTTCAGTCGTGCCTGTTCTTCCGGTTTCATCGTCTCAATCCTTGCATTGCTCGATGATTATAGATTACAAAAGAAATGCCCCTGTCCGCAGAGTAGTATAGACTATTTCTCATTCTTACACAACAGGTAATAAGTGGTGGGGTGAGAGGAACAATGGTACAGGAGTCTCAACAAGCACAATCACCTAAAGGTGACACAGTAAATCGGGCCCATCACAGACAATAAGCTACGCTTTTATTTCAGAATGGGCTCTGCATTAAATCGGAGAGATTATCTAAGCCATAAGCTGTAATTTCCTCAGGGAAATACAGGACTTCCATATGGGGTGCATCCGGAACCGACAAATCTTCCAATCTTTGCCAAATTATAGAGCTATGGTCAAAACTAACAACGCCAACATGTGTAGCATAATTCAATTTTTTGGCTTCTTTCGATAAATAAAAAATATCTATGAGTTCGATAGGTTTAATTGAATGAATATTGATTTTACAACTATAACCCTCTATTTGGTACTTCTTCTCAAGAAGAACAATGACATCAACCTGCTTGCTTCTATATCTACCAGATTGGTTGTCAAGACATTGGTTGCTCCAGCACTCATCATCTTGGCAACGGGAATTACAGCGGTTCGTGGGAGTCTTGACCCCATCTATGAGGTGAGAAAAAGCGTCCTTGTCCTGCAAAGAAAGAGGCTCAATCTTCTTACGAACCGCTGTAACCAGCTTATATGTGAGCAGCTCAACGATAGCTCCCCTTCGATAGTTAATGATGCCTTTTTCAGCATTATATAAAGATTCTAGGGCCAAGAACAATTCATTGGAAGAAGGAGAAGAAAGAACACGTTGACCATTTATATCTATGCTCTTAAAGCCATACTCCCTTAATACTCGCAACTTTTTAGCAACTTTTTTTGCTGGCATTTCCCCATCACACTTTTGCAAAAAATCTGCAATGTCTTCAAAGAAGTCTTTATCTATCACCCTTACTTGCAGAAGAATATCAACAATTTTTTGTACATGCTCATTTTTAAGAGCAGCTTGAATTTCCGGGCCTCCTGGCGCATCAATAAGTCTCATCCTCACCTCAAGCTCCTCTTAACTCAATTATCCTGTGACTCTGGCGGGACAATTGGATACATAGGTATATACAAAAGAGGTACTCGTATCCGCATGCAGAGGCTGGCAAGAAGCTCACGTGCGAGAGGCAACAGAATGCTTAGCGACCCATTTTCCAAATAGGCATAAACCATTTCTGCTGTGTATGGTGGCTTATAACTAAAGAGGCCAAGTATTCCAAAAGAAATTTCATACAAACGAGGCTCTGTTGGAAAATCTACCTTGACAGCAAGCACAACCTGAGCTAGAAGATTATCTTCATCAATATGTCTGTTCTCTAGACTGAAATTTACTGCAACATTTAAATTAAGCCCCTCTGGTATAGAAGCAGGAAATCTTCTTGCAACAATCTCCGTTGGGAAAGCATCGACAAGTTGTATTTCAAAAGGTAAGGGAAGAAGAGCCTTGGGTTGCTGATGCACATCTTCCTCCCTTGCCTTATTTTGCTCATCGAAATCACCTACTGCCATCTTTTTCTCTTCCTAGAAGCTTCTTTTCTATGTTGAAAGCCAATTGACGTTTACCAGGGAGTCAAGGAAAGCGGGAATCCCTGCTTATCTAAACCAAGATCTGAGCACGAATCTCATTTCAGATGGAAGGGTTCACGGACACCCTGGTTTACACTGATTTGCCTTAAAAGCTGTGTAAACAGATTTCCGCCTAGCCAGCCTTAGTAGGCTTCGCAGACCAGATAGGGATAATATTTGACTGTGTATGACTATTTTTAATCATGCTCGTAAAAGAAACGGGCTCTTCGAAATTGCTTACTTTATTTTCTTCCGGATTTTGATTTATCTCGAATTTTATGGTTGAAGCACTAGACCAGATATCTGTCTCGGCAGAAAATGATTGAGTGAAAACAACTTCAATTACGGGGTGCTGCTCCTTATCCAATTCCCTAGTTAGGAGGTGTTTCTTATCCAATTCCCTATAATACATAGAGGGGAGCCTGTATAACGAGTTTTGCGCCATTGCCGCAGAAGTAGTTTCATGAAGTGTTTGCAAACTTCCTGTGATATGAGTTAACGCATATAAATCATCAAGAGACTGAACAGAGGTGTTTTTGCTTAGCTCACTGAGTATACGGAAAATTTCAGGTGATACCTGTTCGAATGTCTTTTTGCAATTCTCAGGCCGAATATCATCTTGTTCGGCATTATTTTGAAACGTCGTCATTAAAGACAGTATATGAACCTTCATAGTGCTGACTAGATATTCGGCAATCATATTCAAAGCTGCATTTTTGTAAGGCTCCGAAAGACCAATAATGAACGTGGAGATATCAGCCAACAGCTCAGGAGAAATCTCTTCAAGATTTTCGCACGCATTTTTGAAATGCTCTATGACACGCTGGTCTCGTGTTGTGATATTGTTGGTTTCCATATGGTTCTCCTTTTTGCTGCTTAAAGCATCCACGCTTTATCTCGAAATAAGTATACACCAAATCGTACAAAACAGCACTAACCTCTACTAATTTTACCATTCAATAGCAAAACAGTGATACCTATCAAAAATTGAAAGGTGTATGGATGAGTTGTAGGCGAACAAGCAAATTTACTTGCTGGGGCGATAAAATGAGAAGAACATCCCAAGGAACTCACCATTCGCGGATTCTGGGTGGTAATAATAGAATTATGGTCATATTTTAGATGGCAAAAAACTCAATACATGCACCGAAAAGTGGCGTCTCTCGCGGAAACACCTGACAGTGTTGGCTCACGAGAGCATCAAAAGCC
>DASYAN010000296.1:0-5313 GCA_036501345.1 Ktedonobacteraceae bacterium
CGGTAAGGTTACGGCCCTTGTCGTCGACGGTGTTGAAGTGGAGAGTATCAGTGCACCACAGCACGCCCTTGTCATCCTGGACAAGACTCCTTTCTATGCCGAGAGTGGCGGTCAAATTGGCGACCGTGGCGATCTCAGCAGCCCAATGGGGAATTTCCAGGTTGAGGATACAGGCCGTCCCATTAAGGGTCTCATCGTGCACTATGGTCAACTTACCGAAGGCCACCTGCACGTTGGAGATAGTGTACAGGCTAGCGTGATTGAGCAGCGCCGCGAGGATACCATACGCAATCATAGCGCAACTCATCTTCTACACAAAGCACTACGCGATTACCTGGGTACTCAGGTTGAACAGCGCGGCTCACTTGTCGAACCGGAGCGTCTGCGTTTCGATTTTACCAGTCCACGTGGACTCACCACATCAGATATCGCTCAGATTGATGAGCAAATTAATCGCTGGATCAGAGCTAATTATCCCGTTCGTACGCAGATAATCCCCTTGCAGGATGCTATTGCAAGCGGGGCAATGGCTCTCTTCGGTGAAAAATATGATGCTATGGTCCGTGTCGTATCGATGGGCAGCAGTACCGAACTTTGCGGAGGAACGCACTGTGCCTCAACCGGGCAGATCGGGCTATATATCACAACGCAGGAAGCTAGTATTGCAGCAGGCATCCGCCGCATCGAAGCCTTGACTGGACGTGCAGCTGAAGCCTACCTGCGTCAGCGTAGTACTACTGTTGATACGTTGGCAACAACACTACAAGTACAACCCGATCTGGTGGAGACACGCATAGAGCAGCTTCTACAGGAGCTCGCCACAGCACGCCGCCAAATTGCACAGCATCTGCACAATGAAGCACAGCGTCAGGCCGAGCGTGTTGCACAACATGCTAGCGAGATCGCAGGCATTGCAGTTGTGGCAACAGCAGTCAATGTTCCAGACGACAAAGTTTTGCGTCAAATGGGCGACATGGTACGTGATAAACTCAAGCAACCTAGTGTCGTCGCATTGGCTGCAGATCTAGGTGAGCGTATTGCTATCCAGGTGAGTGTTGATCCATCACTGACCAAACGCGGCTTGCATGCAGGCAAAATTGCCGCCATACTTGGCGAACAGGTAGGCGGTAAAGGCGGCGGACGCCCTGAGTCAGCTCAAGGTGGAGGCAAAAACAAAGCGGCACTTAGCGAAGCCCTAAATCTTGTGCCGACGTTTGTACAGAACAACCTAAGATAAGAGGCCGATCTGGTTCACTCGCTTTGTCAATCAAGCGCATTTTGTGTTATAACGTAGGACATGCATAACTACATAGGTACCAATCAGACCGACCAATACCTAAAGGTACACGGCGCGATTGATCGCCAAGGAGATTTGAGCGTTCCCTTCAAAAACGCTCTTCCATAAAGAGGCACGCAGAAGCAAGAATAGGAAACAAAGGAGGTACAGCGCTTACTTCACTCCAGTCAACAGGAGAGGTCTGTGCGCTACGAACTGCCGATGAGGAATCTTTTGCAACGTCTGCGTAACCTCATACAGGGGGAACGAGAAGGTGATGAACGCAACACCGACCCAGGAGTCTACGACGATTACAATCAAAACTCCGAAGAGGGAGGAGACGAGCAACAGCTCTTTACAGCACTTGATATTGGCACAGCCTTTGCTAAAGCCATTATTGTGAAAGTTGTAGGAGAGCAAGCCGAGGTCCTGGGAGTAGGACGTCATCCACAAAGCTATTCTCATATGACTGATGGCTTCGTGACTGACATTCCAGGCGTCATCGCTAACTGTAATGAAGCCTTAATCAAGGCAGAGCAAGCGGCAGGAGGGATCATTGCTCCATCCGCTGTCATCGGTATTGCCGGGGAATTGGTCAAAGGCAGTTCTACGACCGTCAGTAGACAACGTCAGCAGCCGACCAAGCCAATTACACCCGAAGAGCTGGACTCACTGATCACTCTAGCCCAGCAACGACTGCTCAAAAGTGCCAAGGAACGCATCGCTGCTGAGACAGGGTATAGCAATATCGATGTACGCCTAACTAACGCGGCTGTGATTTCCACACGCATCGATGGGCAAACTGTCACTAATCCCATCAGTTTCCGTGGGCGTCACTTTTCACTGACACTGTTCAGTGCCTTCGCTCCACTGACCCAGCTAGGAGCATTGGAAACTATCGCTCAAGGACTAGATCTGACATTGGCTGCCATCGTTGCAGAACCCTACGCTCTAGCCCGCTGTCTAAGTACAAATGCAGGAGCAGATAGTGGAGCAATTTTTATTGACATCGGTGGCGGCACCACCGATATTGCCCTAGTGCGACAAGGCGGCATTGAAGAGACACGTATGTTTGCCCTAGGTGGGCGAACATTCACCCGTCGTATAGCCACAACTAAGGGCATTTCGATCAAGGATGCCGAACGGCTTAAGATCAGCTATAGTAATGGCGAGATAAAAAACAGCCATCGAGAGGAGATTCAAGCAATTCTCGCACCCGAATGTCAAACCTGGATGGATAGTGTTGAGCTATTAATTGAAGAGTTGTCCAAAGGAGAACTACTCCCACCAGCTATTTACATCGTAGGTGGAGGCTCCGCACTACCAGACGTTCATCAGCGTTTGGAGACGTTTCCTTGGACACAGTCCCTGCCATTTTCGCGCCAACCAATTATCCGCACAGTACAACCGGAAATGGTATCGAGCATTATCGATCGTGAGAATTTACTCACCGACGCTCAGGACATTACACCAATGACCCTGGCTTACCAGGCAGTAGAACTGCAAAACGAAAATAATGTCCTAGAGAGAGCATTAGATCGCGTTATAAGCGCTATGCATATTTAATAAAAATATACAGGCAACCAGAAAGAGCATATACCCAGGCATAGATACTGACTGTATACACTCATATGCCAAGCAGTAATAGAATACACAAGGGGGTGAAGGCCTCATGAGTGATGAGCAAACCATATATATCAGCCCAGAAGATGACTTGACGACCGTCCGTGAGCGCTTGGAGCAGATCTCTGCACGACGTCTCACCATGGTAATTCCACCACAAACACAACTACGTAGCCATGTTGCTTGGAAACTGCTCTATGCACGAGCACGAGAACTTGGCAAAGAAGTGGTCATTGTCAGCTCAGACCCTCAGGTCCGTTCCGTTGCACATGCGGTAAAATTTAAAGTTGCCCACTCATTAGAGACTTCTCCCGCAACGGGGAAACCTCGCCCTACGAGCCGTCCAGGGCGCACCAGTAGTAGTGGAGGTGTAAAAACCAGAACATCTCCTCCTATATCCTCACGTCCTTCATCAGCCAAGGATTCAAGTGAGCCACGTAGTACACACAATCGACGTGGAACACCCAATACGCGGATTCCCCGCACTCGTACACCTGAGTCAGAATGGCATAAAGATCCACAAAGTCACCAGTCAGCAGAATTTGAGGATATTGGAACCTTTTCCGAAGAGACCATTACTGGAGAGATTCCTCACCCGTTAGCCTTTGACGCCTCGGAGAAACAATATAGTCAATCATACGATTTTCGTATCCACCCCACTCCTGCCATTCGTCCACTCTCTGATCAGATCGAAGATCCGGATCTGCTACTGGAGGATTATACACAGGCACAAGATATCCTTTCAGCAGCTCGCGAGGGTCAAAAACGCTTCCCAGAAGCTGGCATAGCACCAGAGACTCGACCCGAAGAAGCACTTCCATCATCTGGCACAACTGAGCAACCACACACCACCACCAACCCGCTTACTGATATGGAGGACTCACAAGCTCCTCAAACTGATAAAAATGGTGTAGTCGCTGCACATACAGAAGATGAAGCAGGTTGGATTTACTCACAAGCTCGGCAAACTGAGCAGAGCGATGCAGTCTCCCTGGAGGGTATTGACACAAATGAGCATCTTATCCAGGATATTGAAGATGTCGAAGACCTGCCTGACAGCATCATTAACAACACCATCGAATATCGAGGTGACAAAGATGACATTGTCCCACCTCCAAGCCTCAAACCAATTACGTATACAGAGCCAGAACAGGCTACAGATGATACAGAACAGGAAAATTTCCCATCGCGCTCATATGGTGTTCGTTCACGGCGCAAGAGCAGCAGCAATTTGCCATCCACTCCTCCGACACCTTCGGCAGCATCAGCGTGGCATCTTGAAGATGACGCCTTGCCTCCAGTAGAAGAACGCCAGATGCACCCTAAATCGTCGGTACCATTGCAACCACGTATGTCTCGTCCTGCTGGCAAATTGCCTCCTAATCCAGCAGCAAGTCCAAGATCACGCACAAGCACAGGGCGAGGACAACAGGCACCGATCAGATCCACAACTCGGCCCGTTCAACAGCGTCCAGGACCAAGAGCAACACGCACAAGCACAGGAGCCAAGCAACCTATTATCCGTGATAAAACCCCTCGGAAAGTACTCGTGGCCGTTGTGATCGGTATCCTGTTGCTCTTTGCCGCCTACTTGCTTGTCTATTATGGACCCACAGCCAACATTACAGTCGGCATCGCTACGCAGGACTACTCACAGCAAGTTACTCTAACGGCAAAGATAGGCCGCAAGCAGGCACAAGGCATCCAGGCACAGCAGTTCAGCAAGGACTTTACGAAAAGTGGAAGCGGTACGGCTACAGGTAGCCAGGAGGTGGGAACCAATCCAGCCCAGGGTATCGTCATATTCACTTATAACGGCTCCAACCCTAATGGGATCATCATTCCTGACGGGAGCATCATTACCACTAGTGGAGACAACCCTACCCAGTTTGCAACCACAGCGGAAGTCCTTGTCCCACCGAGCAATCAAAACAAGGTTTTACCTCCGGTTAGCATTCAAGCAGTAAAGGCGGGAAATGATGGTAATGCAGATGCAGGTGCAATTACAGTTATTCCCAATGACACGCTCAATAGTATTGCTCAGGTACAAAACCCTCCTGTAGCTGTGTCAGACTTAAACTTATCAGTTGCCAACGAGGCTCCCACCACAGGCGGAGGCGCCAAACCAACACCAGCTGTTACAAACCAGGACATCACCAATGTAAAAAATAGCCTGCGCCAGCAACTACAAGGCGAAATCAATACATGGCAGCAACAGTTGTCCAGCACAGGAGCCGTTAGCACGCCGCAGATTACCGACGGCACGCTGATCAATGCACCCAAGGTCAATGATATCGAAGCTAAGGGAACATTCGCAGCGACTATCAAGGTCACCACTACCGTCTTACTGGTGCACACAGCCGACCTGCAGAAGGGCGCTATCAAGCAACTCAACGACGCCATCAAAAATAATA
>DASYAN010000297.1:0-4521 GCA_036501345.1 Ktedonobacteraceae bacterium
CGCTCCCTTAACCTTGGAGAAGCCTAAGGTTGAGATCCCTGGTGCTGCCTCTGTGCATTTGCAAACACTCGATCTTGCACGTCATGTTGCTATAGCTCCTGATGGAAAGCGTTATGTCGTGGCAACAATCGATGCTACTCGCATGGGTCACAAGTATGTGATAACAGTCTATCCTCAGCAGGGTAACTATCTCACGCTCATTCGTCTGCCAGTCTGTGAGTTCCATGCTGAATTGCCTGACGCTGCTGTGCAGCGGCATATTGCTCTAGTACAGACTATTCAAAAAGGAAAGCTAAAAACATATATTAGAGAGAATCAATAATTTTTGATACGAATTGTGTTTTTACACAATTCTCTCTGATGCTTCCCGCTCCTTGCCTTATTCTCCTGCAAGAAATAATGTGTAGCCCTCTGCTCCGTTCTTTATGAGGAGCAGAGGGTTAGATAGCAAACTCACCAGTTTAGAGTTCGTAGAGCTGTGAGAACTTCTTTGTTAGGTACTCGACGAGGTACTGTGGATTAGGTGCTTCGCCTGTAATGTGCTGTATTAGCTCATCCGGCTGATAGATTACACCGAATCTGTAGATGCATTCGCGCAGCCATTCTAGGATGAAAGTAGTTTCTCCTGCTGCCAATCGCTGGTCGAAATCGGCAAAGCTCTTGCGCAGTGAGCGGTATATTTGGGCTCCATAGAGATTGCCAAGCGTGTAGGTTGGGAAGTAACCAAAGGCAAATGTCCAGTGGACATCTTGCAGGACGCCATTTGTATCGCTATCGGGCTCAATACCCAGGTAGGCACGATACTTTTCATTCCACAGGCGTGGTAGCGATTCTACAGCAATCTCACCGTTGACTAGGGCTTTTTCTAGTTCAAAGCGTATGATGATGTGCAGATTGTAGGTCACTTCGTCGGCCTCGACGCGGATCGGGCTGGCTTCGACATGGTTAAGTGCCCGTGCAAAATCGGTTACGCTGATCTGCTGGAATGGCTGTGGGAAGACTTCCTGGACCAGAGCATACTGTCCACGCCAGAAGGCTTCTGAGCGTCCAATTGCATTCTCCCACAGACGTGATTGGGACTCATGGATACCCATAGAGGCACCACCAGCAACAGGTGTACGTAACAGTGTGCTAGCACTGCCCTGCTCGTAGAGAGCATGGCCGCCTTCATGTAGAGCAGCCATTATCGACATGGGCAGAAGATCACTATAGCGCACTGTCAGGCGTACATCTTGTGGTGCTCCTATGCTAGTAGTGAAGGGATGAGCGGACAGAGCAATCTTCCCACGCGAGAAGTCATAGCCAATGCGTGTGAGCAGCTTTTCCGCAAGCAATTTTTGTTGTGCTTCAGAGAAATCGCCCTGGAGAAAGCTAGCATCGATTTTTTTGCCGCTAGCCTGTATTCGTTGTAGCAGAGAGACACTGACATCGCGTATCGGAGCAAAGAGCTGCTCAACCATGCTTGTGGTTAATGCAGGCTCATAGATGTCCAGCAATGCATCATAGCGGTTTTCCTGATAACCGTAGAGATCGGCGACTTCGCGCTGGAAACGCACTGTCTGCTCCAGGCAAGGTGCATAGCTAGCAAAATCGTTGTTAGCGCGGGCATGCACCCAGGCACCGTGGCTGATGACGCGAGCACGCTCCATTTCCTCTACCAGTTGCCGAGGCAGTTTCGTTGAACGATTGTAGATGCGACGAGCCTGACGTACCAAGCCACGATCTGCATCGGTGAAGGTGGCCTGCTGAACTATATCTTCCAGTTTGTTGAGTAGTTCGCCCAAGCGAGAAGAAGTCCAGCGCTCGTGAATGAGACCCTGTAAGGTCGCTGCTTGATGGGAACGAACCTCACTTGCGCCTTCAGGCATTCCAGTCTGCTGATCCCAGTCTGCTAGAGCCTGCAATGCTTCAAGATCTGCTACTTCCTGCAAAACACGCAATAACTCGTTGATGCGTTCGTCGCTCTGTGTAAAATGGATGGTATTTTGTTGTGTTACCGACACTTATTTTTCTCTTTCTCAGCTAAACAAAAAACAAAAGCAGAGTAAGTTTCTCTCAGGCCAAAAGGAAAAGAAGGAAGAGAAATACTGGGTCTGCTATAGGCAAAATTATACACCTACTGAGAGAATTTGAAAGCATGTTTATGCTGGTAATTTGCTGACACAAGGCTCTTCCTAAGTTGAAGAGGGTGGATCGATCCCTTGACTATCGCCAAAATGTTCCGTATACTTGATATAGTGGAGTCTGCTTATGTAGTTCCTTGTATACTGTCTATCTCATGGTGTTATAGACAGTGTTTGATAAGTTTTCTGTGAAAGGAGATGGCGAGCATGATAGATAACGCTGCGTGTGTGTGCATGTCTCAATGGCCTAGTTGGGCAATCGCTCATGGTCATGATTGGAATGCTCTGTCCATCGGCCTCACGGATATTATTGGCAATACTGGCGCTCTTGAGACTCGTATACGCTTGGCTGTTCAAGGGACCAGTGTGCCCATTTCGAGGGGAAGTCCATCTGTGTCATCAGCATAGGAGATAGATGGAAGAATCCCTCAACCGTGGGCTCTGGTAAAAGGCGATCCAGTCCCACGGTTTTTTGTTGCGCTTTTTCAGCAGGAGAGAGAGAATACATGGCTATTGAAAACATGGCTATACATACGCCCCTTTTAGAAAATGTGGTCATTGATTCTTCGAAGGATGCCATTGTCATTGATGGTGTTTCAAAAGTGTTTAGGAAGTCCCGCTCGTTACTTCGCTGGCCTAGTAAGGTGCGTGAAGAGCATAGCCAGAAAGAAGAAGTACGTGCTATTGATAATGTGAGTCTATCTATCAAGCGGCGTGAGATTGTGGGTATTCTCGGAGCTAATGGTTCAGGGAAGTCAACACTTGTCCGTATGCTCTCGACCTTGCTGATTCCCGATGCAGGGAGCTTGAGCATCTTCGGCTATGATGTTGTGGAGGATGAACGCATAGTCCAGAAATTGATCAATCGGGTGAGTGTGGAGGCGTCCTTCTTCAAAAGATTGTCACCGATGGAGAATCTGCTCTATGCTGCCCGGCTTTACAATATGTCTGGTGCTGAAGCACGTACTAGGATCAATGAAATTCTCACTCGGCTGGGTATTAAAGAGAGCCGGATCAAAGCTCCGCTGGAGCAGATGTCGCGTGGCATGCAGCAGAAAGTTGCAATTGCTCGTGCTTTCTTGACTTCACCAATTGTGCTTCTGCTCGACGAGCCAACTACAGGCCTCGATCCGCGCTCAAAGATTGATGTACAGAAATTTGTGCATGAGTTGCGTGATCAGCATGATGCAACAATTCTACTCACTACCCATGATATGGAAGAGGCTGATGCGCTCTGCGACCGTGTGGCAATTATTGATGACGGACGTATTGTGGCTCTTGGTGAAAATGCAGAACTGAAGAGGAGAGTGACTGAGTTGATGGGACGTGCTGCTCCTGTTTCAATGCATGAAGTGTTTATGTACTACACCTCCTCTCATCGCATTACCGAGGAAGAAATCGGACGTTATGGAAGCTGGGAAAAAGCATTTGAAGCGTTAGAGGCCCAACGCAAAGATGAAAACGAAGAATAGGAGGTTTCACTATGAGTTCTTTATTACATCAAGGCCGTGCAAGTTATGCCTTTTTCGAACGTAACTGGAATCTGACGAAGCGTTACTGGGGCTGGGAACTGGTTTGGTTCTTTTACAACGTTATTAATGCCTTGAGCGTGACGTTGATTAGCAAGAATAGCCAGCTATTGGGTAATGTGAGTCAGGCTCAGATTGATTCTCTCACACTTTACCTCTTGATTGGTACTTCAGTTTGGTCCTATTTGAGCGTGACCTTTGAGGGTGTCACTGATGTAATCAATATCGAGCGCTGGGAAGGTACTATCGAGCATACCTTTATGGCTCCAATCTCACGCTTTACGCATATGGTTGGTAGCTGCTGGTACGCAGTCGTGCATGGTATGATCTTTACCTTTGTCCAGTTGATTATCGTGGCCTCGTTCTTCCACCTGGATCTGAGCCATGCCAACTATCTAACCGCAGTCTTTATGCTACTGTTGGGTAGTGTTTCATTTATTGGCTTTGGTATTGCTGCGTCTGTCTTGCCTTTACTTTATACCGAACGTGGCTCACAGATGTCCTACATCGTGCGGGCCATTATCCTACTGGTTTCGGGCGTTTACTATCCAGTTAGTGCCTTACCTAGCTGGATGCAACCAGCAGCCAGTATCTCACCAGCAACTTATGTACTAGGTGGCTTGCGTGCAGGATTGCAGCAAAACGCGTCCATCTGGTCGCCTGAGATTTGGAGTTATACATGGCCGTTAATCATTAGTGGAATAGTCAGTGTGCCGTTTGGCCTACTGATCTTTCGTATAGCCGAACGCTATGCCAAGAAGACCGGACGTTTGAAGCGCAACGGATAGCATTCATTGGTCTCGTCCACGTAGCTTGTTGTCTCCTTGCTTTCCTCAAAAGTGGCAAGGCGCCATAAAAAGACGACAAGA
>DASYAN010000298.1:0-17039 GCA_036501345.1 Ktedonobacteraceae bacterium
GTCTTTACTGTAGCACAGAACGAAGTCCGCGAAGCATTCCATGACGATGGCATCTATCTTGAACGATATTTGGCACGTGCTCGCCATATCGAGGTCCAGGTGCTGGTCGACAACTATGGAAATGGTGTCCACCTTGGTGAACGCAACTGCTCATGTCAGCGGCGTAATCAGAAAGTTCTGGAAGAGTCGCCTAGCCCGATTTTGTCACGTGAACTCTGTGAAGAGATCGGTACGAAAGCTGTCCAGGCTGTACAAGATGTTGGCTACCGCAACGCTGGTACGCTTGAATTTCTGGTGGACATGCAGAACCGCTACTATTTCATGGAAATGAACACGCGTTTGCAGGTTGAGCATCCCGTCACAGAAATGGTGACCAGTCTGGATCTTGTGAAGGAGCAGATACATATCGCATCGGGTATGCCTTTGCAACTCCAACAGCGAGATATCCAGGTCCGAGGTCACGCCATCGAGTGCCGTATCACAGCAGAAGATGCTAATGCGGATTTCCGGCCACAGACTGGAGTCATCGAGAAATATTTACCTTCAGGCGGACCTGGAGTGCGTGTCGATAGCCATCTCTATACTGGCTATGAAGTACCGCCGCATTATGACTCATTGCTTGCCAAACTCATTGTCTGGGCACCCACACGCGATGAAGCAATTGCACGTATGCAACGCGCCCTCGAAGAGTTTGTCATTGAAGGGGTCACAACAACAATCCCATTTCATCAGCGCTTGCTTAAACATGAGGCTTTCATTCGGGGAGATACCTATACACGCTTCATTCAGGAAGAAGCTGTCGCACTGGGTATCTGAGAAGACTACGAAGATTAGTAAGTTCTTAGGGGTACAGCGGGCGCAACACCTAAAGGTGCACGGTGAATCGGGTCCCATCCGCTAGATCGTGGCATAACCGATTGGCAAGCTATTGATAGAATATTAATAGTAAGGTTGGGGCGTTGATGAAGTCGATTGGTACCTGAGTAGTTAGTGTAGAAGAGAGTAAATGGAACGAAGAAACCAGGGCATCATTTGTCGATATCGTAAGAAACAGATGGAGGTGACTTTATGTCTCGCGTAGTTGTAACCGGATTGGGACTGGTTACCTCGTTGGGGAATGATCTGGCATCCACATGGGATGCTCTTTGCCAGGGCAAATCCGGCATCAGCGAAATTACCGGATATGATACAAGCCGGCACCGCGTCCATTTCGGTGGTGAGATCAGAAATTTTGATCCTACTTCCTATATGGACCGTAAGGAAGCACGTCGCAACGATCCCTATGAGCAAATGGCTGTTGCTGCTAGCAAGCAAGCCCTTGCACATGCAAATTTGCAGATTACCGATGAGATTGCGGATGATGTAGGTGTCTACATTGGGAGTGGCATTGGTGGACTGGTCACCCAGCATGAACAGTTCAAAATCCTGCATGAAAAAGGTCCGGACCGCATTAGCCCATTCTTTATCAATATGATGATTATCGATGGTGCACCCGGCATTGTCTCAATCATGACTGGAGCACGCGGACCAAACTGGGCCGCAGTATCTGCTTGTGCGACCAGTGGAAATACCATCGGTGAGGCATGGGAGACTATTCGTCGTGGCGATGCGAAAGTTATGCTCGCTGGTGGCGCAGAAAAAGCTATCACGCCGATTGCCATGGCGGCATTCGACAATATGCATGCTCTCTCACGCCACAATGAAGATCCTCAGGGAGCTAGCCGTCCTTTCGATGCTAAGCGTAATGGCTTCGTAATGGGTGAGGCTGCTGCGATACTTATCCTCGAAGACCTGGAATTCGCCAAAATGCGCGGAGCTAGCGTTCTTGTTGAGATGGTTGGCTACGGCAGCACAGGAGACGCTCATCATGTGACTGAGCCAGCGCCGGGAGGGGCTGGACTGGTGCGTGCCATACGCCGTGCCATGCAAAAAGCTAATCTGCGTCCCGATCAGGTTGACTACATCAATGCTCATGGTACCAGTACCAAGTACAACGATAGTGTCGAAACCCAAGCTATCAAAACCTGTCTTGGTGATCATGCTTATCGTGTGTCAATAAGCTCTACCAAATCAATGACTGGACATACTCTAGGAGCTGCGGGAGCAGTTGAGGCGGTGGTTTCTACTCAGGCAATACTCACAGGCATTATTCCGCCAACCATCAATCTGCACCATCCCGATCCTGAGTGCGACCTTGACTATGTGCCTAACGAAGCTCGCCATGCTACGGTAAATGTTGCCATGTCAAACTCAATGGGCTTTGGTGGACATAATACCTGCTTAATATTCAAACGTTACGAAAAGTAGTATATACATGAATATGCAGAAAAAGCCAGTTTCTTCGTGGTTAGAGCGCGTTGAAGATATTATTCAGGTCCTTGAAGGTAGTACAGTCGGAGAAATCGAGCTGACCGAGGGAGAGACCGAAATCATCATCCGACGCAGTCCCGGCTTGGTGTTAACGGCGAGTGCTACCATGCTTAGCACTCAAGCTGGGAGAGTTGATGCCCAACGAGCAGCAAAAGCGGATCAAAGTATCCCCATTGTTGCACCTTTAACAGGTGTTTATTACTCGGCTGCATCACCAACAACGCCTCCCTTCGTCTCAGTCGGCGATGTCGTCCATGTGGGACAGGTTGTGGCACTCATTGAGGCCATGAAAGTCTTTAACGAAATTACTGCCGAAGCCACGGGACGTGTTGTTATGCTTGCTAGCACTAATGGTGCAGTTGTGCAAAAAGGCGATGTATTGCTTCGTATTGAACCAGTATAAGTGCTATGCACGAGAAACAGCAGAATATGTCCCATATGATAGACAATTACTGCTCAAAGTGGACAGCTTTGGTAATGGCAAATTAACTGTCCACGGTGAGCCGTTTCAGCCCTTAAATCCATTAGATGTTCGAGCCCAAAATCTGGAGAAATATCAGGAAGAAATGCAGGTGTTTACTGCGTTTTTGAGACAGATATACTTTAGCTAATGAGTGGAGGGAGAGTTACTATTCGAATGATTGTGCCTCTTCTACCATAAATCCAGCCGCCTCTAAACGACGTAATAGTTCCTCGCATTGCGAACGATCGCGTGCTTCGAGTGTCACTGTCTCTTCACGTTGCATAATCGGTAACCGATTCGAGAGACGTTGGTGGCGAACATCGATTACATTAATACGCATCTCAGAGATAATCGCCAGCATACGCATTAACTCGCCGGGACGATCAGCCAAACGGGTGTGGATTACAAAGTAACGACCTGCGGCAGCCAGACCATGTTCAATAAAACGTCCTACGAGATTCATGTCGATATTGCCGCCAGTCAGAGGAACAAGGACCTTTTTGCCTTCGAGGTTGATTGCACCGCTTAGCATCGCTGCAAGGCCTGTAGCACCCGCTCCTTCAACCACCATCTTAGAGCGCTCCATTAGCAGCAAGACGGCGTTAATGATTGCCTCATCCTCAACCAGGACTATATCATCGACTAGGTTTTGAATAATTGAGAAAGTTAAAGCACCGGGTCGTTTGACTGCGATCCCGTCGGCAATCGTTGTAATCGCAGGTAGAGTCTTCAATGTGCCAGCATCAAGGGAGGCACGACAACTGGCTGCACCAGCAGCTTGGACGCCAATGATGGTAATATCTGGTTTGAGTGCACGAGCAGCAATGGCAATACCAGATATGAGACCCCCGCCTCCAATAGGAACCACAATTGCGTCGGCATCGGGGAGATCGGTTAGCATCTCCAATCCCAGCGTTCCCTGCCCAGCTATCACCTCGGGATCATCAAAAGCATGAACGAAGGTTGCACCGGATTCTTGTTGTAACTCGCAACAATGTTGATAGGCATCATCATAAGTTGTGCCGTACAGTACAACTTTCGCACCATAATTCTGGGTGGCTGTCACCTTGGTCAGAGGTGCATTTTCAGGCATCACAATGGTACAGGGAATATTATTCTGTGAAGCTGCAATTGCCACTCCCTGCGCATGATTGCCAGCAGAGGCTGCAATCACTCCAACCCGTGCCTGTTCAACTGAGAGACGCGAAATCTTATAGCCCGCTCCTCGCACCTTAAAGGCTCCGGAGCGTTGCATATGCTCACACTTAAGATAAATATCAGCACCAGTCATCTGGCTCAGAGTGTGCGATGGACTCAGCGGGGTATGATGAATAATTGGCTTGAGAAACTTATATGCTTGCCAGATATTCGCGATTGTGACAGAGGCCGCCAGCTCATGAATATTTTCATCAGCTGCGTTATTATCTATTAAATGCATGATTACCTATAAGTCGCCAGATTTTGCACGGGCATAACGGTCGGTCAATTCCGCCTTTGTGTGACTGTACAGCTTATTTCCCTGTACCAGAGCCTCCTGAGCGCGTGCCCGAATTCCTTCGCTAAAAGCACCCTGACGAAGCTGGATACCCTGCTCACTCAGTTGAGCACGTGTCGCCTCTCCTGACTGTGGTGCAACCAGCAACCCAACAATGATCCCGAGCCCAAGTCCCAGAAGCAGTCCCGTTAAGAATTTCATGGCATGCTTTCCTTTCTTGCTCTCTACATCGCCTCGTTCTCATACAAAAATGGCTGGATAGGGTCCAGCCAAGTTTAGTGTTCGGATTTACCCAGCAGCTCTTCTACCTTATCCAGCAGAACGGTAAGCTCGAAAGGCTTGCGCAACAAACAAACGCCGTTATAGAACTGAGGATCGCTTTCAATCAAGCTAGAAACCTCATCAGCCTCGAGGACAGCTGCAGTATAAATAATCACTGGAATATCAGCCGTGATCGCATCGCTTTTGAGCTGCTTGAGGATCTCCTGTCCAGATGCATCACCTAGCTTGAGGTCGAGAATAAGCAGATCAGGTGGAATGCTTTTCACACGTGTGAAGGCATCTTTACCTTCCTGTAAAATAGAGACCTGATATTGTTCGTCTTCCAGTACACGACGCATCAGGTGAAGTAGTTCATTTCTGTCGTCAACAACAAGTATACGTTTTGTCACGTCTCATCAGTACCACTATACACGACACTTTTGCCGGGGGGTACTGCCTCCTGTTCACGCTGCTGCATCCTTGCACAGTACCTAAGCTCTGTATTCAAGCTACAAACAGCATCTCTTCGACCTGAATCTGCCTGCCGGATACCCTAATGTAGGGGTCAGAGCAAAGCTCTGATGGCCGAGTCTGGTCAGGTCCAGACCTGCAACGGACGAGCAGAAACCACTCCCAATTGCAAGCCCCTAACGAGAGCTACGGAGTTCCTGATAGAATCAGACAAGGTCATAGCCCTCTCTCGGTGGAGAAGGTAGGCGGAACGTATAGGAATGTCGGCGGGGGGATTCGAACCCCCGACTCTCGCATTAAAAGTGCGGTACTCTGCCAACTGAGTTACGCCGACCCAGAAACATGATACCATGACTGTCAAGTAGTTGACGTTAACTTGGACTATGGCTTCTGCTTTGCCCTCGCTGACGGATGCTGGTCACGGTTTGCCTGATCAGGTGGTATCACAAGAGGAGGCGAATCGTATATATCGACGTCATCCTTCTTCTTCCGATGAGAGGACTGCTCACCTCGGTGGTGCTGTTCTGGCTGGAGGGAAAGCGGTGCCTGCTGTTCCTGTGACAAAGGCTCATCAGATCTGGTCTGCTCTGGCAACAACGCCCTTTCGATCACCTGGTCCATATTTTCAACTGGAATAATGTTGATCTGCTGACGAACTTTGGCTGGAATGTCCGTCAGGTCCTTTTTATTAGCCATGGGAATAAGCACTGTCTGGATATTGTGCTGCTGAGCTGCCAGAACTTTATCCCGCAGACCACCGATACCTAGCACATTTCCTAGCAAGGTTACTTCTCCCGTCATGGCCAGATCGTGACGTACTGGTCGCTTGGAGAGCACTGATATCAAGGCAGTTGCGATAGTGATACCGGCTGAGGGACCATCTTTTGGAATAGCATTCTCCGGCAAGTGGATATGTAGATCAATATTCTCCTGGAAAGCTGGATCGATATTGAGCTCAATGGCTTGTGAGCGGATATATGAGAGCGCAGCTATCACTGATTCGCGCATAACGTCTCCAAGCTGCCCGGTGATAAACCACTCTCCTTTGCCGACCATAGTGACTACCTCTACTGGGAGAAGGATACCCCCCGTTTCTGTCACAGCCAGTCCCATTGCGGTCCCAATCTGAGTTCTTGGTACTGGTGGCGTATTGCTGTAGCGTGCGGTTCCCAAGTATTGTTCCAGATTGTGCGCGGTAATACGTACTGGTACATTGGGCTTTTCCAGTACTTTGCGAGCCGCTTTGCGACAAATTGTTGCCAACTGCCGCTCCATGTTACGTATGCCTGCCTCTCGAGTATAATCGGTAATAATGCGCTGCATAACTGGCTGTGTAATTTTTACCTGCTCAGAACTCAGACCATTTTCTCGCAATACTTTAGGCCAGAGATGGCGTTGCGCAATATTGACTTTCTCATCGAGCATATAGCCGGGCAGATCAATAATATCCATGCGATCGGCCAGAGGACGTGGGATTTGATATTTGACATTGCCAGTACAGATAAAAAACACTTCTGAGAGGTCGAAGGGCAATTCTAAATAGTGATCGGCAAACGAATAGTTCTGTCGAGGATCGAGAACCTCTAGCAGAGCTGCTGAGGGATCGCCACGGTGTTCTGACGAGAGCTTATCTATCTCATCTAGTAGGAAGACAGGGTTACGTACGCCAACAGTCTTCATACTCTGGATAATACGTCCTGGCAGGGCGGCGACATAGGTGCGACGATGTCCTCGGATCTCAGCTTCGTCATGGACACCACCTAATGAAATGCGGGCAAATTTACGTCCCAAGGCATGTGCAATAGATTCTCCCAGCGAGGTTTTGCCTACACCTGGCGGACCAATAAGACAGAGAATTTGTCCTAGACTCTCGCTTTTCATCTGACCATCACGCTGTGCTGCTTGGAGACGTAACTGGCGTACTGCAAGAAAATCGATAATACGCTCTTTGATGCCTTCCAGGCCATAGTGGTCATCATCGAGAATGCGGCGTGTCTCCAGCAGATCAAAGCGGTCTTCGGTACGCTCAGTCCAGGGCAAAGCCAATACCCAGTCAATATAAGAGCGGATCACCGTGAGTTCGGCAGATTGCTGTGATGTGCGTTCCAGGCGCTCAATCTCTTTGTATACCTTAGTAGCCGCCTCAGACGGCAAGTCTTTCTCTTTGAGCTTGGCTCGCAACTCGTCGGCTTCCGACAAGACCTCCATACCTAGCTCTTCCTGGATAGCACGCAACTGTTCGCGCAGGTAGTACTCTTTCTGGGAGCGATCCACTTGTGAACGGACACGACTGCGGATTGTGGTCTCAAGTTCAAGTATCTCGATCTCGTTACCTATAATCACACAGATTTTCTCCAGGCGCTCCATTGGATCAAACGTTTCCAGCAAATCCTGTTGCTGCTCCATCTTGGTGACAAGATGTGCGCCGAGCGTATCTGCGAGCCGAGCAGGTGTCTTAAGAGCGACGATCGAATCGATATCCTCGACTGAAAATTGTCGGTGGAGTTGGGCGTAGCGCTCAAACAGACTAGTCGCATGGCGAACAAGGGCTTCAGCTTGTGGCCCATGGGCCTGTGGCTCCGGTTGAACTGTTACACGAACACGGAAGAAAGGATCGGTATCAACATACTCCTCTATCGTTACGCGGCTGAGACCACTGATCAGTACCTGTACCTGAAGACTTCCATCCTGCTGTCGATGCAGGGTTTTTACTTCTGCAAGTGTACCAACCGTGAAAATATCTTTGGGCTGAGGATCATCAATCTCAACACTGCGTCGGGTAGCTGCAACCAATGTACGGTCAGGCCGCATCATCGCATCTTCAATTGCTCGTACCGTCTTTTCACTGGCAATGACCAGTGTTTGACGATTGTGAGGAAACGCAACGATCGTTTTTAACGCCACAAGAGGATATTCGTTGGCATCAGTTACTGGCAAGTTATCTGGGCGTTCTTGTTCACTCATTGGTTTCCACCTATCTCTCCAGACTAATCAGTCGCACAACTCAGTAAACTCTGCTATAAAATAGATGAGTCTGCATTAAGCAGACTCATCTTCAGAATAGGCGTTGCTACCACCTCGCGTGACAAGTAAGGGTTCGTGTTGTGATTTGATCACATCTCCGTTAATGATCACTTTTTTGACATCAGCCCGCGACGGTATCTCGTACATCACATTGAGGAGCACATCTTCGATAATAGTACGCAGTCCTCTTGCTCCTGTTTTTTGCTTAATAGCACCTTCAGCTGCAGCATCCAAGGCATCGCTGGTGAAGACCAATTCTACACGGTCGAGTTGTAAGAATTTCTGATATTGCTTAACGATAGCATTTTTCGGTTCGGTCAGGATACGCACAAGCGCGGCTTTATCCAGGTTATCTAGCGAGACTTGGACAGGGAGACGACCAACGAACTCAGGTATCAAACCATACTTGAGCAGATCATCTGGGATGAGATGGACCAGAACGTTTTCTTCTTCTTCCGTTGACTTCACTTCTGAGAGCCCGTTGGCACGGAAGCCCATCGTTTTATTACTTCCCAGACGCTGTTCAACTATCTTATTAAGTCCTTCAAAAGCACCCCCACAAATAAACAGGATATTGGCTGTATTGATCTGAATAAAATCCTGGTGCGGATGCTTACGTCCGCCTTGTGGTGGTACATTGGCTATTGTGCCCTCGATGATCTTAAGCAGAGCTTGCTGTACACCTTCGCCGGACACATCACGAGTGATGGATGGATTATCAGATTTTCGAGCAATTTTGTCGATTTCATCAATATAGACGATACCACGCTCGGCACGTGCCACATCGAAATCTGCAGTTTGGATAAGGCGCAAGAGAATGTTTTCCACATCCTCTCCAACATAGCCAGCTTCTGTAAGAGCCGTAGCGTCTGCAATACAGAAAGGAACGTCCAGGACTCTAGCGAGTGTTTGTGCCAGCAAGGTCTTGCCACTGCCAGTTGGACCAATCATCAAAATATTACTCTTGCCTAGCTCAACCTCATCAATCTGCATACCCACGCCAATGCGCTTATAATGGTTGTAGACTGCTACTGCTAGTGCCTTTTTGGCACGTTCCTGACCTATAACGTACTGACTAAGTTGCTCGTAAATCTTCTTTGGTGCTGGCATCTTGCCTGTTTGCAGGCGTGGTTTGGCAACGGTGGCTTGCTCCTCCTCGATGATTTCCCGGCATAGGTCGATACACTCATCGCAGATATAAACACCGCCAGGTCCTGCTATTAGGCGTTGCACCTGGTCCTGACTCTTGCCACAAAACGAGCAACGATAGGTAGTACGCATATTTTTTGAGTTCGCCACGTATGTCACCTTTCCTGTATATGCAACAGTGCAACCAGCGGTCACATGTTTACTCTACAGTCTCTCTCCTGGCTTCACTGGCTAGAGATGTTGCAACTGAGGCTTCCTCAGTTTTCACGGTCTCACTTTGAGCTTCTTCATCAGTTGTAGGCTCGCCAGTGGGCACAGATTCCTGGGCATCGGCAATATTTGTCTCAGTTTCAGTTTCGCCTTCTGCCTCTGCAAGGGCGGCAGACTGAGCATTGACAATACTTGCTTCGGTTTCGCTGTCCGTCTCTACTTCCGCATCGGGATCGGGATCGGTCGTTAATTCTACTAGGCGTGAGAGAGCTTTCTCACGACGATAACTAAAGGCTAGGGATCGTAACTGATCTTCTGAATGAGGGAGTTCTTGTCCCATTTGAGTATAGGCATTGAGGATGGCCTCAATTTCCTCTGGTTCCACTGTGATATTTTCCCTCTGGGAAACTTCTTCTAAGACGAGCTGACGCTTGACGCGCTTTTCCGCGTCAGGGCGAGTTTCTGCTAGATACTCCTCGCGGCTCTTGCGCACAATCTTTAAATACTGATCCATGTTGAGGTGTTGCTGTTCGAGCATATGTCCAAATTGGTGTGCCATTTCTTCGGCTTCCTCTTCAATCAGCAGAGGATGGATGGCAAAGGTGGACTGATCGATTATTGCATCTAATACTTTCTCGCGCAGCTCATTAGTGATCTGACGTTTCTTCTTCTCAAGGATATTATCACTAAGCACTTTACTCAGGTCTTCAAGGGTTTCATACTGGCCATCACTGACTTTTGCTGCAAAGGCATCGTCCAATTCTGGCAGTTTCTTCTCCTCAACCAAATGGACCACTACATCATAAATAGCTTCCTTGCCAGCGAGCTTCTCGTTGCTGTAATCTGCTGGAACAGTGGTTGTGAACGATTTGCTTTCGCCAGCGGTCATACCAAGTACATGCTCATCCATACCTGTGAAGAGACCATGGCGTTCCTCAGTAATTTCAAAGACATTATCTTTCAAGTCGGAAAGGGTCTGCTCGTCTGAGATGAGTTTTAAATCTGCTTTGATGCGATCCCCATACTGGATTGGACGCTGGACCTCTTCCCAGGTGGTCAACTGCTTGCGGAATGACTCTAGTTCCTCATCAACCTCTTCTGACGTTACACCGGCCTCTTCGCGCTCGAAGTGCAGCGACGTATAATCAGTAAGCTCAACTGGGGTAATAATAGGCACTGTGAGGCTGAAATGATAAGGCTGACCAATTTCTAAGGCTGGGACATCTAGCTTCGGTTGGCTGATGGGAGTCAAATCATGTTCTTTCAGAGCATCGCGATAAGCATCTGAAATAAGCTCGTCGAGTCCCTCTTGATAGATGTATTCTTTTCCTAAGCGACGTTCCAATAGAGCACGAGGAGCTTTTCCTCGACGGAAACCTTGTATATCAACTTTTTGCACTAATTTCCGATAGGCTTTTTCTGAGGCTTTTTCTAGCTCGTCCCAAGTCACTTCTACTTCTAGGACGGCCTCGCTTGTTGGTAACTTTTCAACAGAGACCTTCACATTCCCTCCAAAAGATTATTCTTGAATAGAGAGTTGTACTTAACTATAACACATGGTTGTAGTAATTGTTGTTCATGAATAGACACTGGGGAAGCACAACGAGGTCATTTCCACCCATAGAATCCCCCCACAAGAATGGATAATCATTCGCGCTTTGCTCTTAAGCATTGTGACCTATGTCTTGCTATGGAACACATCTGTGCTTACCCAGCGAGGGAAACCTTGTCAGCTTCCCTCCGTCTAAACAGATTGGAGCGGGAGACGGGGATCGAACCCGCGACTTTCTCCTTGGCAAGGAGATGCTCTACCACTGAGCCACTCCCGCAATTTTCAATCTCGAATGAGTCCATATCTTTTCCACTTACCATCCCCACAATAGTGCGTTCTTCAGTTATCAAGTGGGCGGTGAGAGACTCGAACTCTCACGGCTCATCGCCAACAGATCCTAAGTCTGCCCTGTCTACCAATTTCAGCAACCGCCCATTCTTGCCAAATGCAATGGGAAGGAAAAGCTCCCACTTGTGGATGATACATCAGTGACTCGACTGCTGTCAAGACAAATGCTTTCCGTTACCATTGTGGGCTATCGTTTTTTCACGAAAACCTCACGAAAACCTCACAGAGAGCCCGAGGCCCTATGTTATAATCAACTCATAGCAATATGCTTCTGCTTTTCATAATACAGATGTTATAGCATTGCAGCTAAAGTTTCTTGCTTCAGTACGGTACAGATGTAGCGAGTTGGCAAGAGGAGGAGAAACAACAATTTATGGATATTACCACTAAGTATTCACATCCGCCATACCCATTTATGCGTATCTTCACCTTTGGTGAATTTGCTATTGAGCGCCTTATCTCTTCTCCCACAGCTCCAACCTTTCCTCCACGCTATGCTCGTCTGCCATGGGAGGAATGGGGTAACCGACGAGCCGCGATGGAGTTGTTAAAAATCCTCCTGTGTACCCCAAATCGTCGGGCCTCCAAGGACGAACTTGTCCAGTTTATCTGGCCTGATCACACTATGATCAATGCTTTGCACGCTCTCGATTCGGCTGCCTCTGTCCTGCGGCGTCACATATTGCGAACTTACTCTGAGGAGAGTCTTCTGCTCACGGTCCGGGGCAATGGCGATACTGCTTTGAGGCTGGCAACGCAGTCTCATCTGTGGGTCGATGCTGAAGCTTTTCTCACATTTGCTGCGCGGGCAGTACGTGATGAGAGCCAGGGACAGGATCCACTTTCCCTACTGGAGCATGCTCATGCTCTTGTCCAGGGCCAATTCCTGGAAGATGATCTACAAGCTTCATGGTCGCAGGGACGACGTAACACTATCAACGGCGCTAGACGCCGTGTGCTTTATAAACTGGTGGAACTCTACCTGAGAGATCGGCGTATTGGTCAGGCCGAAGAATTGCTCTTCTCGTTCTTGGAGGAGAATCCGACGGACGAAGACGCTCTTTGCCACTTGATGGTCATTCTAGCTGACCGCGATCGGCGACAGGAAGCACTCGATATGTATGCCTATGTCGTCAATGAGCTACGCCGGGAGAAGGTAGAGCCAGCCCCATATACCCAGGAACTCGTGAGGCGCATTAGCCATGGAGCGGCTGTGCACGAGAGGAATATGAGCTATATGCCAATGTCTGTAGAAGAAACTGTGTGGTCTCTCCTACCAGCTTTACAATCCCTGCAACCCGCTTTCACTACTTATTATGCAAAGCGGCACAGCACGAGATTATTACGTATGGCGGTGGGTGTTGTTAATTAGCTATTTGTGTATTGAAGGGAGATATACTATGCGCGTAGATGTTTATGAGATGTTCTATGGAAATTATAAGTTCACTGCAGAAATTGATACAGGTGCAGAAACAGGTAAGAATCAACTCACTGTCTGGTTTGCTGAGAAGGTAGATGTTGAGCAAGCTCATTTTACTCAATTTTCGATCACTTTGCTGCTAAAAGCTTTGCAAGAACCTCTGCAGTCACGCTTGCATGCTCAACTGGCAGAAGAGCAAAGCATTTGCCAGCACGAATTTGAGATGCAAATTGCAACTCTCCAGAGTTCCTTCCAGACTATAAAGGGGCAGCGAGCGAAGAAAACGCCCAATAAAGTAAAACGAGATATTCGTACCCTACGCCAGCAAATGAAGAGTGCTCTCCAGCGTCTTGAGGTACAGTTTATAAAGCGCGAACTGATGGTCTTGGAGAAGCAATGCTTTGATCTGGATATGCTGCAAGGTGCCAGCCATATCTTTGGTGATGCGCACTTCTTGCGTGATTTCTATTTTGAGGAAGCAGATAAACCTAACATCAGGGATTTCTGTCAGAAATTTGCCTTGGATGAAATGTATAGGCAGGAAGTGCTGGATGGAAGAACGCACTGGGCGAAGCGGGATGCCCTCTTTATGCGCAATTTGTCCTCTAACGTGGGTGAAGGGTCACTTTTCGCTAACGATGGTAGTTATGATCGCAAGATGCGCGAGTTCTTTCAGTGGCTTGATGTGCACTGTGAGGAGATCCTAGCTTTACCTGAATATCAATGGCTTCAGGAAATTGATAGCGCTCTTGCAGCGGACATTCATGAGCTTGATCCAGCTATCAAGCTTACCGTTGAGCTATTCAACCGGGTGCCCGGCGTAACGATTCAGTTTTCATGTCAGGGTGTAGCAGGCAAAATCCGCTTTCAAGGGCATGATCTACTAGTAGTTTCGTCACATCGAGAATATGCTTTTGTATCATTTTCGACGTTGGGGCCGTATGCTCACGATGCGATTATCGCTTTTCTGCCCTCTTACCCCAATATTACGACTGATCCTATTCCTTATAATTTCGCTCTGCAATTGGTGCTTCGTTCGACTGGTGATAATCTTGCCTTTCGCAAGGAACTACTCGAACTGGCTAGCCGTGTGCTGGAGCATGTGGAAGGGGGTCAGCATAGCGCTTCACAAACTTATCATATTTCCTGCTGGCAGGACACGATCTATCCTGAGTATTGTCCTCGTACTTCTGCTCCTGGCGGAATCCTACCATCCAGGCTCGATTGGCTCTGCCAACCAGCACACATTGAACGGACACTTCACCTACTTTTCTATCTCAACCATTGGGCAAAAGCTCGTGAACATTTGCTATATGGCGACCGACAGGGATTGTACGAGGTGAAATCTGTTGTATTACAACAGGCCTATAAAGTTGGAGCGGTTGACCCTGTTGCCTATATCGATGGATCAGAAGCATTTGCTCGCGATTACTCCTATGGTGTTGCTGTAGACATAGCTACAGAAGTTTTTATCGACAGGTTCGCGATGTCATTTGATGGGAATGAGGTTCTTACAGACGAGTTCGACTTATATGCTCGCAAGCTTTTTACTCACATCACAGGCTATCAAGCAAAGGCACAGGCTGATAGCGTGATGCTCGATGAAAAACGAGTCGAAACTTTTATCCGTGGGTCCCTTCAGGAACTTGTAGATCAGGCACGGGTCACCCGGCAGCCTATTCCAAGCGAGGAACTTGCTGCACTCTTTATCCAACCAGCAGATCTATTCGAGGTTTACTTGAGCAGGGATCGGCTCTACCCGGGTTGGGACGAGTTGAGTGAGGGTGAAATAAAACAGCTTGATCCAGAAGGGTTGAGTTTGATTGCGTTTCAGTACAACAGCTCGACTGCTCATTATGTCTTCCACCTTCCTTTGCGGGTCGCAGAAAAATTTTTACCGTCGCAGCTGGTGCGCGAATTACAAAGCAGCGCGAGCACAAGTCGCGAGACTGGGACATTTTATGGGCAAGCTATCACTGAAGATGAGTCCCAGCAGTACCCGATAGAAAACCTTTTACGTGAGCTGTTAGTTGATATCGTTGCTATTTGTCCTCATAGTCTTGTCAAGAAAGAGCAACGCTTTCGCTATGCCAGAAATTGGTCTACCCCAGATTGGGAAAACGATGAAAGTGATGATTGGTACGAGGATTGTTTAGAGGATGCTCACTATGCCAATCATGAATAATGTGTACATCTAGGCAACCGCATGACCTTTGTGCTGATAGCTATCTGTGCCATAGTTCAAGCATAGGCTGTTCTTGTATTAACATGGGGATTGAAGTGATATGATAGACTACTTTTGAGGGTGACATCTAGTTTCTAGTTATGTTGACAAATATGGACAATGAGCTGGTCGATGATTTTGTGGCTGTCATCACCAGTCTGGCAGCTCGGATCTACGGACGCAGGAATAGCAAACGTCGTGCCGAGCAAGTCAAAAAATGTATTGAGTGCGCTATGCAAGAGGAGATCAAGGATGAAGAGAATATGCGGGTACAAGACTGAACTGGACTTGAATAAGGCGCAAATTACCGCGTGTCTCAAGCATGCTGGTGCTGCCCGTTGGGCGTACAATTGGGGACTGAGACGCTATCAGGAGGAATATGCGGCAGGTCGTAGGACACCGAGCGCGATAAGCTTACACAAAGAATTGAATGCTCTCAAGCAGAAGGATATCTCCTGGATGTACGATGTTTCCAAGTGCTGCGGGCAGGAAGCCCTTCGAGATCTTGAAAAAGCATTCAAGCATTTTTTTTGCAAATGCCAACTCAAAAAAATAGGACAATGGAAAGGAAAGCTTGGCTATCCCAGGTTCAAAAACAAGAAAAAGGGCATTGGGAGTTTTCGTCTCACAGGCGCTATCCACGTGACCGACAAAGCTGTTCAGTTGCCACGGCTTGGCAAGGTGCGCCTGAAAGAAAAGGGCAAAAAGAAGTATATCCCCACATCAGGCATCAAGATCCTATCTGCAACAGTCTCTGAGCAGGCTGGTCGCTGGTATGTTTCTGTTCAGGTGGAAGAAGAAGTCCCTGATGTACTTGCAGCTTCTGGTCAAGCCATGGGAGTAGATTTGGGGATCAAGGCGCTTGCCACTTGCTCTGATGGTACAACGATTGAGAATCCGAAAGCACTCAGGAACCATCTCAAGAAGCTCAAGAGATTGAGTCGTCAACATTCTCGCAAAACAAAAGGCGGAAAGAACCGCAAGAAAGCCGTCCGCAAACTGGCACGTTTGCATGCCAGAATAGCCCATATCAGGTCCGATGCACTGCACAAAGCGACTGCTCAGATCGTGGCGAAAACCAAGCCATGTCAAGAGCAACCTGCATGTATCGTGATTGAAGATCTCAATGTGGCAGGCATGCTCAAGAATCGGAAGCTGAGTCGTGCCATAGCAGACGTTGGGTTTGCTGAATTGAGGCGACAGCTTGAGTACAAGGCAAGTCTGGCCGGATCAGCGAGCAAAGTGGTCAGTCGGTGGTATCCATCTAGCAAGACCTGCTCAAACTGTGAGTGGGTAGACGAAGAACAAACCCTTGCTGACCGGGTCTTTGTTTGCCAAGAGTGTGGATTGGTTCTTGATCGTGATTTTAATGCTGCTTTCAATTTGGCCGCAATGGCATAACCAATTTGTACCGTGAGTTACACGGGAACACAAAGCCTGTGGACAGAGCAGCTCTGGCTTTCTCGAAAGAGATCGTGAAACTGCTCTGGCGGAAGCAGGAACCAGACATCAAGTATGGCGTGTCCATATTTGTCTAAGTTCTGGATAACGGAATACTATGTGTGTCTAGTAATTGTATAGGATGAGTCTTTCCACACCCGATATTTTTTAAGAAAAGGTATAAAAAATGTCGACACTACCCTTGATCGAAACAACTATTCTTCAGTATACCTCAGAAGAGTCATTCTTCCTGGGGCGTGAATACTACCGACAGGGAGTCGTGCTCTCACTTGTCAAACGTGGTATGACACTGCGGGCAGAAGTTCAGGACAGCGTGCTACTGCCCTACGTCGTTCGTTGCGCATTTGGCACCGATACTGCTGTTTCAACCGCTTGTACCTGTTCACATCATGGGAGTGGATGGTGCAAGCACATCATCGCAACCTGCTTGGCGGCCATTCACCAACCAGAGAAGGTTGAAGAGCGTCCTACTATCGAGGCTCTGCTGTTAGACTTGAACCGTGAACAACTAGAAAAAATTCTAGTGAAACTGGTCGAGCGGGAACCTGCTCTTGTTGAGGTGATTGAGGCTGAGGTGATCGAGGGAGAGTT